>CAZRHT010000001.1:0-106149 GCA_964599895.1 uncultured Holophagae bacterium
CTGGAAACGGGCTGTTTGAATGCGCGGCAATTCAGGAGAGATCCATCCCAAAGCCCACCGACTTCGGCGGGATGGTAGGTTTTAGGTGCAAGGTGTTAGATGATAGAACCAGAGGGATAATTCCAGAGACACGAAGACTCAAAACTCCGGAAAACAAGAAGCACCGGGTTAGAACCGCCGTTTGGTGGCCAGAGAGGAAGGGAATAACCACTCCCTGCCTTTCCACTTAAACTCAGACTCAGACTCAGACTCAAACTTCTCTCTCCTATGGCCTGCGCAGCAGCCCGGACTGAACTTTCAGGATAAATAATTTACAATTCCTCAGCACCGATCTCGGGCGGGAGTTGAGCCGTGAGGCGAAACGCACCAACCGGGAGATCGCGGGACGCGACGGATTGGGGCAGATGTGCGCGTTCACGACTGAAGAGAATGAGGAACAGTACATGCGTACGTGACGAGAAGTGCAGGGAGTGAACACGCACAGATGGTCCGAGACTTGAGCGTCAATGGGAAGGAGGGGGTGGTAGTAAGGAGTTGTTATTTCAGTCGTCTTACACGCTTATTTGCTGTTTCAATTCATGCGAAGCAAAAACGGCGGCGGCGACGGACGGCTCTCACGCTTGCATGAAAGAGTCGTTCGGTGCCGGTGACGGAAGTGGTACGAAGTGCCACGTATTGAAGCAGCATCCCCTAAAGGTAGCCAACCAGCCCTGCCTCAGCGGAGATGATTTTCCAGGGCGGAGTCCCAGATTTCTTTCAGCTTGCCTGTTGACTGTGAAATAGTTGTGTTCCCGTCAATGGCGATTTCAAAGGTGTTTTCCGTTACTGTGCCAATGGTCTGTCCGGTGAGGCCGGCGGCCCTTGCCAGGTTCAGGACGGGTTCGGCGGTTTCAGGGGGGCATGACAGGACCATGATGTTCTGGCTTTCGCCAAAGAGCAGGAAGTCGGGACGCATTCCATTGGATTCGAGGTCAACCTGGCATCCGGTTTCCGGTTCCCCGAAGCAGCATTCAGCCAGGGCCACGCCAATGCCGCCTTCGGACGCGTCATTGGCGGATGAGAGAAGTTGTTTCTTTGCGCACTCACCCATGAATTTGATAATGGCAGCTGTATCTGAGATCTCGATTTCCGGGCATTTTCCCTGGATTTTGCCGGTTTTCCCTTTCAGGTATTCACTTCCTCCGATTTCGCCGGTGAGCTTCCCGATGAGAATGATGCTGTCGCCCGGGTGTTGAAATTGGCTCTGAACGCGGTTTTCAATGTTTTCAATGAGGCCCACCATGCCGATGGTGGGGGTTGGGAAAATACCTTCGCCCATTGTTTCGTTGTAGAAGCTGACGTTTCCCGAAACAACCGGCGTATCCAGTGCCAGACAGGCTTTTGATATACCCCTGGCAGCTCTTGCGAACTGCCACATGATTTCCGGTTTTTCCGGGTTGCCGAAGTTGAGGCAGTCGGTGATAGCAAGGGGTTTTGCACCGGTGGCGGCAATGTTCCGTGCCGCTTCCGCGACCGCGATTCTTCCGCCGGTTTCAGGATCGAGATAGCAGTACCGGGCGTTGCAGTCGGTGGTCATAGCAATGCCTTTGGTGGTTCCCTTTACCCGGACCAGTGCGGCGGCGCTTCCCGGTCGAAATACGGTATTGTTTCGAACCATATGATCATAGACGGTGTACACCGGTCGTTTGGAAGCGACGGTGGGAGAATGGAGCAGTGCTTTCAGTTCGCTATTCAGGTTTTCAGGTTTGCTGAGAGTTTCCACATCGAAACCGGTGGTTTCGTCATGATTGGGAGATTTTTCCGCTGGACGATGATAGAGGGGGCAATTGTCAACCACCGCGCCAACCGGCATGTCAGCACAAAGTTCGTCGTTTCGGTCATAAATCCTGAATCGACCACCATCCGTAACCTTTCCCACCGTCGCGGCATCCAGTCCCCATTTTTCAAAAATATCGAATACTTCCTGTTCCCTTCCTTTTTTGGCAACCAGCAGCATCCGTTCCTGAGACTCAGACAGCAGGATTTCATAAGGCGTCATTCCATCTTCCCGAAGGGGCACCTTCGAAAGGTACATGTCAATACCGGAACCGGCCCGGGACGCCATTTCAAATGATGAAGATGTCAGGCCCGCGGCACCCATATCCTGGATTCCCACCAGGCAGTCGGTTTTGAAAAGCTCCAGGCAGGCCTCTAAAAGCAGTTTTTCCGTGAACGGGTCGCCAACCTGCACGGTAGGCCTCTTTTCTTCGGAGCCCTCGTCGAATTCCTCGGAGGCCATGGTTGCACCGTGAATCCCATCACGGCCTGTTTTTGACCCGACGTAAATCACGGGATTTCCCACACCGGACGCAGTTCCATAGAATATTCTGTCCGCTTTCGCCAACCCCAGCGTGAAGGCGTTGACCAGAATATTTCCCGCGTAACAATCATCAAAATATACTTCGCCCCCTACGGTCGGGATTCCCATGCAGTTCCCGTATCCGGCGATTCCCGCCACCACTCCGTGGACAAGATATTTCATCTTTTCCGTGTTCAGTTCACCGAAACGAAGCGAGTTCATGTTGGCAATGGGCCGGGCGCCCATGGTAAACACATCTCGCAAAATTCCACCGACACCAGTGGCCGCTCCCTGATAGGGTTCGATGAAGGATGGATGGTTGTGGCTTTCCATTTTGAACACCACTGCAAGACCATCACCGATATCCACCACACCGGCATTTTCGCCCGGTCCCTGGATTACCTGGGGGCCTTCGGTGGGGAATTCTTTCAGATAGGCCCGGGAGCTCTTGTAGGAACAATGCTCTGACCACATTACGGAGAAAATACCCAGTTCCACATGGTTGGGGTCACGGCCCATGAAGCCGCAAATCTGTTCGTATTCATCAAGGGTTAATCCGTGTCGGGCGATTTCTTCATCCGTAATTCGTGTCATGTTTTCTATTTCTCCAGTTTGAAATGATAGGGTTGGGAATAATCTTTGCCAAAACAGACGGTCAGATCACCGGTACTCTCATATACGGCAGACCATTCCGTACCGCCCTTATTCAATGTCTGTTTGACGTTGTCCAGTAAATTCATCATGTCCTTTTCTGTGAACGGTGTATTTCTATTCTCAGACAACGTGGCATTTATTTTGTCAAAGCGCCAGCATTTCCCGACGAAATCTTCAGGCGTTCCAGGTGCCATTACGAAATTTGTTGCAAAAATCAGGTTGTCTTTCCGGTAGACTTTCACACCTTCAGACGAGAATTCTACGACCGCGCCCTTTCCGGTGGCATCGGCGATGAGAAAATGGAGGTGGGGACCGGGGAAGAAGTCAATATTGTAGCTGTTACAGATGTTCAATGCTTCATCCAGTGTGGCTGCCGTATCCAGTATTTTTCGAACCATCTGTACGGAAGTCAGCGTTTCCTTTTTGGGATCTGTTGGTACCTTGCCTTTGCCAATCATCGCTATGGCAATGAACAGTCCCTTTTCATTCATTCCGTCAAAAGGAGATATGTAACCACCCATCATATTGATCCGGTCCAGCAGCGAGAGACTTCCCGTAACGGAGAGGTAGGAACCATCCACCATTGAGATGGACGCATAGCGGCCGGGCATTCTGTGGACACGGAAAATGATGGGAATGGTATGGTACCAGTCGAAATTTCTGCCGTAAATGGAACCTGAAGATGGATTGTGTACCCCGATCAGGGAGCAATTGATGTCGGCGGGTTTCTGAGCGGCCTTTGGATAGAAGCGCTCGATCAACTTATGAACCTGGGCCGCGTTTTGTGGCAAAAGCACATTGCTTCCATAAAAATCCATTTCCATCGCCGGATAGTCGCTTACCTTGTTCACACTTTCCAGTGTGGCAAGGGGATATTTGATAAGAAACAGAACCATCAGCACCAAAGCCAGTATCAGTTTTTTCAAGATACCCTCCATGTTCCGGATTCACCCTATTGTGCCCGGTTTTGCTTCAATTATCAAGGGAAGAAGATTTCAGGCAGCGTTGCCGCCGTGATGAGTGAAGGGTGATGGGTGATGTGTTCTGACCGGAGAGGAGGGGGACAAAGCCGCCGCGGATGATGGACGGTGGATGGTTTAGAAACAGCAGAGAATGGACATTCCCTCGTGCACACGCACTTTCACTTTTCACTTCCTCCCATCACGCCGCAGGGTGTGATGGGAGGTTTCCCCTTCAATACCGCGTCCACGTTTTCCGCGGCGAGGATGGCCATATCATTCCGGGCCTTTTCGGTTGCAGAGCCGATATGGGGCAGCAGTACCACATTATCCGTGGTCTTCAGTTCTTCGGTGATATCCGGTTCAAATTCATAGACATCCAGTCCGGCGAAGGCGATTTTCCCGGACTTCAATGCGTTCACAAGGTCTTTTTCTCTGACAATGGGGCCCCTTGCCGTGTTAATGAAAACAACGCCTTCTTTCATCAGGTTGAACTCATTTACGGCAAACATATGGCGGGACTCATTTGTCAGTGGCAGGTGCAGTGATATGAAATCGGATTCTTTCAGCAGGGTTTCAAAGTCAACAAGAGGGTAGGGGACAGGCTGTTTTGTACGGGAGTAGTACAGGACCCGGGCATTGAACCCTGATACCATCCGGGCGAAAGCCTGTCCAATTCGGCCCATCCCCACAATGCCCACTGTTTTCCCATCCAGTCCTTTTCCAAGCAGGAGAAGGGGGTCCCAGCCCTTAAATTTTCCTTCCCTGGCAAATCGGTCTGCTTGCACTATCTGCCTTGACGCGGCGAGAAGCAGTGCCATGGCCAGTTCGGCAGTTGCCTCTGTCAGTACATCCGGGGTGTTGGTTATGGTGATGCCCTGTTTATTTGCCGCTTTGATGTCGATGTTGTTGGTTCCCACCGCGTAATTGGCTATGACCCGGCATTTTCCGGCCGTTGACAGTACGTCCGCCCCGATGGGGTCGGACAACATGGAAATCATGCCGTCGAAGTCCTGCAAGCCCCGGATCAATTCATCCGGTGAAATCAGTCCATCTTTCTCCCGGACGACAACTTCATATCCTTTTTCAAGGAGAAACGAGATTCCCGCTTCCGGGATTCGTTTTGTGATAAGAACCTTCATGGCGTTTTGCTGTTCTTCCCTATTCCAATGTTCCGGTTACCGCTTCCACTGCCCGGAGAATGGACAGTTCCTCGACGAGTTTCTTCATGGTGTTGTGGTCCTCATAAAGCGGCCGGTCAATGTCGAGAAATTCCACATGTTTTCGGATGGTGTCTTTCGCTGTCTGCACGCCCTTGCCGAAACTGAAATCACGGAAATCCAGTGCCTGTGCGGCAGCCATGAATTCGATTCCCAGCACGCCAAATGCATTGTCCAGGATCTGGAAATTCTTCTGGGCTGTGTTCATGCCCATTGAGACAAAGTCCTCCTGATCTGCGGCTGCCGGAATGGATTGGATCGCTGCCGGAGTAGAGAGGATTTTCTGTTCCACGATCTGCATGTCGGCAGTGTACTGGCTCAGCATCAGGCCGGAGAACATGCCGGCACCTTTAGTCAGGAATGGGGGGAGACCTCCGCTCAATGCCGGGTTGTTCAATCGATTCATCCGGCGTTCGGAAATGACGCTGACCATTGTGACGGCCATCCCGATCATTTCCATGGGGAGCGCAACCGGTGTTCCCTGGAAATTGGCGCCGGATATCTGGATTCCCTGGTCCGGGAAGAAAACCGGATTGTCTCCCACACCGTTCAACTCAATTTCCACCTGGGAACGGGCGTAGCCCAGTGCGTCCCGTGCTGCCCCGATAACCTGGGGAGTGGACCGCATGGAGTAAGCGTCCTGCACTTTGACTTTCAATTTGCCGGTGAGAAGGTCGCTGCCTGCCACGCAGTTTCGAATATTGGCGGCACTTTGTCTTGCACCGGAAAAGCCCCTTGCCGCATGAAGGCGATCGTCATAGGGGCTGAAGTTTGCCAGTAACGCTTCCAGAGACATCGCGGCGGCAATTTCCGCCTGTTTCAGCCAGTTCTTTGTGTCATAAATCATCAGGGCACTCATTGCGGTGAGAACATTGGATCCGTTGATGGTAGCCAGACCGTCACGGGCCTGCAGCCCCGGCAGGGGAATTCCGGCTCTTTCCATTGCGAGATTTCCCGGCAGCAATTCGCCATCGTACCAGGCTTTGCCTTCCCCCATTAACAAAAGTGCGATTTGAGCCATCGGGGCGAGGTCCCCGGACGCGCCTACAGATCCCTTTTTGCAGACGAAGGGAGTGACCCCCCGGTTGAGCATCTCTACCAGTGTCTCGGTAATGACCAATCTGCAGCCGGAGTTTCCGTGGGCGTGGACGTTGATCCGTCCCGCCATGGCACCCCGTACCCAGTCTGCCGGCATTGCATCACCAATTCCCGCAGCATGGTTGTAAATCAGATATTTCTGGAATTCCTTGACCTGTTCGTCATCCAGTACAACTTCCGAAAACTCTCCGATGCCGGTGTTGACGCCGTACATGATTTCATGTTTCTCAATCTTGTCTTCCAGCATCCGGCGGCATTTTTGGATTCGCTCTTTCGCGTCCGGGTGGAGTTCCACCTTTTCACCCTCACGGGCAATTCGGACCAGTTTTTCCACTGTCAGTGAATGGCCATCCAGTACAATCATTCCACACTCCTGTACCTATAAATTTCCTTCCTGCCCATCATAACGCACACCTTCCCCCGGGGAAAGGGGAAAGAAAAAAGAAGGAATGCATGACGCCTTCGGCTTCGTGATTTGTAACTCGTAGCTTGTGATTAGCGGGATCCGGAAAGACAGGGAATTGGTCATTTACCATTCCCCGTCTGTTCCGGCCTCTACTCCTACTCCTACTCGTACTCTCTACGGACAAGTCAGGTCGGGGCCTGAAAGCTGGGGGTTGTACTGAAAGTCGGCAAGCCCCATGGCTTCGATAGCCTGGATCATGGGGCAATCGTCGGCACCAAACTGGTTCCAGTAGCACCAGAACCGGTTCATCGCAGCGCAACCGGTCACGTCCGGAATGTCCTCCAGCCCGCAATCGTAACAATAGAACGTGTGGAGATTGTCCAGTGCGGACAGGTCCGGCAAAACGGTTACAGTGTTAGTATTGATGTAGAGCCGCTCCAGTGTCGTCAGGCCTGCCACGCCCGAAAAATCGGTCATATCGGTAGCGTCGGCATAAAGCGTGCGCAGCTGAGAGAGACTGGCCAATCCCGGGATTTCTGAAATGGGACTGCCTGATAAATATAGATATCGGAGTTCTGTTAATCCCGAAAGGTCCGGCAGGCTGGTGACAGGGTTGTATTCACAGGCAAATGTCGTTAAGTGTACAAGACCAGCAACGGCGGACATGTCCGTCAGTTCGTTGAAAGAACAGCGCAGTGAGGTCATGTTTACCAGCGAAGCCAGTCCCGGAATTTCCGTCAGGTTATTGCTACTGCAATGAAGGATGACCAAGTTCGTGAAGGCTGAAAGATCCGGAAGTTCACCCAGTGGATTATTGGAGCAATAGATGGCCTCCAGGTTGGTCAGACCGCTGATGTCCGGAAACTCGGAGAACTGGTTCCCCGAAATTTGCAGGTTTGAGAGCCCGGTAAGGCTCGAAATGCCCGGCAGGGAAGACAATTGATTGTAGCTCACCTCCAGAAGTGTCAGATCTGTCAGCGGAGTCAGGTCAGGCATTTGCTGGAGTTGATTATCGCCGAGATAGAGAAATGAAAGCGAAGTGAGTCCCGTCAGCGGAGGCAATTCCTCGATCTGGTTCCAGTTACAGTTCAGCACATGCAGTTTGGACAACGCATCCATAGAGGGCAGGGTTGCCAGGTAATTGTCATTTGCATAGATGGTGCCCAGTTCTGTTAGAGCGGAAAGATCCGGAAGCCAGCTCAGTTGTTCGTGAGCACAATCCAGGAGAACGAGATTGGTGAACATTTCAACACCCGTCAGATCACGAATCGAACCTCGAGCGAACTCTTCGCCCGGGGTGTCTATTTGGATAACGGCTGCGGCTTCACTTGCGTCAACGATCCCGTTTTCATCGGTGTCGAAGTTTTCCAGAACATAAGCCTTGAAGGCGGCATCCGGGAACGGATAGTTGACCAGGTTCCGGTTGGACAGGAAAAATACGTGCCGGTCCTGTTCAGTGTTCCCTGTAATTGACAATGGCGCCGGAATGGGGGCATTGGAGCGGATGACCACCATGTCCACGTCGTCATACTCGGTTGCTTTCGCCTTGGAAATGTTGGGCCAGAAGTCGTTGGCAAGGCCCACAGTTTTTGTGTGTGGTTCCAGGAGTTTTGTGCCGATCTCGAGAAAAGCACCGTCTTTGTAGGCATCCACTGCCACAACGATCGGTTCATCGGTGGGATTGCACATAGCCAGACCAAACCAGTCAAACCAGGTGTGGATGGAGTTGGGGATGAACCATTGTGTGGAAGTGGATTCCGACAGGAAAAACTCACAGAGGGATTCCGACTCCCCATAGCGATAAGACAGCTTGAAATGCATGCAGCCATTGGTCACGATAGAAGCTGTTCCACTGTAAACAAAATCGGTCCCCGCGGAAAGCACGGCTCTGCCATGGGCCGGAACTGAAACAACCCGTGCCGTAACATCCGCTGTTCCATCCCCGTTCCAGCTTGAAAATGTGAAAGACTGAGCAGAATCTCCGTTGTTAAACGCGGTGATGAGCGTTGTCCAGTTTGATTCCGCCACATGGGGAATAACATATACCTTTTCAGTACCCGGGCAGGGGTCCACTTCATTTTCCGCCAGGAAGAATACATGTCGGTCCTGTTCCGTATTCCCTGTGATAGATACCGGAGCCGGTATATTCACATCACTGTCCATTGTCACCATATCCACGTCTGCATAATTTATCCCTGACCAGAAACCGGAAGAAACATCCACCAGTTTCGTATGTGCGGAAACGGCTTTTGTCGCGGTGCCGACCACAGTACCATTGTGCCAGGCCTTCAATGTGACATTCGCGGTCGTACCGGTAAAATTGGCCACTGCGACTCCGAACCAGTCAAAATGGGTCTGGTAGGGGTTGGGTAGCATCCAATGCCCGGCCAGATGCTCCTGCGGTAAGAAAAACTCGCATAAGGAATGGGAATCCTGATAGCGGTAGGATAGCTTCACCACCAGAGTGGCTTGTGAGGGAGTCACTACCATTGCGGTTCCGTTGTATCCGAAATCCGCATTGGTCAGTGTAGTGGAACTGTTGGCAGGGACCGAAACGGCGCTCATCGTTGTCAGAGTTGTTCCTGAATTGTCCCACCGCTGCAGGTCAAAAGTCAGGTCATCAGGCCCGTCGTTGTAGACTGTGATGGATGTGGTCCAGTTTTCCTCTGCCACATGGTCAATGTAATAGTTTTCAGCCAGTGCCGAAAATGACAATAACCCAATTGCACACAAAAATAGAAAAATATTTCTCAACTCTCTCCCTCCTCCAGCCATAGCGGCGGGTATTTGACATCTACTGTCATGTAATTTCTGAGATATTAACTGCTGTTCAAAACCTGTTCGCACTTAACCCTACGGGCAGGTCAGAGTTGACCCGTCATTCTGTGGGTTGTAATTAAAATACGAGAGTCCCATTGCCTCAGTAGCCTGGATCGTGGCGCAGTCATCGGAGCCAAAAAAATTGTTGGAACAGTTGAAGTACCATATGGCATCACAGTCCGTCACATCGGGAATGTCCGTCAGGAGACAGTTACTGCAGGTAAGCATCTGAAGGTTGTCCAGACCCGACAGGTCAGGGATGGTCGTAATCGGGCAATTTTCGCATTTCAGATAAGCTAGAGAAGGCATACCGGTAATGGGTGAAAGATCGGAGATATTGGTGCCATTACAGTGGAGCGTGGTCATTCCGGTCAGAGCGGACAGTCCAGGGATTGTGTAAATGGTGTTATTGCCGCAAATCAGATACTTCATCTGAGTAAGGGAGGACATGTCAGGAAGAGAAGTCAGCAGGTTGTCCCGGCAGCTGAGTGAATACAGGTTGGTGAGCCCGGCAATCCCGGATAGATCGGTCAACTGGTTCTTGTGGCATTCCAGCATGGTCAGTTGAGTGAGAGAGGCCAGCCCAGGTAATGATGTGAACTGATTTTCATGGCAGTATAGTGTGACAATGTTGGGATGTGTTGATAGATCCGGCATTGTGGCCAATTGGTTGTAGCTGCAATCCAGAAAGTGGAGTTCACTCAGGGATGCAATATCCGGAAATGTAGTGAAATCATTGGAGCCGAAGGCCAGACTGAGAAACGTGCCGGCGGAAGCCGACAAATCCGGCAGAGTGCTCAGGTGGTTACCGGAGACATCCAAACTCATCAAGTTAGCCAGTCCGGAAACGTTCGGTACAGAAGTCAATTCATTGTCATCCAGAAACAAGTTTGTCATCCAGGTCAGGGCGGTTAGGTCCGGTACATGGGAAATGCTATTCCCAGAAAGTGAAAGTGTGTTTAAAGATATAAGAGCGCTCAGGTCGGGCACGGTGACGAGGTAGTTATAGACTGCGTACAGGGAATGCAGATTGGTGAGGCCTGAAAGATCCGGCAGCCAGCTCAATTGTTCATTGGAACAGTCCAGATACGTCAAGTTGCGGAATTGTCCAATCCCCGTTAAGTCGCGTATCGTTCCGCGACTGCCGTATGTACCGGGAGTATCCATCGTTGTCACTACATCGGCTTCCGCCTGGCTGATTGCACCATCATGGTCGGTATCATAGTTGGCCAGAACAAATGCCCTGAAGCTTGGATCGGGGAATTCAGATTCATCGCCTACTCCGCCGGCAGCCAGGAAGAATACATGACGATCCTGCTCCTCATTTCCGGTAATGGACAGCGGATTAGCCAGCGGATAGCTGCTTCTCAGCACCACCATGTCAATATCATCATATGCGGCGGGGCCTGTTTTCCCCGTTGACAGATTTGTCCAGAAGTCGCTTGCAAGGCCCACGGCCTTGGTATGAGGTTCCAGCATCCGTGTTGATGTTCCCAGATATTGGCCATTCTTGTATGCGTCCATGGCCATGATGATTTCATCATCCGTTGGATTGGACATTGCAAGTCCGAACCAGTCGAACCATTCCTGTATGGAGTTGGGAATGATCCACCGGACAGTTCCCTCACCCGAGTGCAGGAAAAACTCACAGAGTGACTGGGATTCCTGATAGCGATAGGACAGCTTGAACTGCATGCAGGCCAATGTGCTGATACTGGCCGTGGTACCGTAGTCGAAGTCCATTCCCGCCTGAAGTGTCATGGATCCGTTTGCGGGTACCGTTACCAACTGATCCACAACGTCCGGTGAGCCATCTGCGAACCAGCTGGAATATGTGAACGTTTTGCTGAAAGCCTGATTGTTATAAGCGGTCAGCTGGGTTGTCCAGTTTTCCTCTGCCACGTGGGGAAGGATGGTGTTGTGGGGGAGAAAACTAATGCATTGCTGTATCTCATACTGGGCCTGAAAAAACACATGGCGGTCCTGTTCCGTGTTTCCGGTGATGGAAACGGGAGCTGGAATGTCGACATCACTGTCAATCATGACCAGATCAACATCCGGGTACTGAATGGAATTCCAGAAACCGGATGAAACATTCACAATTTTTGTATGGGCAGGAATGGTGCGAACTTCAGTGGCTACCAACGCACCTGCCTGGTACGCCTTCAATGTGACGGTGGCTGTCGTTGCATTGAAGTTGGCCAGCGCCATACCGAACCAGTCAAAATGAGACTGGTAGGGATTGGGCAGCATCCAGTTCTGCACCTTAAAGTCCGCACCCAGGAAAAATTCGCACAGGGAGTGGGAATCCCGATAACGATAAGACAATTTAACCACCACCGGAGTGTCGCTGGCCGTGGAAATTATAGCAGTTCCATCATAGCCGAAGTCGGCATTGGTCAGGGTCAGGGAACTGAACCCGGGCACCGGGAAACCGGTCATGACCGTTTCTGCTCCGCCAGTATCCCATCGGTGAAGGTCGAACGTAATCCCATCGGGGCCTGTGTTGTAGACCGTAATGGACGTGGTCCAGTTTTCCTCTGCCACATGGTCGACATAATAGTTTTCAGCCATTAGTGAAAATGAGAGCAATCCAAACGCACATAAGAAAAGAAAGACCTTTCTCATATGTTCCCCCTTTCGCCAATCAGTTAAGATCATAGCGTTGTCTATGTAAATTCATACATAATATACACTACTTCTTTAAAAATGCAAAATACTGGGGAAAACAAGTTACCAGGATGTGGGGGTCTTGCATTTTGAGGATGAAAGAGGAAGGTTTTTCATTGTAGTCCAGAAAATGCGGTCAGTCCTTCCAGTTCCACCATTTGAGTTTTTCGGGGTCGGGATCGGGAGTTCCAGCGAAGTGAACGGCACACCGGAATACATAGAGAAGGCATCGATCTATTTTGCAACCTTTCATGACACAAAAGCGGGAGTAAAGAACTTCCGGATCTTTACCTTTCAGGTCGGATATGTGCAGGATATCCAACTCAATCAGGTAACTGGCAATGGCCCTCCCCACACCCGGGATGGCTTTGAGCTCCCTGATAGCAGACGTTTCTACGTCAGCCGTTGAAGTATTTATCATGCTCTCCTGATTTCACGACCGAAAGGCACAAGAGCCAGTCCAGCCAGTTTCATGTGCTGTTTGGCGAACGGCAGTCCGATAATCGTAATGCCGGTGAGAATGGCAAAGAGTACATGGGTCAACGCGATCCAGAAACCTCCGAAGATTATCCAGAGAATATTCATAAAGACCGAAAGGCATCCATTGGCGTTTCCACCGTCTGAAACCTCTTTCCCGAATGGAAGGAGTGCCAGCATCGAGAGTTTGATGCATTGAATACCGAATGGTATCCCAATGATAGTGATGCAGAGCATAACGCCACCGAGGAGGTATTCCAGAAAAAGAAAAATACCGCCACCAAGGATAATCCACAGAATATTTCCCAATATACTCATCCTTCACACTCCTCAGAGTTTTCAAACAAGGGGTAGTTTACGCGGTTGATTTCCATTGAATTCTGAAAAAAATCCGCCCACCTCTGTTTCAAAATATCGTACGCAATTCCCTTAGGCTTGTTTCAGTGACCGGGCTCTGATTAATGAGGTGGAAGCATCTGTCTCGTTAGTATTCAAATAGTTGAACCGGGAGAAAATGTTTTGAAGGACCCTTGACTGTAATAGTTATCCATTGTAAGATCAACAGGTAAGTTCATACAAAAAAAAGAGGAGTTTTTAATGAGAATTTTGAGGGCTTCAGTTTTCAGTGTTTTTATTGTCTTTGCAGTCTCCGGGTTTGCTGTCAACGGCAAAACCCTGTACAAAAAATGTGTTGCCTGCCATGGGGCAGATGGGAAGAAATCAGCACTCGGAGTGAGCGCTCCACTGAAGGGTCAGAAGGAAGAGGCCCTTTACAAGGAAATGAAGGGCTATCTGGCCGGTAGTTATGGCGGAAAGAAAAAGGGCATTATGAAACGGAACCTGGCAAAATATTCAGACGATGAACTGAAAGCGTTGGCCTCATTCATCGCAACGTTGTGATTCATGATGAAAAAGCAAATCATAACAATCGTATTTCTGGTTTTTGCGTGCTGTGCCGTGGCGCAGAATACTGATCATAGCGATACCGTCAAAACTGAGCCACAGAAAATGAGCCATGCGGAAGGTGTGGCAACGAACCAGAACATGCCGGCCAAAGCCGATAACGATATGGACAAGATGAAGGAGCACGATTCACATGATATGAAGATGATGGATGGAACAGGTCATAAGCATGTTCACCATCAAATGACGGCGGAGGATAAAAAACGGATTGGCGTAGACGAGAAATTGGATAGCACCATACCGATGAATCTAGTGTTTCGAATGGAAGATGGAAGCGAAAAGGCCCTGAAGGACTTGATTACCCGGCCTACTTTGATCATACCGATTTATTACACCTGTCCCAATGTGTGTCAGATTCTGCAGAGTGCTGTAGCTGCTGTTCTGCCCCGTGTGAAAATGAAACCCGGGAAAGACTACCAGGTGTTGTCCATAAGTTTTAATGAAGACGACACGCCTGAGGTGGCAAGACAGAAGAAAGCCAACTATATGGCCGCCATGAATCATAAGTTTCCCGAGGACGCCTGGCATTTTCTAACTGCTGATAAAGCGACAATTGACACATTTATGGATTCCATCGGTTTCCGCTTCCAGAGGAAAGGGACGGATTTTATCCATCCGGTAGTAGTTTTAACGGTCACTCAGAATGGGAAAATCTGCCGCTATATTTACGGAAGCTCCTTTTTGCCCTTCGATATTACGATGGCGCTCACCGAAGCATCTGAGGGAAGAAGCGGTTTGTCAGTGAAGCGTATCGTGTCTTACTGTTTCAGCTATGACCCGAAGGGGAAAAAGTATGTCTTCCAGATGACCCGGGTTGCCGGTTCAATCATTCTTATTTTCGCGGCGCTTATCTTTCTCATGCTGGTGTTGGGCGGAAGAAAGAAGCGGAATAAGGAGTAACTATGGAAAGCGCAGTATCCCAGCCGGTTTCTTTTCTTCAGGACAGATCAAAAGGGTCCGGGATTTTTTCATGGATTTTTTCTACAGATCACAAACGAATTGGTCTCCTCTATTTCTGGACCATACTGACCATGTTCGGCATCGGAGTAGTCCTGGGGCTCCTGATGCGACTGGAATTGATCGCACCGGGTGAAACGATTGTCGGTGCTGAGACTTACAACGTCTTCTTCACTCTTCACGGGGTGATTATGATTTTCACGGTGGTTATCCCGTCAATTCCGGCGGCATTTGGTAATATTTTTCTTCCAATCATGATTGGGGCGGAGGATGTGGCTTTTCCCCGACTGAACCTCTTGTCATGGTGGTTGTACATCATCGGTATCGCGGTCATAGTGGTTTCTATGGTAACTGGGCAGGGGCCACCGGACACCGGTTGGACCTTCTACGTACCATTCAGCGAGTTCACGACCTCCAATGTGACGGTAGCGGCCATAGGCGTGTTTATCATGGGCTTCTCATCTATCCTTACAGGACTGAACTTTCTGACAACCATTCACCGGCTTCGCATGCCGGGTATGAGCTGGACCAAGTTGCCTCTGTTTGTGTGGTCACTATACGCAACTGCGTGGATCCAGGTGTTGGCAACGCCAATTCTGGGCATTACTGTTGCGTTGATTGTTCTCGAACGGGTGGTTGGTGTCGGACTCTTTGATCCTGCCAAGGGCGGGGACCCCCTCATGTACCAACACTTGTTCTGGATCTATTCTCATCCGGCTGTGTACATCATGGTTCTTCCCGCTATGGGTGTCATAACTGAGATTATCCCCACCTTTGCCCGAAAACACATTTTCGGTTACAAGGCCATTGCGGTATCGTCTCTGATGATCGCATTTGCGGGATCTCTCGTCTGGGCCCATCATATGTTCACCAGCGGCATGAGCGATACTGCGGTAATGATCTTCTCATTTTTGACGTTCATTGTGGCCATTCCATCCGCCATAAAAGTTTTCAACTGGGTAGCCACCTTGTACAAGGGCTCCATCCAGGTGGAAGCGCCGCTCCTGTTCGCTTTGGCGTTTATTTTTGAGTTTTCCATCGGTGGGCTTACAGGCCTCGTTCTGGGTTCAGCCGGTACTGATATTCATGTTCACGATACCTATTTTGTTGTGGGTCATTTCCACTACACGATTTTCGGCGGAACGATGATGGGAATGTTTGGTGCCATGCACTACTGGTGGCCGAAAATATTCGGACGGATGTACAACCGGGGCAGGGCGTTTCTGGCATGGGCCATCATCTTCGTAGGCTTCAATGCACTGTATTTCCCGATGCTGATCATGGGCCTGCAAGGTATGCCGCGACGATACTATGATTATCTGCCCCAGTATCAACATGCTCAGGTGATTTCCACGGTGGGGTCATGGGTGCTGGCAGTTGGCCTTATCATTATGTTCTACAATCTTTTTTCCGCAATGAAGAAAGGGAAGCCTGCTGGCAGGAACCCCTGGGGTGCCGCAACGCTTGAATGGACGGTGCCGTCGCCCCCGCCGACCCTGAATTTTGTTGGAGAACCGGTCCTTGAGCGGGGACCGTATGATTACAAAGGGGTGGTGGTAGATGAATGACCATAAGGATTATCAGGGCGCCAAGCTTGGTATGTGGCTTTTCCTGTTCACGGAAGTGCTGCTTTTTGGCGGTTTGTTCGTTCTGTACGCCGTTTACCTGTCACGATACCCTGAGTCATTTCACAAAGCCGGACAGGATTTGAACCCGGTTTTTGGAACGATCAATACTGCCGTATTAATTACATCGTCACTGACAATGGCCCTGTCAATCTCCGCTCTGCAGAAAGGAAATGCCAAGCTGTCCAAGATATTTATTATGCTGACCATTTGTCTTGCTCTGTGTTTCTTGACCATCAAATACTTCGAATGGGGTGCCCATATTCATCACGGTATTTATCCCAATTCGCCCGATCTGCTAAAATTGCCCAAAGGTGAGATTGTATTTTACGGACTCTACTATGTAATGACAGGCCTTCATGGGGTTCACGTACTGATTGGCATTGTCGTGCTCAGTTTCCTGTGGCGCTTTGTGCACACGGGTAAAGTTTCACAGAATGATTGTGTAATGTTGGAAAACGCGGGACTGTACTGGCATCTGGTAGATCTGGTATGGATATACTTGTTCCCGTTGTTCTATCTGATCGTTTAGGAGGTCGGGATGTCACAAACAAATGAACATGGCCCCCACATTATGAGCTACAGAGCCCTTATCACTGTATGGATAGTGCTCCTTGCCTTGACCGCATTAACGGTCTGGGTATCCACGATTCACCTTGGTTTCCTCAATGTGGCGGCCGCTCTGGTAATCGCCTCCTGTAAGGGGTTGGTAGTGGTAGCTTTTTTCATGCATTTAAAATATGAGAACACCGGGTTGAAAACCATGGTCCTGATGGCGTTTGTAATCCTGGCCATATTCATCGGCTTCACGTTTTTTGACGTGGCCTACCGGTGAGGTGAATCATGTATGGACAAACATCACTTAACGCTGTAGGTCAGGTCGACCGCGCATTCGTTTTGATCCTGGGATTTTCTATTTTCATGCTGCTGGCCATCACAACATTGATGATTTATTTCATTTTTCGCTACAGTCGGAAGCGCCATCCCGTAGCAGCAGATATTACAGGTAGCGGTTGGCTGGAAGTTGTGTGGACCGTTATCCCCACACTAATTGTAATGCTGATGTTCTATTTTGGCTGGTCCAGTTTCAGAGCACTTCGGAGCGTACCGAAAAATGCCATGGAAGTTACTGTCAAGGCCCGGATGTGGTCCTGGGTATTCGAATATCCCAACGGGATCGTATCCAACCAGCTCTATGTTCCGGAAAACAAGCCAGTGAAGTTGAATCTTACTTCACTGGATGTGATCCACAGCTTTTATGTGCCGGCGTTTCGCATAAAGATGGACTGTGTGCCGGGGATGAAAACCTATGCGTGGTTCAACGCTGACAAAACTGGGGATTACGACATTTTGTGTGCTGAATACTGTGGTGCCCGACATGCCTATATGCTCTCAAAGGTCCATGTGATGGAAGATGATGACTACGAGGCATGGATTCAGAAAGAAAGCGGAGTCGCAAGCGGTGCCACAGGGAAGAAAGTATACGAAAAATACAACTGTTCCGACTGCCATACAATGGACGGGACCTCTGATATCGCTCCGGCGCTCAACGACATCGCCGGGACTACTCAGATTGTAATGGTGAACGGGAAGGAAAAGAGCATTACCGTTGATGCTGATTACCTGAAGCGCTCCATCATGGACCCGGAGGCTGAAATCGTCAAAGGCTTCCAACCGATGATGCCGTCATTCAAAGGTGAGATGAGCAAGGATGAACTGAACGCACTGGTAGAATTCCTGCTGAAAGGGGAAGGAACAGCAGTTTCCAAGACAAAAAAAATAGATGCGGACGACCTCGTTGAAGAGCAGGGATGTCTGTCTTGTCATTCAACCGACGGGTCGGTTATCGCGGGACCATCATTTAAGGGGATATTCGGACGGAAAACAGTTGTTCTAAGAGATGGTAAAGAAGTTACAATTACGGTGGATGATGCGTACCTGAGGACGGCTATTCTGAATCCCGGGAAGGATATCGTCAAGGGATTTGACCCAATAATGCCAACCTTTGATTCCTTGAGTGAAGAAGAGGTACAGGCCATCATTGACTGGCTGAAAAAACAGAAATAGTCAATCGGGGCTGCTGCTGTGGCCCCGATTCTTGGAGACCCTCATGGGAACTATGGCGGTGGCACAGACTCATCGCGTTCAATCGCTGCTGCGTCTCACCAGAATGGGAATCAATGGACTTGTGGCTGCGGCAGTTTTGGCCGGGTATTTTCTAAGAGCTGGACATTGGACTATAACAGCTGTTGCTGTGACCATCGGATGCCTGTTGCTTGCTTCGGGATGTTCAGCTTTGAACCAGGTTCAGGAAGCAGACAGGGACAAGCTTATGAGTCGAACCCAAAACCGCCCGATCGCCGCCGGTATTCTCTCAAGCCGTGCGGGAGCTTTTTTGGCGTCTGCTTTTTTTATCGCGGCTGCACTGTTTCTTTCGGTCCCTTCTCAACCCGTACTGTACCTGCTCATGGCGGTTGCGATCCTCTTGTACAACGGCATTTACACGCCGATGAAGACAATCACCCCCTTTGCCCTGTTGATTGGAGCAGTCATGGGAACATTTCCGCTATTGTTCGGCTGGGTAGCTGCCGGGGGGTCAGTGTGGGATCGGGAAATTATAATTCTCGCAGTGGTTTTTTACCTGTGGCAGACACCCCATTTCTGGCTCCTGGTGAACCGATACAGAGGCGATTACCGGAAAGCCGGATTCCCCCAGGTGTTTCAGACCATGCCGGAGACTCGCTATCGGTTTCTCGTTTTCCTCTGGGTTGCGGCATACCTGGTCAGCATTCTGCTTATCCCGCTCTTCCTGCCCCTCTACGCCATTTCCCGGCACATCTTTTCAGGGTTGCCAGCGGCGGTCCTTGTTCTCATTGTTCTGTGGCGCTACAATGCGAAGGTTCTCTTTCTTCTGCTTAATGCATCCATTGTTCTGGTTATGATATTGCTGGTTGTGGATAAGGCAATGTAGATTCTGTAGCGGCCATTCACTCACAGCAAGAAGGCGGGGACGCGTCTGAACGAAAGAACGATAGTAACTGCATTGGTACGGTATCAAAAGAGTGAAGCGGAGTGAACTATGGGTGAAAAAATGGAGCTGGCGGAGGGACTTGAACCCCTAACCTGCTGATTACAAATCAGCTGCTCTACCAGTTGAGCTACGCCAGCCCTGGATGCAGGACACATTCTATCAGATCGTCAAATCTTTGCAACAGCAAAAATAGGAGAAACAATAAGGGGAACAATTCGGCGGAAAACGACAGTTCTCGCTTTGATTCACTTCTGGAAATTGAGAGGAGAATCTGGCATAATACCTTTCACCTGAAACGAATTGGGAGAGAATATGGATCAATTAACGGGTTTTATGACCGAAGATGGATTTTTTCGAATTGTGATGGCCGAGACGAAAGGACTGTCAAATTATCTTCGAGAAATTCATCATTTCAGTTATCCCGTGATGAATGCCATGTCCCGGGTCATAACCGGAGCCGTGCTTTTGTCGAGTACTCTCAAAGGCAAGGATGTCCTGGGCGTATATTTGAATTGTTCCGGTCCATTGGGTGGGGCCCGGGTAGAAAGCAATGCTACTGGTCAATTGAAGGCCTTTGCTCTGCAGCCGGGGGCCGGTGTGGACGAAGTTGACTCCAGTTACGTAATGTCCATTGGGCAGTTGATCGGGCAGGGGACGTTGACGATCAGCAAGATTATGGAGGGGGGCAGGACTCCATTTACCGGTACTGTTCAGGTGGAGGGAGACAGACTGGCAATCGGATTTTCCCGCTATCTGATGGATTCGGAGCAGGTGCATTCCGCTGTTATGATAAGCAATTTCCTGGGTTCAGATGGAACCGCGCAGGCGTCTGCCGGTATGCTGATTCAGGCGTTGCCCGGTGCTTCAGAGAATGATCTGGATTCAATGGAAAAGGAAATTGCGAGTTTTCCGGCCTTCAGTGAAATCGTTCAGGAAGTGGATAGCGGCGATCATGCAGTCCGGATGCTGTTTGCCAGATATAAACCGATCTGCGTATTCGAGCGTTCGCTTGAACTCCAATGTTCGTGTTCCAGAGATAAGGTAGTACGGGTGCTGAAGTCCCTTTCGGCCGATGATCTTGAAGATGCCCGCCAGCCAGACGACCTTTTTCATGTGAACTGCGATTATTGCCGAACCGAATACATAGTCCGGCCGGAAGATTTAAGTCAATGAAGGGCAAAAACACTGATGCCTTGATGTCATCTGCAAAGCTGAACAAGTTTATAGTTTATCTGCGAGGGAGTGAAATGAAATGAAGAGAATTCTCATCGTGGACGATGATGCGTCCAATCGTTTTTTGATGGAGCAGATTCTGAAACGTGGAGGATTTGAGAGTGAATCCCTTGATTCTGGATTTCGCGCGGTTGATACAGCGAGGGAAATTCACCCGGATCTTATTCTGCTGGACATTATGATGCCGGACAGGGATGGATTATCAGTCTTGAGGGAATTAAAAGGTGGCCCGGAGACCGCGCAGATACCGGTGATAATGGTAACAGCAAGGGATGATTCGGAGCTGCTGGCCACAGCGCTGGAAGCGGGGGCCGCTGATTATGTAAGAAAACCCCTGGACTCAGTTGAGCTTCTGGCACGGATTAATTCGGCTTTGAAGCTGGCTATGTATATGGAGGAGCATCGCAAACTGGATCAGCTTAAAGTGGTTCAGGAGATGGTGGGTGCGGTTTCCCACAATATCAACCAGCCGTTAACTGCGCTCAGGACCCACATGGCCATCCTGGAGCAAAAGATTTTCGGCAATGAAATATGCAGTATTATTGAGCCCTATCTCAACGGGATGCGCTCTTCTCTCGAAGAATTGATTGAAATGATGGAAAAACTGAAGCGCGTAAGCAGATATGAACGGGTACGGTACATGGATGGTGTGCAGATTGTCAATCTAAATCAGGTGGTGGATAAGAGCGAACCCGGAGGCTCTTGAGACAGCGAATAAAAAAAGGCACCCGTTCGGGTGCCTTTCAATATGCAATTTTGAAAATCAATCAGAGATCGATGTCCTTCATAAAATCACCGAGAGTTGCAGCACCGGAGCCGGAAGTGGATGAGACAGTGGAGCTTTCCTTCTGTTCTCTTCTTGGCTTTGCTGCGCGGGTTTTCGGCTTCTTTTCAGACTGCTGAGCTTTCTGTTCGAACTTCTTTGCTGGAGAAGGTTGTGGCTTCTGTTCCGGCATGGCTGCCTTTTCTTTAGCCAGAATGAGCTGACGCATTGAAAGGCCGATCTTCTTGTCGACAGAATCAATCTTGACAATCTTCATTTCGACTTCCTGACCGACTTCAAGAATATCGGCAGGTTTGTCAATCCTGTCTTTGGCAATTTCGGAAACATGAACCAGTCCTTCGATATCTTCCTGAAGCTCTACGAATGCGCCGTAATCTTCCATACGAACGATTTTCCCAGTGACTGTATCTCCAATGTTGTGTTGAGAAAAGAAATCTTTCCACGGGTCTTTGGTTAATTGCTTCATGCCCAGCGAAACGCGCTGTTTCTCCGGATCAATTGAAAGCACCTGTACTTTGATCTTATCTCCAGGCTGAACAAATTCTGTCGGATTCTTCGATTTCTTGGTCCACGACATGTCTGTAACATGAATCAAGCCGTCCACTCCGTCGTAAATTTCCATAAATGCACCAAATTCAGTCACATTCTTTACTTCGCCTTCTACAAGATCACCGGGCTTGAACTTTTCCTGAATAATGTCCCATGGATTTTCTTTGGCCTGTTTCAACCCGAGTCCCAGCTTGCGGTTCTCTGAATTGACTTCCAATACCACGGCTTCCACTTCATCTCCCATTTTCAGAAACTGCTGGGCCTTGGAAATCTTCTGGGTCCAGGACATGTCATTTACGTGGACAAGGCCTTCAATTCCAGGTTCTACTTCCACGAATGCACCGTAATTTTTCAGGTTGACTACCTTGGCGTTGACCCGTGTATCGACAGGATATTTCTCTTCGACCGTGGTCCAGGGATCTGGAGTCTTCTGCTTGTAACCGAGAGATATCTTCTCTGTCTCATTATCAATAGACAGAATAATTACTTCAATCTCTTCGCCTACCTTGAAAAAATCGGAAGGATGGCTGACTTTACCCCAGGAGATATCGCTGATATGAAGCAGACCGTCGATGCCGCCGAGATCCACAAAAACACCGTAATCGGTGATATTCTTGATGATGCCGGAAACCAGGTCTCCCTCTGTAATGGTTGCCAGGAGCTGGGCTTTCTTTTCGTTATATTCTTTTTCCAGGAGTTCTTTCCGGGAAACGACATAGTTCTTGCTGGATGCTTTCAAAATAGTGAAGTCATGTTCCTGACCGATGTAGTGCTCGGCTTTTTTCTGCGACTTAAAGTCTACATGGGATTGCGGAAGGAAAGCCATAACACCGCCAAGATCCACACGAAATCCACCTTTTATACGTTCTACGATGGTACCTTTGATTACGCTGTTTTCTTGTGCCGCTTCTTTCAGCTGATCCAGACGCGCCCGTTGTTTTGCCCGTTTGCGGGACAGCTTGATGATATCTCCGCCAGAAAGAGTCCTTTCAACGACAATGTCTATTTCATCACCGGACTTAGGTATTTCCTCGCCCAGTTCCTCAAAATCGGAAACCGGAACAGTGCCTTCCACTTTCTGGCCGATGTCGACGAATATGTCACCATTGCTGACGCTGATAACCATGCCCTTTACAAGCTTGCCCTGTTCCACTGATTCAAAATCAGCTTCGGACTGGGCAAGTAGTGCCTCAAAGGATTCCTTGGGATCGGCCGCTTCAGCTTTTCCGACCTTTACGTCTTTTTCCTGCTGGATTTCCTTTTCTGTCTCGTTCAATTCGTTTTCGTTATTGTTAACCATAACAAAACCCCCTACCTAATAATCCTTGTCAATTCACACGAGTACCCGGTAAATTGACAGGTCATTATAGCAACGGAGTACTGCTATTGCAATAAAAAGTGGAATTGTTTATAATTTGCGCCACGGTTGTTGTTCAACTCTTTGTAGAACAGACAATTGAAGAAGAGAGAAAGGGGCAGATATGTATCGGTTGGTGTCGTTGGTAGGGCTTGTATTCATGATGCTGGTCGCCTTTGCGGTTTCTGAAAACAGGAAAAAGATTCCATTCAGGGTTGTCATTGCGGGATTGCTCCTTCAGTTTTTCTTCGCCCTGCTCATCCTGAAGACAGGACCGGGACGATCAGCCTTTCATGCCGTAGAGATATATGCTGCAAAACTGCTGGCTTTCTCCCAGGCTGGCTCGGAATTTGTATTTGGGAATCTGGCCAGTCCGGACAGCACATTGAGGCCGGGTTTTATCTTTGCCTTTCAGGTGCTGCCCACGATTATCTTTTTCTCTTCCCTGATGGCAGTGCTTTACCATCTCGGGATCATGCAAAAGGTTATCAAGGGCATGGCATTTGTCATGCAGAAAACAATGAAAATCTCCGGAGCGGAGTCCATGGCGGTGGCTGCCAATACTTTTGTAGGTCAGACAGAGGCACCGCTGGTTATTGAACCGTATGTGTCAAATATGACAATGTCTGAATTGATGACGCTGATGACGGGAGGCATGGCGACCATTGCTGGATCAGTTCTGGTCGCCTATGTAGGCCTTGGCTTAAACGCCGGACACCTGGTGGCTGCCAGCATCATGTCCGCACCCGCCGCCGTTCTTATCGCCAAAATCATCTATCCGGAAACGGGAAAGCCAATGACCCTGGATGAACATAAGGCGGAAATCAAAGTTACCACCACCAATCTCATCGACGCTGCAGCAGAGGGGGCCACGGTGGGACTGAAACTTGCTTTGAACGTCGCCGCCATGCTCATCGCATTTATCGCTCTGATCCACATGTTTGATGCCTTTCTTGGTATTTTCCATACTGACCTGAAGACGGTTCTGGGCACACTTTTCTATCCTTTTGCGGTAGTGATGGGTGTTCCTTTGAAGGATTGTGTTTCTTTTGGCTATTTGCTTGGGACCAAAATTTCGGTTAATGAATTTGTGGCTTATACGGAGTTGGCCAAGATGACCGGTGCCGGCGTTTTGTCCCAGCGTTCCACAATCCTGGCAACCTATGCCCTGTGCGGATTTGCCAACTTTTCTTCCATTGCAATTCAAGTCGGGGGAATCGGCGCAATCGCACCCAACCGGAAAAAGGACCTGGCGAAACTGGGACTGAAAGCCATGATAGGAGGGGCGCTGGCCTCATGGATGACGGCTTGTGTAGCTGGCCTGTTGATTTAGAGTATGCACATGGGATCGAGGAGGAAAGATGATTGATGACAAGCGAATCCTGGAAAAACTGAAGGCTGAACCCTGTTTCAGATCTCCTGATATCGCGGTGGTTCTGGGCTCAGGTCTGGGCTCACTGGCGGACCGTGAAGAAAACGAATCCATTTCTTACAGTACTATTCCGGCTTTCCCTCAGCCTACAGTTGAGGGACACGGCGGCAAGATCGTGTTTGCTGAATTCGGCGGCAACAATGTGATGATGTTCCAGGGACGCTTTCATTTTTATGAAGGATATCCTATGGATGTAGTGACATTGTTTCCCCGTCTCGCGGCATTGCTCGGGGCGAAGCTGTATCTGGTTACAAATGCCGCAGGCGGTGTAAACAAAGCATTTCATCCCGGCGACCTGATGGTGATTCGCGATCATCTGAACCTTATGGGTGCCAATCCACTGATCGGCAAGAATCGGGATGAACTGGGGCCAAGATTTCCGGATATGACCCATGCTTACGATCCGGAGTTTTCCCGAAAGCTTGTTACATGTGGAAAGGATGCGGGATTGGATCTGAGGGAAGGTGTGTATGCCGCGTTGACTGGCCCGTCCTACGAAACGCCTGCTGAAATTAATATGCTGCGAACGATGGGAGCAGATGCCATAGGCATGTCCACCGTTCCGGAAGTTATCGTGGCGCGACATGCAGGGCTTAAGGTCTGCGGCATTTCATGCATTACCAACCTTGCCGCGGGAGTAACTGATCAGCCATTGTCCCATTCGGAAGTACTTGAAACCGGTGAGAGAGTCAAGTATGATTTTGTAAAGGTCATTTCAAGTTTTCTGGAGAGCGTATCGGTATGAACGCAGAAATACTCGATGAATTAAAAGAACTGGCTGCCCGGGCTTACGCCCCGTATTCCCACTTCCCAGTGGCAGTGCTGATACGGGACAGGAACGGGAAGCTGGCACGGGGAGTGAACGTGGAGAATGCCTCCTACGGTCTCACTTCCTGCGCTGAAAGGAATGCAGTTTTTTCTTTTATAGCCAGCGGTCTTGAAAAGCCGGCGGAGCTTTTTCTGTACACTGAGACCGATTCTTTTACCGCTCCCTGCGGTGCCTGTAGACAGGTTTTAATGGAATTTGATCCAGAACTGTCAGTGACCATGATCAATCAAAGTGGTGAGGCAAAGCGGGTACTCATATCAGAACTGGTACCTTTACCATTCGGACCGAAGGACCTGGATGACGTAAGATGATTATTCAATGCCCGAGCTGCAGAAAGAAATACAAATATGAAACAGAACGATTCAGTGGCGAAGAACTGAAAAAAATCAAGTGTCCCCATTGCGAAACCGTATTTGAAATCAGAAATCCGGAATTTGGAAAGGAAAAAGCAGAAACCACCACTGCAATCCATAGCACGGAAGCGGTCAGTGAGTCGTTGGAGAAAGTGGCCCGTCAACTACTTAGACAAAAGCGTATTTCCATGGCATTTTTATCCGGTGGGATGGCTGGGCAGGTGTATGAAATTCGACAACCTTCGGTCATTTTAGGTCGTTCGGACTGCGATGTTGTATTGGATGACCCGGAGTGCTCCCGCCAGCACGCAGAGGTAGCCGTCCGGGCCAACGGTGTATACCTGATAGATCTTGACAGTACAAACGGAACATTCGTGGACGGAATCCGAATCAATGAAATGAAATTGACAGACAAGGATGAGTTTTCCATTGGAAGTATCAATATTATGTTGATTATCCGCGACCGAATCAACGAAATGGATACGGTGTGAAGACTGTCGGCGTCGTATTCGGCGGCAAAAGCCCGGAGCATGATGTTTCCATTGTCTCAGCTCAATCCATAGTTACCAACATGGACAGCAATGTTTATGCGCCTGTACTTTTCCCCATGGACCGGGAAGGACAGTTGTTCAGGGGAGATGGCGGTTTTGAATTTCTGAACAACGGTAACGAGGAAAGTGTGTTACCGGTATCCTTTGACGAATTGAAGAAGATGGATGTCGTATTCCCCGTTCTCCACGGTCCCTTCGGAGAAGATGGTACCATCCAGGGTCTGCTTGAAATGATGAGCATCCCCTACGTCGGCAGTGGAGTAGAGTCCTGCGCGTTGAATATGCACAAGGGATTGTTCCGTGATGTTTTCGCTGTGAAGGGTATTTCTCAACCGCATTACAGGTACTTTTCAAGGACGGAGAAGACGACCTCGCTGAATGAAATCCGCCAAACCCTCGCATTGCCCCTGTTTGTGAAACCGTGTCGGGGAGGTTCCAGTATCGGAATTTCCCGTGTAGACGCAATAGACAAATTGGAAGACGCTGTGGAAATCGCATTCCGATATGACGACTGCGTGATTGTGGAAGAGGGAATTGATATCACTGAAGAATTGGAAGTGGCTGTGCTGGGACGACCGGGCAAACTGACTGTGGCAGGGCCGGGTGGGCTCATTGCCGGCGATATTTTCTACAGTTATGATGACAAATACGTCAACAAGCGGACCCGTTTCCAGATTCCGGTGGAAGATCTGCCCGCAGAAACATTATCAGGAATAAGAAACTTGGCGGCGACCGCCTTTGATGTTACGAACTGCTTTGGGCTGGCACGGGTGGATTTCCTCTTTAACCGGAATAGCGGTTATCTGGCACTGAACGAAATTAACACCATGCCCGGATTCACCGACATTTCCATGTATCCCAAATTGATGATGACAACCGGTATGAGCTTTTCGGAGCTTGTCAGTGCTCTGCTGGAACTGGCATTTCAGAGAGGCCGATGAGCCGGTTACAGGACTTTTATCCCTGGTTAACTGAAAATAAAATTGCCGTTCCGGAATCAGGACAGAAAACGCGACTGAATCAATTTCTGGAGCTTCTCCTCACTTGGAACCGGAAGATGAATCTGACAGCGGATCACAATCACCATACCCTTTTAACACGCCATCTGCTGGATTCGCTGACTCCACTTGCCACAGAGGAAATTGGCAAAAATCCTGTGGTGGATGTTGGTTCAGGAACCGGTTTCCCGGCAATTCCCCTGGCTGTAATGCTGCCGGAAACTCCTTTTGTTCTGATTGAAAAGGTGGCACGTAAGTGCGCGTTTCTGAAAATGACGGTTCGTCGCCTGGCCTTGACGAATGTTCAGATTGTAGAATCCCTTCTTCAGGATTGGGTTCAGAATGAGCCAAGGTTTCAAACCGCAATTACACGGGCAGTCCGTGTGGATGCTGAATTGAAAACACAACTGATTGAAAAGGGGGTTGAGCGTCTTGTATATTTTTCGTCCCAGCCTTCTGCCGACACTGTCCTAGAATACCATCTGCCTGCGGAGAAAAGAAAACGCTTTCTGGACTGCTTTTCTCTGAAATAGTGAAAGATAAGTTAGAAGATAAACGTTCTGTCTGGACGGGGAAGCAGTAAATTTTCTAAAGTTGCAACTCTTTGTGTTTCTATTCGCTTGTTTCAGTTGATCTTCCCGGTGGCACTTTGTACCACCTCCCGGACACATACGGCCCTTCGGTCCGGTTTGCGGGGAGTGCGAAAGGTGTTGTACAATGAGCACACGTGAAAGAGATCCGGGAGGTTTTGAAGTGAAACGATTTGGTTGGATTTTGATGGTGTTGGCTCTGATACCGGGCGCATTTGCACAGAATATTGACTTCACAGGTCCCATGAACCAGGTTCAATTCAGCAACTTTACAAAGGAAATGGGTACGGCCTTATGGTTCAGTCCGGGCGCCCCTGCAGAGTCCCTGGGCGTGACAGGATTTGATATTTCAGCGGACGTTTTGCTCGTGAACATTTCAAACGGTTCCAATTTCTGGAAGAACATGACAATTGGAAATCCAGACAGTTACCTGACTACTACGAGAATCCATGTTCAGAAGGGGTTGCCGTTTGGCGTAGATGTCGGCATGATGTGGAGCAAAGCCCTGGACTCGAACGTTTCCAGTTGGGGCGTTGAGGCAAAATACAGTCTGGTCAAGGGCTCTACAGTCATGCCTGCCGTTGTCGCTCGAGCATCATATTCAAAGCTTACAGGCGTAGATCATCTGAATATGAATACAAAATCTCTGGGTTTAATGGTAAGCAAAGGGTTCCTGATGTTCACCCCCTACGCAGGTGTTTCACTGGTTCAGATGCATGCTTCCCCTTCTGTTGCGGGTACCGGTCTTTTCGGAGTTACAGAGACAGTGACACAAGTGTGTGGAGGACTCCAGTTTTCTCCGTTTCCGTTCCTGGTTGTGAATGGAGAAGTGAGTAAAGGGGAAGTACTGCAATACGCATTGAAAGTCGGAATCCGGTTTTAGGGATCGGATGTTGACGAGACAGTGAATGGATCGAGAAAACCGACTGAATTATAAATTCCCTGACTTTTCTGCCTCCTGTCCTGCAAACCTGCACCGGCTTCTGTTATTGGAGAGGTTTGTACTTGACGAAGGGGACGGGGTTTGAGAGGATGTTTCTTGATTTTGAAAAGCTGACAGGAGGCCTTTGTGGCGCAGAAAAAGTATTCCCACAGAAGAATGAAAAAGATGATGAGAGAGGACGAGTTTGCATCCACGATTGACAAAGTGATTAACTGGATAAAACCACATAAGACCATAGCCGTTTCCGGTGTAGTCTTACTCTTTGTGGTCGTTGGTATTTATGTAATTGCTACGAGCTATACCCATAACCGTCAAGATAGTTCGGAGAAGATGATGTCCAATGCACTTGACATCTACTACTATCAGCCTGCAAAAGGGGAAACTCCGAAATATGAGACTCCCAGAGCTCAGCAGGAAGCGGCTTTGAAAGAATTTGAGCACGTCATTGATGAAAAGCCGACCAATTCGGTGGCGGAACGGGCCCGTTTTTACATGGCAGCAGATTATGTTAAATTGAATCAATTCGATAAAGCCATAGAAACGCTGTCGGCACTATTCGCAGAGGCAGACTACCCGTTCAAGGCACTCGTTGGTGTGAAATATGCGGCACTGTTGCAGGATCAGAACAAATTGGAAGACGCATTGAAAATTTATGATCAAATGGCTGACAAGGACATTTCCCAAAACACAATCAAGGATTATGTACTCCTTCAGAAGGGAAAGCTCCTGAGGAAAATGGGTAAGCTGGATGAAGCGAAAGCCGCATTCAACATACTTGTAGAGCAGTTCCAGAACTCAAGGTATGAGAAAGAAGCACAGTCACAATTGGACCAGATGGGCTCTTGACAGCCTGCTGGTTTTTGGATTTCTGATTTCCCTCCCGGCCGTTTCGGCCGGGGGGCCTCTTTTTGTAAAGAACAACTCCCCCGCCTATCTCTGGATTTTGTCTCCTTCGTTTGAACAATTTGATTTTTACAATGGTAGCAAGTGGAATGTGCTGGTACTGGATCAGTATTCCAGTATGTATGCCATTTCAGAGTTTGACCAGCCTGGACTGGAAAAGCCGGTAGCACTGGACATGGAAACGTTCAGTGTGTTCGGCCGGTTTGAACGGCGACTCAATGCGTTTTCTTCCGTCTATTTAGAAGTGCCGGTTATTTACAACTGGAAGGGGGCGTTTGATTCCATCATTGAAAAGTATCATGACATCATTGGTGTGAATAATGGAGGAAGGCAATTTCGTCCTGATAATGAATTTGCCTTCCAGTTCGGGGAAATTGATCTGTCGGGGCCGGAAGCAGGGATTGGAGATATGAAACTGGGATTCAACATTTTCAAAGTCCGGGACATCAGCCGATTTCGTTTCGCCTTTTCAGTTTTTGCAAAACTGCCCACCGGTAATGCGAGGAAGGGTCTGGGTTCCGGTTCTTTTGACGTGGGAGCTCAGGTGGCGTTTTCCCACGTTTTTGACAAATTTCAACTGGATTATGGCTTGGGCTTTACAAATCTCGGCACCCCGGACAGCCGTTTGAATACAACACTGGGAAGTATGGGGTTTGGCTATGTGGCCGTCACTACAAATATTTACCGGGATATTCGAGCCGTGGCACAACTTTATTTTTCTTCTTCACCATACGATACAGGATATAAGCGGCTGGATGATTATCAGGCCATGCTGACTATCGGGGCGATCTGGCACGACTGGCAGTTCAGTTTTTCTGAAGATGTGTTTACCTACACAGCTGCCGACATCACTGTTTCCGTCGCGCGGAAATTCCGCTTTTGAAAATCAAGTGCTAGCACGGATGAGTCTTAATTCCAATCGGGTAATGGTGTCGTTGAGCATGAATGCTTCAATGATTCCAATGTGATCACGGAGGGAATTGTAACCATGAATGAGAACCTCTGGAAGACGCTTGATTGGTGGCAGAAATCGGTCAGTTCAGAGGCCATCTGAGCACAATGAAAATGAATAACTTTTCGTGCGCATTTGTGGTTTCTGTTGCGAACACTTTTTCTTGGCTGCAATGGTATTGAGAGGCCATTTTTTTGATGTTTTTTCATGAGCTAACATATAGAATAATAATATAGAAAAATATTAATAGCATGCTACGAAAATATAGTTGTTGACAAGATGGGGATGCGGGAGTAACTTCTCTTCAAGTTTAGTGTCACTTTTCTATCGGAAGTGGCACGTAAACGAGATGTTTACAATAGGTGCATAGGAGATACAAAGAGATGCAGAATCTGGATCTCGACTTGGTTCGCGATGACGAACCTCCGAGTATTTCTCCGTCCTTAGCTGCTCCCCTTATTCCTGCTCTGGAAGAAGGGAAATGTAATAACGATAATCCGAAACCCCGCCGAGCTTACTCACGGAAATTGGAGACATCTAAAATCACATTGGCTGATCGAATTTCTGCCAATCCGAAAGAGTGGAATTCCTGGATGTGGCAGATGAGTCACAGAGTCAGGAATGCCGATGAGTTATGTCAACTGTTGAAATGTGGAAAATTGAGTGAAGGGACTGCGTCAGCTGCTGCCTGTTTTCCGATGGCAATATCACCGTACTATGCTTCACTGATTCAGAAGGCCGACTCTTCAGACCCGATTTTCCAGATGGCGGTGCCGGTTGGGGAAGAGCTGATTGACCCGCCATTTCTGATGGACGATCCGCTGGAAGAAGAGCATGATATGCCGGTACCGGGGCTGGTGCACCGATACCCGGATCGAGCTCTGCTTGTTGCGACGTCCACATGCGCCATGTATTGTCGTCATTGCACCCGAAAGCGGATTGCGGGACAGCATGAAGTGACCATGCCCCAGAAGCAGTTGGTTCACGTCGTTTCCTATCTGCGGAATCATCCTGAAATACACGACGTGATCATTTCCGGCGGCGACCCTTTTACAATGACAACCCCTCAGCTGGAGCGGTTCATCTCGGCAGTTCGCAGTGTGCCGAGCGTGGATATTATCCGTATCGGAACACGGACTCCAGTCACGCTGCCCATGCGAATCAACGATGAGCTCGTGAACATGCTTCGGAAGTATCAGCCAATCTGGGTGAATACTCATTTCAACCATCCCAGCGAAGTTACTCCCGAAGCAGTTGAGGCATGTGTCAAGCTGGTAGACGCCGGCATTCCGGTTGGAAACCAGTCTGTACTGCTGAAAGGAGTTAACGATGATCCGGTCATTATGGAGGATTTGTGCAGAAGGCTGGTGAAAATGAGGGTTCGTCCTTATTATCTCTTTCAATGTGATCTGGTTCGTGGCGTAGAGCATTTCCGTACTCCACTGTCCCGCGGTATTCAGATTATGGAACATCTCCGGGGACGTCTCTCGGGGCTTGCCATTCCAACTTTTGTGCTGGATGCACCCGGAGGCGGCGGGAAATTACCTCTACTTCCAACCTATATTGTTTCCACCAGCCCAACGCATACGGTACTTCGGAATTTCGAAGGTATGTTGATCAGTTACCCGGAACCGATGGTTCAGGGAGAGGGCTTTAAAAGGGCAGAGATGGCCGCCATGCATCCGATGGTTGCGGATCTGGCAAATGGCAGTGCGCAGAAGATTGTTCCATCGCACATGGCAAGGGCAGAGAGAAGAATACTGCATTCAGATCTGGCGGGAAAATCCCACAGAGAGTGCTGAATAAATGCTCAAAATCAGGCGAATTTTCAGCGCTGGCCATGAAGAGACCATAGTCCGGCAGGTTCAGGATATCTTCAGGCACCGGTTCCCGGATGTCGCGGCATATGCGGATGGAATACCAACGATGCTGGAGGATCCCTACACTTCCGGGTACCGTTCAGTTCTGCTGGTTGCAGAACGCGGACTGGATAAGGTTATGGGATTCTCCCTCATTCTGTATCTCCCGGAAATCAGGAGTTGCCTGCTGGATTTTATCGCGGTGGCACCGGGGATCAAGGGTGGAGGAATTGGAGGCGCTCTCTACGAGGGGACCCGGGAATTCGCCCATTCCGTCAAAGCAAGGGCACTTTACCTGGAAGCCCTTCCGGACGATCCTGAACTGGAACCGGATCCGGAACTCCTGAAAGAAAACCGCCTTCGGTTGCAATTCTACGAGAGATATGGCGTAAGACCAATTGTGGGTACGGCCTTTGAGACACCCATTGGGGACGACGGTCCGGCGCCTTATTTGCTATACGATGATCTGGGCAGCGGCAAGTCTCTGTCCAGAAAGCATGCCAGAAAAGCCGTTCAACTTATTCTGGAGCGGAAGTACCCCAATGTGGCTTCCCCTCAGTACATCAAGGAAGTTGTGGATTCGTTCCGGGATGATCCGGTACGGATCCGGGAACCGAAAAGCCCGAAGCAGAATATTGCCAGTATTCCGGTAGAAAGGCGGAGATTGGCCAGTCCCTTTATTGTCGTATCTTCTGAAAACCACGTTCTGCATCATGTAAATGATCGGGGATATGTGGAGCGGCCGGCCCGGGTTCGAGTTATTATGGAGTCCCTGAGTCCCCTTCAAATTTTTGAAAAACGGAGCCCGAAGCATTTCGGAGAGTCGGTACTTCGAACAGTTCATAACCGTGATTTTGTTTCATATCTCAAACTGGTCTGCAAGGGGTTATCTGCAAAGAGACCGGTGTATCCCTATGTGTTCCCAATCAGGCGTCCCGAGCGCCAGCCAAAAGACAAGGCCCTCAGGGCAGGGTACTATTGTATGGACACCTTCACACCGCTTTCGCAGAACTCGTATGAAGCCGCACGTGCCGCTGTTGACGTGGCATTGACCGCCGCAGAAGAAGTCCTGCACGGAAGAATGCTGGCGTATGCGGTTTGCCGGCCTCCGGGTCATCACGCTGAAAGGCGCATATACGGAGGATTCTGCTATTTCAACAATGCTGCGATCGCCGCTGATTACATTGTCAGAAGGGGAGGACGAGTGGCCATACTGGATGTGGATTTCCATCACTTCAATGGCACGCAGGATATTTTTTACAACCGCAGCGATGTGCTAACAATATCCATCCACGGCCATCCGAGTTATGCCTATCCCTACTTCAGTGGATTTGCTGACGAGAGAGGGGTTGGTGAGGGAAAGGGGTTTAATCGCAACTTTCCGCTTTCCGATGGCTGTTCGGAAGAGAAATACCTTGAAACAATGGATCGCGCCTTTGCGGTGATCACGAAGTTCAAACCAGACTTTCTGGTGGTGAGCCTGGGGTTTGATACAATGAAAGGAGATCCCACAGGTGGTTTCCTGGTCACTCCCCGTGGCATCGGGAAAATGGGCCGAAGATTGATGGAACTGCGTGTCCCCGTGCTGGTAGTGCAGGAAGGGGGATACAGTCTCACAAACCTGAGGTTGGGTGCCAGGGCATTTTTCCAGGGAGCCGCAGTCGCTTTGAAATGACGGTAACATATAGAAAAACATATACTTCAGGAGAGCAGAATGGATCGCATTAAAAAGATTGGATTTGTGTATGATCTCAGATCAACATATTTAGCCGAAGGATACAGTGAAGAAGACGTAGCAGAATTTGATTCCGAGTCTACCATCAGAGAGTTAGTGGCGGTATTGGAGCGGCTTGGCCATAAGGTGGATCAGATCGGTCATGGTCGAGATCTGTGCGCGCGACTGGTAAAGGGGGACCACTGGGACCTTGTTTTCAGTATAGCGGAAGGATTGAAGGGAAGATCCCGTGAAGCCCAGGTCCCCGGACTGCTCGAACTGTACAATCAGCCTTATGTTTTCTCTGACCCGCTTACATGTGCTGTGACTCTGGATAAGGCTGTCGCGAGGAAGCTGGTTCGTGCTGAAGGAATTGCCGTCCCCGATGGAGATGTGGTGAAAACCGTTTCAGACTTGAACGGTTTGAACCTCTCCTTTCCCTTGTTTGTCAAGCCCGTAGCCGAGGGCACAGGGAAGGGCATTGACGGAAAGAGTCGAGTTGAAAATGCTGAAGAACTGAAACAGACGGTAAGCGATTTGATTTGTCGGTTCAATCAGCCCGTACTGGTGGAAACCTACCTTCCGGGCCTTGAATTTACCACCGGCCTGCTGGGTACGGGTTCAGAAGCGTCGGTATTGGGTACTCTGGAGGTGCGTATCCTAGATAGTGCACCGGAGAAGGATTACTCTTTTCTGGTGAAGGAGCAGTGCGAGGCGTATGTGGAGTATGTACCTGTCCGGGGTGGTGATCTGGTGTCAGAAGTAGAGCATCTGGCACTGGCCGCCTACAAGGCGCTCGAGTGCCGGGATGCTGGACGGGTGGACATCAGGATAGGTGCAGATGGTAAGCCATATTTTATGGAACTGAATCCACTCCCGGGTTTACATCCTACCCATTCTGATCTCCCGATGATAGCAACAGGAGTTGGACTGTCTTATGAAAATCTGATCGGAAGCATCATAGAAAGCGCGATGAAACGCGTTACGGAATAAAAGGTCCGAGATGAACAACACTCTGAAGCAAAAAGGTGTACTGATCCTCTACAATGAACCGGCGCCGGGGGCCCCCGAAAGTGATCGGGGGGTACTGGATGAAGTGGCCGCGGTACGGGATGTTCTGCTTGCCCTGGGCTATGAATTTCGTATTGGAGGGGTGTCGGATATTCTGGACATTCAACGGATTGTCTGTGCCGGAACAGAACCGGTTGTATTCAATCTGATTGAGGGATTCCCCGGGGATCCGGCTTCTGCCACCGGAATTCCGGCTATCTGCAGATCCCTCGGAAGGGAAGTGACCGGCGGTGACACATTCTGCCTTATGCTTACACTGGACAAACATCGCACCAAAACACTACTTGCAGGCAATGGAATTTCCGTTCCCGCAGGCTTGCTAGTCTCCGAGGCCGCTGACCTGAACAGTCTTTCTCTGGATTTTCCCGGTCCATATATTATCAAACCGGCAGGCATGGACGCGTCTGAAGGACTTTTCACGGAAAGCTCAGTTTTTGAAAAGGCCGGTGACAAGCTGGCTTCAGCCCTGCATCGAATCCATACAGATTTCAGACAGGATGCGATGGTGGAACAACTGGTGGGAGTCCGTGAATTCAATCTGTCTCTGACCGAACGGGATGGCGTTCTGTCCGTTATGCCGGTTGCGGAAATTGATTTCTCGAAGTTTCCCGATGACAAGCCCAGGATTGTGGACTACGAAGCCAAATGGATTCCTGAATCATTCGCGTATCAGAATACCCCCCGAATAGTTCCAGCTCGAATTCAGGAAAAGGAACGATTGGCACTGGAAAATACAGCGCGCTCTGTGTGGGATACTGTGCGCTGCAGGGACTATGCCCGGGTGGATTTTCGAATGGATGAGGACGGTCGCCTGTATGTGCTGGAGGTGAACGCGAACCCTGACATTTCCCCCGATGCGGGGTTTACAGCTGCTCTGGAGGCGGGTGGTGTGCCATTCCAGGTGTTCGTGGAAAATGTGCTTTTGAATGCGTGGTCACGTTGGTGTCACCGATATAAAGCAGATTCAACTGCCCCCTGCGCACTGAAAAGTGACCGTTCCCGATCAGAAAACGCAAGCGTGAGACCGCTTAAAACGGAGGACCGCGACAGGGTTGTCCAGATTATTGAAGAGATGCCTCTGTTCCGTCCTGATGAGCAGGAGGTGGCAGTCGAGGTGTTGGAAGATAGTATGCAACTGGGGGAAGCGGGCGGTTACGTATCCATCGTAGTAGAACGGGAAGGGACAATATATGGCTGGGCGTGTTTCGGTCCTGCGGCATGTGCGTTGGGAACCTATGATCTGTACTGGATAGCAGTAGACCAGAGTGAACGTGGTGGCGGCTACGGGAGCCTTCTCATGGACGCTGTGGAAGATGCCGTGTGCCAACGGGGCGGAAGGATGATCATTCTGGATACTTCCGGTCAGCCGGGATACGAGTTGACTCGAAGATTTTATCTGCGAATGGGATATGAGGAAACGGCACGGGTGAGGGATTTTTACTCTCCGGGTGACGACAAGGTGGAATACGTGAAATATCTTTCGGGCTTGCCGGACTGAATTGACATTTCCACTGATCCGACGTCCGTCTGCTATAATCAAAAACAATATTACTCAAGTCCGTTCGGGGAGACATCATGAATCGAAAAGGTGAGAAATTTGGCTGGATCGGCGGATGGTCAGGGGGATTTATCTGGCTGGGGCTGCTTTCTGGAATCTGGGCGGTCCAGGGTAAGGCAACAAGTGCGATGGTGGGTGGTGTTTTGTTTGTTGCGGCAATCGCGACAATCGTTTCTGTGACCCCCTGGAAATATCCGAATACAGAGTATTGGAAGCTGATGTTGCCAATTTACATCTTATTTTTTGTGTCCATTGCATTTGCGTATTCGTTTATGGAGAATCCGGAGAGAAACAAATTGTCGTGGTACTCTTTTTTCTGGGTGTTGCCCTGCCTGATTCCCTTATGGACCACCGGCGGTCGCACCTGGAATGGAAAGCACTGACAGTATCAACTCAACCAATTCCACTTTGCCATCATAACGAGTATATGGAACAATCTTTTAGCCCTTACTTCGACAGAAATCCGCTTTACAAGTGCTGCAGGAGTTGTCTATAATTCAAGAGGAACACAAGTAAACCAATATTTGTGCAAGGGGACTGAAAAACCTCCTCACAATGTACATTTCTAAATCGAAAGCAAGGAATAAGGAGATCAATCATGATAAAAGCCTACGCGACATTTGAACCCGGGGGAAAGCTGAAACCATTCGAATATGATCCGGGCGAATTGAACCCGCTGGACGTGGAAATTGATGTGCGATACTGTGGGATTTGCCACAGTGATGTGAGTGTAATTGATAATGAATGGGGAATGACACAGTATCCTGTTGTTCCCGGTCACGAAGTGGTGGGGACTATCGCAAAGGTTGGAAGCAGTGTTAAACACCTTCAAGTCGGCCAAACAGTGGGTTTGGGCTGGCATTCAGGCTACTGCGACGAATGTGCAAATTGCCGGGCGGGGGATCATAATCTTTGTCCTGATGGACAGGCTACCATAATCGGCCATCATGGAGGCTTTGCGGACAAGGTTCGCGCGGCTGCCAACAGCGTAATTCTCATTCCGAAAGGCATTGATCTGGAATCCGCCGGTCCCTTATTCTGCGGTGGTATTACCGTTTTTAATCCCCTGGTTCAGTTTGATGTGAGGCCCACCGACAAGGTTGCCGTAATCGGTATTGGTGGTCTGGGACATATGGCTTTAAATTTTCTCAACGCGTGGGGCTGTGAAGTGACGGCATTTACTTCCAGTGAACACAAGAGGAAGGAGGCGTTGGAACTGGGCGCTCACCATACCTTGAACTCCCGAGATCAGAAAGAAATAGAAGGGGCGGCGGGCCACTTTGATCTGATTATTTCAACGGTCAACGTAAAATTGGACTGGAACCTCTATCTTAATACGCTCAAGGCCAAGGGTAGATTGCACTTTGTCGGTGCAACTTTAGATCCGTTGGATTTGAGTGTGTTCTCGCTCATTACGGGACAACGCTCTGTATCAGGTTCTCCCGTGGGCAGTCCTTCGACCATTGAAAAGATGCTTGAATTTGCCAGCCTCCACAAAATCAGGCCGGTAATTGAAAAATTCAACTTTGATGATATTAACGCTGCAATCGAACGATTGAGAAGCGGCAAAGCACATTATCGGATTGTACTCTGCCGTTGATCATGATAATAAGCAAAGCAATCTCAAACTGTCTGCCCGGAGATATCATCTGGACCAAGAAGTCCGCTATCGGTTATCTGAAGGTGATAAGAAAGTGACCGTCATTGCGAATGTTCTGGTTGGATTTATTGCCGTTCTCCACGGTTATTTTCTCATCCTTGAGATGTTTCTCTGGGACAAACCGGTTGGATTAAAAACCTTCGGCCACTCGCTGGAATCTGCAAGCGCATCCAGAGTCCTGGCAATGAATCAGGGGCTCTATAACGGATTCCTGTCGGCAGGACTCGTGTGGGGACTGGCCCTTGGCACGTCCGGAAACACGATCAAGGTCTTTTTTCTGGCGTGCGTGATGATAGCGGGAATTTTCGGAGCATTGACGGTCAGTCGAAAGATACTCTTTGTTCAGGCCTTGCCGGCATGCATCGCGCTCGTACTGGTGCTTTTTTCCTGATCGGGCTCGAAAAGGAGTAGCTGTTTGTCAAAGGAATTGCCGCAAAGATAGGCAATCCAATAAAATAAGGAGCAGGATATATGAGAGGAATGAACCGTATTCTCAAAGTGTGGGCAGTCGTTTTACTTCTTACACTCACCGGATGGGCAGTTCCGAATCAGAAAGCGGCATTGTCTAGGGCCAATATGGACACTTCAGTAAAAGCGGGAAACGATTTTTATCGTTACTCCAACGGAAAGTGGATGGATGCCAATCCAATTCCGGGAGCATATGCCAGATGGACTGCGTTTGACGAACTTCGGGAAAATAATCGGGTCATGATGAAGAAACTGGTGGACAACATCCTGAAACTGAAAGATGTGAAAAGAGGGACCCCCGATCAACAGATCCGGGATTTGTTCCGCCTTGGAATGGATCAGGTGCGAAGAAACAAGGAAGGACTCACCGCGCTGAAATTCTGGCTGGACAAGGTGGATCGGCTTGAGAAAAAGGACGATATTCCCAGTACTTTGGCGTGGCTGAATACCTGGGGCATCCGGCCAGTATTCAATTTTTACGGTTCACCGGACAAGAAGAACAGCGAAATGACAATCGCGCAAATCAGCCAGGGAGGGCTGGGGTTGCCGGATCGGGACTACTACCTTAACAAGGGCAAACGCTATGCAGATATGCGCAACGCATATGTAAAGCACCTGGAAGCCATGTTCAAATTGATGGGTGATGACGCAGATACGGCTCTTGCTCATGCGTCGGTTGTGATGAAGTTTGAAACAAGGCTGGCGATGAAGTCCATGACCCGGGTAGAAAGGAGAAACCCGCATAAAACTTATCACAAAATGAGGTTAGCCGAACTGTCAAAACTTAGCCCCTCTTTCAATTGGCGAATGTTTTTCGATGGGGTTCGTTTGAAAAACCCCGGAGACATAAACGTCGGGCAACCGGAGTTTGTGAAAGAACTGGGTGCGATGCTGAATGAAGTGCCTCTGGAAGACTGGAAAACTTATCTCCGCTGGAACCTGATCAACAGTACGGCGGGTTATTTGTCCGCTGACTTTGAAGCGCAGGATTTTGAGTTTTACGGAAAGTTCTTGTCCGGGAAGCAGGAAATGGAGGAGAACTGGAAACGCGTACTGGGAACAGTGAACCGGTCCATGGGTGAAGCCCTTGGACAATTGTACGTAAAGGCATATTTCCCTGCCAGTGCAAAAAACCGTATGTTGAAGCTTGTGGGGAATCTGAAAGTGGCTTTGGGTGAACGGATACGGGGATTGGAATGGATGAGTGAGCCTACCCGGATAAAGGCACTGGAGAAGCTGGATGCAATTCGGGTGAAAATCGGGTATCCGGACAAATGGAGAGATTATCGGGGCCTTCAAATCAAGTCTGATTCCTACGTGCGCAATGTACTGCGGGCGCGGAAATTTAACTTCGAATGGCGTCGGGCAAAAATAGGGAAGCCGGTGGATCGAGATGAATGGCACATGTATCCACAGACAGTGAATGCTTATTACAATCCATCCAACAACGAAATTGTTTTCCCTGCGGCCATTCTCCAGTTCCCGTTCTTCAATATGGAAGCAGATGACGCAGTCAACTATGGTGCTGTCGGAGTTGTAATCGGCCATGAAATGACCCATGGATTTGATGACCAGGGTCGTCAGTATGACAAGTACGGAAATCTTAAGGACTGGTGGACAAAAGCCGATTCCGACGAGTTCAACAAACGCGCCGCTGTATTGGCGGAACAGTATGATGATTTTTCGGTGGGCGACGGTGAGCATGTAAACGGGAAACTGACGCTCGGTGAGAATATAGCGGACCTTGGTGGCATATTGGTGGCGTTCCAGGCATGGAAGAATTCACTGGGCGGAAAACCCGTTCCCAAGATCGATGGTTTTACCGGTGAGCAGCGTTTTTTCCTGGGATTTTCGCAAATATGGCGTGGCAATATCCGACAGAAAGAACTGCTTCGCCGGGTGAAGGAAGATGTCCATTCACCTGCTGAATTCAGAGTCAACGGTCCCCTGCGTAACGTGCAGGCGTTTTACGATGCTTTCGGTGTGAAAGAAGGGGATGCCATGTATCTGCCAAAGACAAAATGGGCGGTGATCTGGTAACGAAAACAACAGAGTGTCAAAATCGGGCCCGCCGGTGCGGGTCCTTTTTTTGTATTTTTGTTCACCCATTTTGAATTTTCAGGCAAAGTGGGAGTAGATGTCTGGTGTTGGGGATGTCAGAGCAGGGAGAGGAGTCCCCTTACCAGAGCATAGGCTCCGAATGCAGCCAGGCCGATTGTTGCGATGAATAGTAGAAATCGGTTGAATCGGGGACCAATCCGTCCAGCACCGGCAAAGGCGAAGATGAGGATCGCTGTCGTAATGCTCATGGTCAGGTAAAAGGCGGCAACCAGAATGATTCCATTAAGCGGAGATTCCCGCCATTCAGTGACAAGAAGAGGCCCCATTACCAGTGACCAGCCCAGCCACGGGTTCGGATTCAGCAGGTTTACCATGGCCGCCTTCGTAAGCGTGCCGGCCTGAAGAGTTCCAACAACTGGTTCGGGTGACGAAGATGCATGCCAGTTGAAATAAGAACGGAAAGCCAGATACATCAGGAAGAGTCCGCCTGCGAAGAAAAGCAGAGGTACAAGCCATGGCGGCATACTGCGAAGCATAACCACGGTAACCAGAATAATGGGTCCGTCACTGAGGAGTGGTGCAAGGGCTGCGGGCAGTGTCCTTTTCCAGCCCTTCTCCAGTGCCTGGGACATTAAGAAAGTTTGAAATGGTCCGGGCTGAACCGAGCACGCAAACGCATAGGTTATAACGAATACAAGATACTTAAGCAAGTCGGACTCCGTTTCTGATATCTCCCGGAACATGCTGATGCTATCAAAATGAGATGGGCTTCCGCAAGCTTTTGGGTCAAACTGTATCCCTTTTCACTTGAGAGACAAGTTGACAATAGCTTGACCGATAGGTCTCTGAGCGAGGCGGCAAAAGGTGTTATTTGGAGAAAAAGTAGAAATTTGGTCCAATTTAGTCCAAAATTATAACTAACAGAAAAAAAATAAGAAATGGTCATTTAGGGCGCTCAGTATTGCACTAAATGGGAAAAAAATACTGAAAAATGCTTGCATATGGACTAAATTGGACTATAATGAATGACATAGATTGCTCATCAAGAGTACCGGGGAAAGGATGGTGACGGATGTCCGTTGAGTTTTATGGGACCAGGGAAATCACGGTTGATGGTGCTGGCCGGGTCAAACTTCCTTCCGCTTTTCGGCGGGAGTTTGAGGTTAATGGTTTCGGGCCCGATGTCGTTGTTGCCTATCGTGAACTGAACGGGCAGGGATTCATGATGTTATATCCCCGTGGTGTGTGGAAGCGGATACTGGAGCATGTTTCGGAGGTTCCGGACCTGACTGCACTGGACGTAGAGGCTATGCGACGCCGGTTGAATCGGTGGTCCGAGATGGCGTCCATGGATAAACAGGGACGTATTATGTTGCCGAAGCGATTCACTGAAAAAGCGGGGTTGCCCGCCGGCAGCGAGGCTGCACTTGTGGGATCGGGTAATCGGATAGAAGTGTGGCAGCTGGCGCTTTGCGACAAAACAGTGGATGAGACCGCGCTGGACGACGAAAAGATCGCGGCTGTTTTGAACTATAAATAATATGCATGTACCAGTATTGCTTGAAGAGTCTGTATCGTTTCTGAATGTTGCCCATGGAGGGGTTCTGATGGATTGCACATTCGGTGGCGGTGGCCATGCAAAAGAAATATTAGGAAAAATGGATAATCAGGGCTGTCTAATCGCGCTGGACCGGGATGTCGAAGCTGTGAGCCGTGGTCTTGAACTGAAGACTGAATATCCCAACCTGAAAATACTCCACCGCAATTTTACCGAAGTGAAGGATGTGGCGAATGAGGAAGGCGTGTTAGGCAAAGTGAATGGCATTCTGGCCGACCTCGGCACGTCCATGTTTCAGTTGAAGAATCCCGAACGAGGGTTCAGTTTTTCCACTGACGGTCCTCTTGATATGCGAATGGATACATCCACCGGTCTCACAGCTGCGGATATTCTCAATACATACCCGGAAGACGAGCTCATTCGAATTTTTCGTGACTATGGAGAAGAGCGTCATGCCAGACGAATTGCCAGGGAAGTGGTGGCACGGAGGAAAGGAAATTCATACAGTAATACACTGGCGTTTGCCCGTCAGATAGAAGATATTTACGGCGGCCGCAGGGGCCGGATTCACCCGGCTACCCTTTGTTTTCAGGCACTGCGAATTGCTGTGAATGAAGAGCTCGAAGTGCTTTCCCAGTTTCTGGATCGCGCACTGGAAGTCCTTGCCGTGGATGGACGACTGGTAGTAATCTCTTTCCATTCCCTTGAAGATCGCATTGTCAAAAACTTCTTCAGGAACAAGTCCAGAAATTGTATTTGTCCCTCCTCCCAGGCCAGATGTACCTGTGGCGGAAACAATGCACAGGTTCGTGTGCTGACAAGAAAAGTGGTAAGGCCTTCGCAGTGGGAACTGGACCGGAACCCGGCGTCCAGAAGTTCCAGATTAAGAGCTGCAGAAAAACTGGAGATAGCGTCATGAAGTACGCGGTTTTCTTTGCGCGTTTTTTCTTCCTTTTTCTTCTTCTTGTCGTACCCATTGGAGCTTACATCCAGATGAAAAATGCAACAATGGAGCAGGCTCGTAAGGTGAAGAACCTGGAAGGTAATATTCTGATATTGAAGAAAGACATCAACAATCTGGAGCAGGAACTGTCGGAACAGATTGATTATGAGCAGATTGAACGTCTGGCACGATCACGTTATGGGTTGGCCTTCATCTATGAGAACCAGAACCCGGTTGTGGTGGTTCGGGAGCAGTCAAAATGAGACGAAGTCGGCCCTCCATGTTTCTCCATGCGGACCGTTTGGATGTGATAATGGTGGCATTGCTATTTTTCGTGTTGATGGTACTGGTATGCTTCAGTATTTTAAAACTACAGAGTTTTCACCATGCATACGCAGGTGTCGGCACGGTTTATGGCAACCGGACGGAAAATCTTTCCCGGATCTGGGGCTGCATCTATGACCGTGACGGAGAACTTATCGGTGGAAATTATTTTGAGATGCAGGTGGGAGCTTCAAGAGTGGCCCTGGAGAAGATGGGATATGAGAAGTACAGGGATGTGGCGAATCTGCTTGAAATTGATAATTCGAAGGACGCATATCGAAAATTGCTGAAGAATGAAAGAAAGCAGGTTCAACTCAAAACCTATCCTTACCAGGATTTCAACTATCAGCATATCAGTCGGGAATTGCGGAAGTTGAAGATGTCTTCACTATTGGTATTTTACCCGAGAAACCGGCGCTACTATCCGAAGAAGCGATTCTATTCTTCCTTTTTAAGTTATGCATCTCCGAATCGGGGGAAAACTTGCGGCATTGAAAGCTCTATGAACGAATTTCTCAGTGGTGAACCGGGAAAGAGGGAGTATGCGCACAGCAGGATTGTCCCTTCTTTCACGGAGCAAAGCGCAGTGGATGGAGATGACGTTGTGCTGACGATTGATTCAGCTGTTCAGTTTATCGTGGAAACGGAATTGAAAAAACAGGTGAGAAAGACCCGTGCTAAAGGCGGGTATGTGTTGGTGACCCGGCCAGACAGCGGAGAGATCCTCTCCTTCGCGGGCTACTATCCTGGAAAAATCGGACAGAATGTTTTGAATGTGGCCGCAAGATTTGAACCGGGTTCCACGATTAAGCCATTGCTGGCCTCTGCTCTCCTGGATCGCGGCACAGTTTCCACACGATTCCATACCTTCTGTGAGAATGGTCTCTTTAAATTGGGGAAACGAACAATTCGGGATCATGCCCCGTACGGAGACCTTTCCTTGCCAGAAATCATATGGCATTCAAGCAATATCGGTGCTGTGAAGTTGGGACGTTTACTGTCAGATCAGGACTTTCATGATGCGCTCCAGGCCTTTGGCCTGGGCGACAAAACCGGTATAAAGCTGCCGGGTGAAACAGCTGGTTATTTCCCAGATCCTCAAAATTGGGGAGAAGGTACAAAAACATCCATGTCTTTTGGATACGGATTGTCAGTGAACCTGGTGCAGATGACTGCCGCACTCAATACGGTTGTGAATGGCGGAACATGGGAGCCTCCCCGTATAGTAAAACAGGTGAATGATCCAGATGGAAAGACTGTGAGCCTGGGCCGTAAGCAGTCTCCCCGACAGGTGATCACTGAATTAACATCTGCAAAGATGCGTGATATTCTCAGGGGTGTAGTCCTGTTTGGAACAGGGAAGGAAGCCGCTGTTAAAGGCATTGATGTGGGAGGTAAAACCGGTACCGCCCGTAAGGTGGTAAATGGCGTATACACAAGCAGCTACGTAGCATCCTTTTATGGCTTTTTCCCGGTTGGCCACCCGGAAGTCTCGGTCTTTATTGTCATTGACGAACCGAAAACAGTACATTTTGGTGGTACGGCTGCGGCCCCGTTGTTTCACAATATTGCCCAGAAGGTTCTCCCTCTCTTAATTGATGAGATTGGGGGGGTGGACATGGATATGCGCCTTGCCTCAAATTCACCGGCCCAGATGACGCCGTCCAGGCCGGTAAGGAAAGGAAGGGTCCCGGACCTCCGGGGACTTGCATTTCGGGATGCGTTGATATTGGCTCACCAGGCCGGATACCGTGTTCGGTGCAAAGGTCATGGTTTTGTAACGTCTCAATCTCTTCCTGCGGGGCTTGTCAGTCCGGACGGAACAGAGATTCGTCTGGCCGGGAATTTCAGATGAAGGCTGGTGCGGTTTTATCCGGTCTTCCATTTCGATCTTCAAACATTGATAGTGATATGGAGATCTCCGGCCTGTCCATTGATTCCAGAAAATGCGGTAAGGGAGACCTCTTTTTCGCGCGTAAAGGGTATAGAGTGAACGGAGAAGAGTTTGTTGCGGATGCAATCAAGGCCGGTTGTGCGGCGGTGGTGGCAGAAAGAGATTTCCCCGGCACCCCCACAACCGTTGTGAATGACGTACGGGAAGCACTTGCCCATTGTGCCTTGAATTTTTTCAACCATCCGGATCGGACGCTGGACTTGATCGGCGTAACCGGAACCAATGGAAAGACAACAACTGCATGGTTCATTCAACATATCCTCAATTCGGCAGATTGTTGCGGGTTCCTGTCCACGGTGGAAAATTTCGACGGGAAAAATCGAATCCCGGCAGTATTGACCACGCCGGAAGCCCATGACATTTGTGACAATCTCGCCAGAATGCAAAACAATGGATGCGCGCGATGTGTAATGGAAGTCTCTGCTCATTCCGTTACCTTGAAACGAATATTCGGATTGGACTTCAAGGTTGGTGTGTTCACCAACTTGTCTCAGGATCATCTTGACTTCTATGGGGATATGGAGACATATTTCCAGGCAAAGAAAAAGTTCTTTGAAGATATGGGGCCGGATTCCTGCGCTGTGATAAACGTCGATGATCCGGCCGGAGAACGGTTATTGGAGCAAATCCAATGCCGATCAATTTCAGTCAGCCCCGCCGGCAGAAACGCGGACGTTCGGGTAATGGGTACCCGGTCCGGTGATGCCGGAGTCATTGTCCTCCTCAATGCGGAAGGAAAAGAAAAGGAAGTGGCTCTGCCACTTCCGGGCCTGCACAACGCCGCAAATCTCGCCTCCTGTGTCGGTGTTCTAATGGCCTTGCGAATGGACCCATTCAGTTCGCTTTCTTTACTGGCTTCCATGCCTCCGATCCCCGGTCGCATGGAAGCTATTCCTTCCAGCGACGGTGTGCGCTATCTTGTGGATTTTGCCCATACCCCTGATGGGTTAAAGAAAGTGTTGAGTTCCCCTGACATCCACGAGACCGGTCGCGTATTCTGTGTTTTCGGATGTGGAGGAGACAGGGACAGGACAAAACGTCACCTGATGATGCGGGCCGTATGTGAAAACGCGGATGTTGTGATTGCAACGTCGGACAATCCTCGAACTGAAGACCAGAAACAGATTTTTGACGACATGGCAAAAGGAGAAACCGGTGATCTGCCGGTTTCATACATTAATGACAGACGAGAGGCAATTCGCGCCGCAGTGAACAGGGCAAAGTCGGGAGATGTGGTCATTGTTGCGGGAAAAGGTCATGAGACCTATCAGATCATCGGAACAGAAAAATTTCCATTCAGTGACGCGGCGGAAATCCTCCGGGCATTAAGGGAGACGGGCCGTGCGAGTGAGTGAACTGGCAAAATATGCCGGGAAATTGCCTGATAATCTTTATGATTGCGAGATAGAGGGCTTCTGTAACGACAGTAGAATTTTGAAAAAGGGTGAGGCTTTTGTTGCAATTCAAACCGTTCATGCTGACGGCAATGATTATTTACCGACAGCGAGGGAAAAGGGAGCTTCAGCTTTTATCGCTTCTTCCTGTCCTGACGGAAATACCGACGAATATCAAAACCTGTTTCTGGTAAAGGACCCGACTCGTTTTCTCGGTGAAACCGCAAGAGTGTTGCTTGGGGAAAGGGCGGAAACACGGGTGGGTATTACCGGAAGTGCCGGTAAGACAACTACGAAAGAACTCATTTCACTGTTGCTGGGCCTTTCCGGTGAGACTCTGGCCAGCAAGGGAAATTATAACAATACATTAGGGCTTCCGATGACAGTCCTGGAACAACTGGATCATCCGGTTACGTTCTTTGTGACTGAGATGGGGATGAGTTATCCGGGAGAAATTCAACGACTTGTTCAAATTGTCCGACCCAATATGCGTGTCTGGTTGAACGTGTTAACCGCTCATATCGGAAATTTCAAGGGGATTGAAGAATTGCGGGAAGCGAAGGCAGAAATCCTGATAGGCAGAGAAACCGACGACATTCTGATTTACAATCGTGATGATCTCCTGGTAAAGTCCAGGGTTGAATCAGAGGCTGGAATGAAATACAGCTTTGGAGCCACCATGGGGGCCGATTTGAGGATTGTGTCATCAAAAATGATGAATCTCGAGTCGTCTCTACTTGACGTGGAATATGAAGGTCGGATTTATCGGCTGCACCATTCCCTGGCCGGGCTTCACAACAGCTATAACGTTGCTGCAGCTGTGATGACGGCCCTGGCGGCCGGAGTGAAAATTAAAGAGATCCAACGGGCCCTGCTTGACTTCCGACCGGTCCAGCATCGGGGTCGATTGATTCAGGCAGGATTGGTGAGTATCTATGATGATTGTTACAATGCCAATCCGGAAGCCGTGAAATATGTGTTGTCCATGTTCCATGAAGTCAATCTTCAGGGTAGAAAAATAGTTGTTCTGGGAGATATGCTTGAATTGGGCAAGGTTTCAGCTACCTTCCACCAGGAGATAGGAGTTTTTGTTAGTGGCCTGGAGTTTGATGAGGCGGTATTTTATGGCAGTGAAATGAAATCCGCGTTTAAGAATTGCGCAGCAAAATGCAGCTGGTTTGAAAGCACAACCTCCGCTGCGGATCATGTGGCGAAAATCGCAGTGGCCGGAGATACCGTACTGGTGAAGGCCTCCAGGGGAATGCATGGAGAGAAAGTTATTGATAGACTGAGGGAGAAATTTGAATAGAATGAGTGAGATTTTAGTGGCAGGGGTAGGAAAAAGCGGAGAATGGGCAGCTCGTCTCGCCTTGAAAAATGGGGATTCCTGTCTCCTCTTTGACGACAGAGATCTAACTGAATCGAATGCCTTGCCGGAAGATCTTACAAACAGCAGTAAAGTGAGAATTGTCCGGCAGGTGGACGAAGCACTCTTGAACAGAGTGAAAGCGGTGATAATCAGTCCTGGCTTCCCGCCTTCCCATCCGGTACGAAGGACTGCTGAGGAAACGGATTCTCGGGTGATTTCTGAAATCGAATACGCTGCAACATATTGCAAAGGTAGACTGTTCGCCGTTACAGGATCAAATGGAAAAACCACGGTTACAGGGCTGACTGCGCATATCCTTAAATCAGCCGGGCTGACCGCGGTCCCCTGTGGGAATTACGGAACAGCGTTTTCACAGGCTGTGTTTGAAAGCGGGGGAAGCGGCAATTTTGTTGTGGAACTTTCGTCGTTCCAACTGGAGCATGTGCAGAGCTTTCGTCCGGATTTCGCCGCACTCTTGAACTTGACGCCGGATCATCTGGATCGCTACCCGAAGGTGGATGAATACTATCGTGCAAAGATGGCCATGTTCCGGAACATGGACGAAGAAAACCCCGCGCTCTTAAACGGGGACGACCCTGTGAGTGCTTCATACAGTCAATTCTTTCCTCCAAATGTGCAATGGATTGGCAGCAAATCAGATTCGCTTGTGCAAGTACTTCCGGATGCGTTGGAATATCAGGAAGAGAAGCTGGTTTCTCTCGAAGAGACAAGACTTCGGGGACTACACAATTTGTACAATGCGGCATTCAGTGCGGGAATGTGTCTCCTTGCAGGTGTATCTGCAGAGCAGGTTCGTGCCGGTATTATGTCTTTTCATCCTATTCCCCATCGACTGGAGCTGATTGGAGAGAGGAATGGGGTTCAATTCTACAATGACTCAAAGGCTACCAATTTTGATTCAGTGGTAAAGGCGTTATCCAGTTTTTCTTCGATTCACTGGATAGCGGGGGGCCGATTCAAGGGGGGCGATTTTGAAGAGCTGGCCGCAGCTGGAAAAGGGCGCGTAAGAGCCGCATATTTCATTGGAGAAAGTGCATCACTGTTCCAGGAAAATCTGGCCGACCGCTTTCATTGCCGGATTTCCGGAACTCTGGAACAGGCAGTTGTAGACGCTCGGATGAACGCAGAGCCCGGGGACGTGATTCTGCTGGCACCGGGATGTTCGAGTTATGACCAGTTCAAGAACTATGAGGTTCGTGGGAACCACTTCCGGGAGATTCTAAATGAGGTCAGGAATGAAGGGAATCGCAGCTGAAAAGAAAGGCTTCATGATTACTGTCGTGATGCTTGTGGTTTTTGGTATTGTTATTACCATGTCTGCGTCTATTTCAGTAAAGATTCACAATGGCGTGGATATCACTACGAAAATTCTTGCAAATGTGTTGATTTCCATCATAGCAATGGCTTTGATCATGTGGAAGGCTCCGATAGAGCGGTGGAAAAGGCAGGGATTCATATATCCGGCTGTCGGTGGCATGATTGTGCTGCTCTTATTGCCAATACTGTTGAATATCAGGATTAATGGAGCTTATCGATGGATTTCATTTGGTGTTTTCAGTCTTCAGCCAGCGGAACTGGCCAAAATAGTGGTTGTGGCCTTTCTTGCGTACGTTTTTTCCACGATGCGTCATCCCAGACCAACAATGGATGAATTGCTGCCAATCGGCGCTGTAACGGGGCTGATTGTATTGTTCATTTTCATGGAACGGGATCTTGGACTACCGTTGGTGATTGCTGTGACCGTGCTGGTCATGCTTTTTGTTACACGTACAAACCGGCTTGTGGTTGTCACACTGATGGTTCTCGGGCTAATGCTGTTCGCCGTGGCTGTGATGACAGCGCAGCACCGGCGTACCCGGGTGATCCAGTTCTGGGACAGGAAAACAGGGGAGAACGCACTCTCATTTGATAAGATACCGGATGATCAGGTTGGTGCAGCCCTGCTGGCCGTCAGCTCTGCAGGCCTCAAAGGGAAGGGACTGGGGAACAGTGAGACGAAATTCAGTTCCCTCACTGAGGCCCATAACGATTTTGTTTTTTCTCTGATTATAGAGGAACTTGGACTTGCAGGTTTTTTCATTGTCGTTCTCCTTTTCACCCTGTTCATGGTGTTCGGGTTGAGAATGGCATTTACAGCACAGGGAAGGTTTGAGCATTTCTTTCTCATTGGCATGGTTTTCTTAACCATCAGCCAGGCGGTATTGCATATGATGGTAAATGTGGATATGCTACCTGCAAAAGGTTTTGGGTTGCCGTTTGTCAGCTATGGGGGCTCCTCAATGGTTTCTCATATGATGATGGTGGGGCTGGCCATGACTGTGAAGCTGAAGGGAGAGGAATAGAGATGAGTAGTTTGAGCCTAAGTTTTGGTTTGAGTGTTGAAGAAGAATTGGCATGGGTCATGGCGCACTCACATTCGCACTTTCACTTGCGGCTCTTTGCCCACGGGGCAGAGATGGGAGGATGACTCAGATGTTTGGACGATATAAGACAATCCATTTTGTTGGCATTGGCGGTACGGGAATGAGTGGAATCGCCGAAGTGCTGAGCAACCTCGGCTTTCACGTCACCGGTTCTGACTTGAGCCACAGCGACTATACAAAACGGTTGGAATTTCTTGGAATAAAGGTGTCTTACGGTCACGATGCCGCAAACGTGGCAGACGCCGATGCCGTTGTGGTGTCTACTGCCATTCATAAAGATAACCCGGAATGGCAGGAAGCCGGGAAGCGTAATATTCCAGTGATTCCCCGGGGAGAAATGCTGGCAGAGCTGATGCGCATGAAAGCGGGAATTGCTATTTCCGGTACGCACGGTAAGACGACCACAACCTCAATTGCGGCTTCGGTATTGTCCCAGGGAGGTCTGGACCCCACCGTGATTATCGGGGGCATTTTTTCTGCATACGGTTCCAACACGCGGCTGGGAGGCTCCAAGTATCTTGTAGCGGAAGCTGATGAATCTGATGGGTCCTTCCTGAGACTGAGCCCAATTTATGCCATCATTACCAATATTGATGAAGACCATATGAACTACTATGGGACCATGGACAACCTGAAGGAAAGCTTTACCGAATTTGCCAACAAGGTGCCCTTTTTCGGTGCCGCAATTGTTTGCCTGGAGGATAGCCGGATCAAGTCCATTATTCCGGATATTCGCCGCCGGGTCGTTACATATGGTCTTTCGGGGCATTGTGACTATCAGGCTGAGAACATTCAAGTGAGCGACAAGGGATACGAATTCATTGTCAGAGAAAAAGGACAATCGCTGGGTAGTTTCTTACTGAGGGTCCCAGGACGGCATAACATTCTGAACGCCCTTTCTGTCATTGCGCTTGCCCGGGAAATGGAGTTGAAGGAAGAAGCGATTAAAGAAGGACTCGTCGCATATTCCGGTACCAGGCGCCGCTCAGAAACAGTCGGACTCTACAGAAAATGCCGGGTGATTTCAGATTATGCGCATCACCCTGTAGAGATTGAAAAGACACTCGGAGCTTTGCGGGAATATTATCGCCCGGAGCGGATAATCTGTGCGTTTCAGCCTCACCGCTACACGAGAACTAAGAACCAGTTTGAAAACTTCCTCTTCTCGTTTCATCAGTCGGATATCCTTCGACTGCTGCCGATTTATTCAGCCGGTGAAGCCCCAATTGATAAGATTTCAAGTGATGCCCTTGTGGAGGGGATTCGAAAATCTGGCCACCGGGACGTTGAGCTCGTAAACAGCGCTGATGAACTTACTGAAGATCTGAAGAGCAATGTAAGAGATGGGGACCTTGTGGTATTTCTCGGGGCTGGCACGATTGACGATCTGGCAAGGAAATTTGGAAGAGAGGAAAACTCCAAGTGACAAGAAAGAGCCCAAATTCCATACGTTTAAAAATGCGATTTCAGCAAATGTTGAAGAAATACGGAGGCCGTATCACACTGTATTTGACTGGAGTGGTAGTGTTGACGATTCTTGCCGCATGGATATTCCCCCCATTGAAATACTATTTTACGGATATCTTCCGTGTTCGCGAGTTTCAGATTGAGAACGTGTACTACAATAACGCAGGAGAGTTGAAACAGGCTTTATCCCCATACCTTGGCAAGTCATACTGGGAAATAGACAAGAAAGCAGTTGAAAAAACAGCGGAAGCAATTCCCTGGGTAGATCGCGTGACAGTCCGGGCGCTGCCCGGAAGCCGGATAACAATTGTGGTTCAGGAAAAGCAGCCTGTGGCACTCTATCGCACTGCAAAAGGAGATATCTGGATTGTAGATGAAACCGGCAGCCGGATTGCCGCTTTTACCCCTGCTTTCTCATACAGAAATTTTCCTGTCATAAGTTGCGATGAAAAGGAATTGCCATTCATTGTACACAAGCTTGAAAAAATTCGCACGCAGGACAATGGATTGTTCTACAGTCGATTGTCGGAACTTGTGGTTCGGAAAGCTAACGAGAAATGGGTTTGTTTCCTTCGAGACACCCCTTGGAAAATCTACGTAGACCCCTTCGGTTCGTTTCAAAATGTGAGACAATTTTTAGGGGTAGAGAAATTTATCAAATCACGTTATGATAATGTAGATTATATTGATTTATCATTTCGTCGGGAAATTGTGGTAAAACCAAAGTAAGGAGTGGTGAATGGCAGACCGTAACACCATTGTGGCAGTGGATTTGGGCTCCAGTGAAATCAAGGCATTGGTATGCGGATTTGACGAAGATACGGGAAAAACGACCGTACGGGGCTACCACAAGGGTGAGTCCCTTTTTATTGACAGGAATGGCCGGATTACAGACGTTAATTCCCTGGCTTTGAGCTTGAGCACTGTAATCCAGGAAGCCTGCAATATTGCCGGTGTTTCCAGTTCCTGTGTGGTATGCGGACTGCCCGTAACAGATATTAATCAGTACCATTCCACCGGCCCTATTTCCATCCCCCATGAGAGGGGAGTGTCCGGACAGGTTACCCGGGAGCATATTCACCAGGCAATTGAAACCGCTCAGAACATCCGGTATCCCGGGGACCATGAAATCATAGACATCCTTGTTGAAGACTACATTATAGACAATGCAAAACGGGTACAGAATCCGCTGGACATGCCAGCCAGCCGTCTGGATGTAAATCTGCTCATTTGTTCGGCGCCGTCGTCATCAATCATGGTTGCTAGAAAGTGTATTGAAAAGGCAGGTTTTTTCTGCGAGGAGATTTTTCTCAATCCCATCGCTGCGGGATCGGTATCCGTATCCAGATATGCCAGAGAAAAGGGATGTGTTCATATTGATATGGGTGCTTCACTGACAACTTTTTCCGTATATCAGAACGGTTCCATCATCTATATGGGCTCTGTGCCTGCGGGCGGAAAGCTTGTCAGCTCGGATCTTCTGGTAGCATACATGGTGCCCAGTAGCTACAACACACTGAATGCCGTAGACATGCTGAAAAAACGCTACAACAAATTGAAGATTGATAGGGCCGACGAAGAGATTGTTCTGCAAAGTGCCTCCGGTCGGGCGGAAGCCGCGTTGACCCGGGAGCAGTTTGTTACCGTTATGGTGGATCGACTCTACGAAATCTTTGACGAGGTTGCCCTTGACATAGAAAAGAACGCGCTTCTGGATGAGGTCGATGAAGTAATTCTATCCGGGGGCACCGCCAGATTTGCTGGAATCACAGAGCTTTGCCGCAAACGATTTGGAAAGCCGGTCAGCGTTGCGACCCCCTGGATTACCGGGGATGACATGATGGCTGAAATAAATGTACCGGAATTTGTCACAGCCTATGGGCTGGCTAATTATTATTATCTAGGTGATGAACGGTCCAAAGTTTTTCGTTCCTACGAGAATGGGGGCGGGATGATCCGGGGAATGATCCGCGGAATCTTTGGAAAATTCAAAAGGGGTTGAGAATGCCAATTAGAGACAGCGCCATTCTGATTGAAGAGAACAAAATGGCACGGCCCATTATCAAAGTATTTGGTGTGGGCGGTGCAGGATGTAATGCCGTGAACCGTATGATTGAATCCAATCTACAGCATGTAGAATTCATTGCGGTTAATACAGACTTGCAATCGCTTATCCATTCCCATGCTCCGATAAAGATTCAAATCGGAGAAAGACTGACAGAGGGACTCGGTGCCGGCTCCGACCCCAAAATGGGAGAGCGTTCGGCAATTGAGGACATGGACAAACTCCGTTCCGCTATCGAAGGCGCTCACATGGTATTCATTACTGCCGGACTTGGGGGCGGAACAGGGACGGGCGCGGCCCCTGTGATTGCCCGGCTCGCAAGTGAAATGGGAATATTAACCGTAGCAATTGTGACCCAGCCTTTTGAATTTGAAAAGAATGTACGATTCAGAAATTTTGTGGAGGGATACAGCCAGCTGATTGATCACGTAGACTCCATGATCACCATCAAGAACGACAAGATTTTTGATATTTTGCCTGATGATACTCCCTGGAGGATGGCGTATGAAGAAATTGATACCATACTGAAAAATGCTCTCAGAGGTATCGTGGATATCGTCTTTGTCACCGGCTCGGAAAATGTGGATTTTGCCGACATGCGCACCATCTTCGGTTTCAAGGGTTTTGCTCTGATGGGGCTGGGTGAGGCATCTGGAACGGACAGGGCCCGGGAAGCCCTGACTGCGGCACTTCAATCTCCTTTACTTGACAACTTCTCACTGATGGAATCCAGGGGCGTTATCGTAAACGTGACCGCCGGCGTTGGGGACCAACAATTAACGGTGGGAGAAAATCGCCTGTTGCTCCAGACACTGAACAATGAACTTGGCGAGCATGTGCATATGATCAAAGGGACTGTGGAAGAAGCAAACATAGGTGACAAGTTGCGGGTCACACTTATTGCCACCGGTTTTGATTATGGAAAAATCGAAGGACAGGGCCCCCTGGACATGAAGCGTGCGAAGTCGATGCGGGACGCGTACCTTGAGAAGAGGCCAATTTCCGGTAATGTTCCCGAAATAACATCCGACGATCTTGAACCAACCATAAAAGTGGAAAGCGAGCCGGCAGAAGGTGTTGACAAAGGACATCCCTGTTCCGGGATTGTCAGTCGACTTCTACAGACAGATGAATACAAAGAGATTGTTCACTCCCCATCTGCAGCTGCACTCAACTCGGATGACCTTGACAGGGTCAGAAAGATCCCTGCGTTTTTGAGAAAGGCCGTTCAGACCGGTCATCTGGATAAACAGAACTGAGCCACCATCGGTGGCACAGTTCCGTAACTTGTAAGTTTGAGTAGCAGGAAAAAGATACAGAACGAGGAACTGCCAATTCTCCGGGTCTTTTGTCTCCCTTTCTTCCAAATCATAATTCACTGGTTGCCCCAAGCCGTGATTGTTACAATCTGTTACAAAATAGAAACTATTTGGACATACTCTTACCGTATTTTGTTCATGTAAAGAATAGGCCGAATGGCCAACAGGGAGGATAAGATGAAAAGAACAATTATTGCAGTATTGGGAATCGTAATGGTGACGGGTACGCTGATGGCAGCGCCAGGACGTCCACGGGAGAACCGGCCAAATGTCAGGCAAAATGGTCCGGCAATGCTCTTTCACCTGGTTGCATCTGTTCGAACCGAACTGGGATTGAACCAAAGCCAGAACCAGAAACTGGACCAGGTTCTCACAGAAGTTAAGACCTACTGGCAAAACCAGATGAAAGGACTACGTGGTGAGAAGGACAAAATGATGGATGAATTTGTCTCTGATAATTTCAACGCCGAAGCCATTCGGGTGGAGCAGGAAAAGCTGCGGGATGAGATTCGGGCGGAAGCGGAGAAATTCATGACTGGGAAAATCCAGGCACTCCATGACCTGCTGACAAAGGAACAACGCCAGAAACTGCTGGACATTGCAAAAGAAAAACGTGAACAATTCATGAATATGAAGGATCGCCGTGGTGGAAGAATGGATCGTGGAATGAGAAAAGGTGGTAGCCGAGGAATGTAACAGATCTGGTGAACAACTCTGGAAGGAAACTAAGAACCCGCCAATTGGCGGGTTCTTTTTGTTCTGTCTTTTTTTGGTATTTCGGGATGAGGAGAAATGGTGGCGGTGCAGGGACTCGAACCCCGGACACTGCGGATATGAGCCGCATGCTCTAACCGCCTGAGCTACACCGCCAAAAGCCCGACCATTATATCCATCTAAACCCATTGAAGCAAGAGAAAAGAGAAGAAGAAGCAAGTTTAAGTTTGAGTTCCAGTTTGACCATAGAAAAAGAATGACTTAACAACTTATACTCAATACGTAAACTTAGCTCGGAACTTAGACCTATACTGATGTTTATCCAATTGAAGGTCAGGGCGTTTTCCTGTAAACTGATGGCATGGAAGAGAAGATACACGACCCGGAACAATTTAACGATGAATCCAGTTTTGAGCAGGTATTGAGACCGGCGACTCTGGAAGATTATGTCGGGCAGGAACGGATAAAGGACAATCTCGCAATTTACATCGAAGCCGCAAAGCGGCGACAGGAAGCATTGGACCATTGCCTGTTCTACGGACCTCCCGGGCTGGGAAAGACAACACTGGGTATGATCATTGCCAATGAGCTGGGTGTCCATATTAAAACGACGTCGGGTCCGGTAATAGAGAAGGCCGGTGATCTGGCGGCGATTCTTACCAAACTGGGCCCGGGAGATGTGTTGTTTGTAGATGAAATCCATCGGTTGCCAGCATCTGTGGAGGAAATTCTTTATCCAGCGATGGAGGATTTTCAATTGGATCTGATTACCGGCACGGGGCCTGGAGCCCGTTCCTTTCGATTCAAATTGAATCCGTTTACACTTGTGGGAGCCACCACCAGGGCAGGGATGCTGACCGCACCGCTGCGGGATCGCTTCGGAGTCGTGCATCGCCTGAACTTCTATACAGTGGAAGAATTGTCAATTATTGTAAAACGGTCCGCAGGAATACTTGGAGCCCCCGTTGACGAGGAAGGTGCCTTTGAGATTGCTCGCCGTTCACGGGGCACACCACGAATTGCAAACCGACTTCTACGCCGTCTCCGGGACTTCGCAGATGTTAAGGGTGAGGGAATTATTGACCGAAAAATTGCAGGTATGGGTCTAAGCCGGCTGGAAGTGGATGAACATGGCTTTGACGAGGTGGACCGACGGATTCTGAGGACAATTATTGAAAACCATGGTGGCGGTCCCGTTGGACTTGGAACGTTGGCAGCGGCGATCTCAGAGGACAGAGATACGATAGAAGATGTGTATGAACCATATCTACTCCAGATGGGATTTCTGGAAAGAACACCGAGAGGGCGTTGTGTAACCGGAAAGGCTTATGCGCTGTTTGGACTTATCGTCCCGGACAGGAAGCTCTTCTGATGCCGCCACTGTTGCAAGTAAGAAACCTGTCTGTGGCTACGCAAAAGCGTCTCATTCTACAGGACTTATCGCTTGAAATCGAGGACGGAGAAACCTGGGGGCTTGTTGGTTCGTCCGGTGCTGGGAAGAGTATTCTGGCACGCTCAATGGCCGGGCTCCTTCCGAGGGGAATCAGTGTAAAGAACGGGCACATTTTCTACCGCGGAACTGATTGGCTCAAAATGAACGAATCCGAACGTCGCAGGATTAGAGGTAATGGAATCGGTTTCCTTGTCCAGAACACGGCTTCAGGATTGGATCCTGTCTACACCGTGGAGCAGCAGATGGTTGAAACCCTGTTTGCCAACGACTGCGCGGATTCAAAGGAAGAGGCGATTGATATATCGGCCGATTGGCTGAGAAAGGTAGGATTTGACCGGATTCAACGAATTCTTTCGTCCTACCCGCATTCCCTGAGCGGCGGAATGGCGCAGCGGGTTTATCTCGCCATTGTTTTCATGCTGAAGCCGAAACTGGTGATTGCGGATGAATTTTCCACTGGTCTCGATTCCACATCGGAAAAGGAAATGCTGGGACTGCTGTTTCAGGTTGCAAAGGGGTCAAGCCTGCTGATGATCACACACAATATTCTTCTTCTTGATGGGCTCACAGAAAAACTGGCAGTGATGAATGGTGGGGTAATTGTAGAGGCAGGGCCGACGGAACGAATACTTGAAAACCCCCTGCACGGATATTCACAGGCACTTCTACAGGCCGGTGGCACATTTGGTTCAAATGTGCCCCGGGGGTTGAGTACATCTGAGCCATTTTGCGGATGTGTCTTTTCTAAAAGATGTGACCGTTCTCAGGAAGAATGCGCTTCCCAATTGCCGGAAGTTCGGGAAGTAGACGGCAGGAAGGTTCGATGCCACCGCTATTAACTGTTTCCAAATGCACAAAGAGGTTTCAAGTTTCAAGCGGGAACAGATCCATGTTTACTGCGGTTCAAAATGTTTCTTTCGATATTTTCCCGGGCGAAATACTGGGACTGGCCGGAGAGTCCGGTTCAGGCAAGACAACGATTTCCCGTCTTCTACTGGGGCTTGAACAGCCGGATGAAGGTGAGATCAGATACAAGGGAGTAGCATTCACCTCCCTTAATCGGGAAGACCAGCGACAAAACAGAAGAGAAATCCAGGCGGTTTTTCAGGACCCCCTGGCATCATTGAATCCGACGATGCGGGTGTCTAAAATTGTTGCGGAACCATTGAAAATTCAAGGGATAAGACCAACAGATGGCTCTGACAGGTTCGTGAAAGAGCTGCTTGAATCGGTGGGATTGCCCAATGAATGCATGAAGAAGCGTCCGGATCAGCTGTCTGGAGGTGAACAGCAGCGTGTATGTATTGCCAGGGCTCTTGCCCTTCGTCCCCTGTTGCTGATTGCTGATGAACCCGTTAGTGCACTGGATGCCGAACTCCGGGGAGGAATATTGGCATTGTTGAGAGAATTCCGGGACAAATCAGGGATTTCCATACTGCTGATTGCCCATGATCTATCTCTATTTAGAGAAATTGCGAATCGTGTAGCTATCATGTACGCGGGTGAAATTGTTGAAATTGGAAAAACGGATGATGTGCTTTCCCGACCGCGACATCCCTACACAAGAGAACTTCTGCAGGCATCTCCACCCTATCGCATTGAGGATCTGCGGAATAATATGCTGGTGAGGCGCGAGAGGAGAGAAGTCCCGGAGGGAAACATATGCCGCTATCTTTCCCGTTGTCCCCGGGCTGTGGAGTGTTGTCTGAATGAAATCCCACCTGAAAGGGAACGTGGATCGGGATTTTATCGATGTCACCTTTGAAGGTTTTTCCATGTTGCTGAGGTTTCTGGTAGAATGTCAGACATGAAAAAGAGATTTGATATCACGGGCATTATTGATGTCGAGGATTTAAGGAAACAGTCCTTGATGAAACGCAGTACAACACCCACTGTCACACTCCTGGTGAATGAGATGCTGGGGAAAACAGTGCAGCTGAAACCAGCTATGGAATTGATTGTCGGCAGAAGCGCCGAATGCGATATTTCTCTTGATATTACAGCACTATCCAGAAAGCACTGCGCAATATTCAGACAAGGGGGAAACGTCTATGTCCGGGATCTGGATAGCACCAACGGAACGTTTATCAATGGCGAAAAGGTGAGCGTAAGGGTGTTAAAGGATGGCGACCGGGTTTTTCTCGGAGACATCTGCGTACTTAAATTTGCTTATACCGATCAGATTGACCTGGACATCAACAGGATGTTGTTTGATAAGGCCACCCGGGATCCTCTGACAGGGATTTATAATCGCACATATTTTCAGGAGAGCTGTCGAAAGGAGTACCTCTTTCATTTTCGCACTGGACTTCCGTTGAGCCTCATATTTTTTGATCTGGATGATTTCAAACAGATCAATGATAAGTATGGACATACGTGTGGAGACATGGTGTTAAAAGACGTCGTGCACGTTGTGCAGACAAAAATTCGCGAGATTGATTTCTTTTGCCGGTACGGTGGAGAAGAAATGGTCATTCTGATGAAAAACACAGAATATCCTGCTGCGATGCAAAAGACCGAAAGCCTCCGGGAAGCACTTTTCAACCACAAATTCGAATATGGAGCCACATCTCTTTCGATAACTGCCAGTTTCGGGGTTGCTACGCTGAAAAACGAAAATTTCAATTCTTTCCAGGAAATGCTGGTAGCTGTGGATTCCATGATGTACAAAGCGAAGCAAGAGGGAAAGAACAAGGTAGTCGGTCTTGAACCTAACAGATAAGTATTTCAAAACAATTTCTCCCGAACTGCTTCTTAAGTGGGGCTGTCCATCACTTGAATTCATCAAAATGGTCTGGAAGCGGGTCATTCCTGAACCGGTTAGCGGATGGGGAAGCCCTACCGGAATAAAGGGCGGCACGTTGACTGTGGATGTAGAAGTCAGAGAATATCTGGCCGCGTTTCGCGCTGAAGCAGACACGATTATCCGGACTTTGAATCAATATCCACTGCATCTTTCCGAACTACGCGTGCGCCTTAAGCGCGATGCGTGACGCGGAAAAGCCTTCATGGAGAATGAACAGCGAATAGTACATGAATATGAAAAATGGGAGGAAAGGCCAGAGAATGGCCAATTCCCTGTCTCTTCTGCCACCTCACTCCAACACCCGACATTTAGCATTCGGCGCACAGTGCCATTCACACCTGCTTAAAAAATGGAGACTCTCTTCCCTCTGTTCCCTTTCTCCTGTAGAATGTGGGTGATTTTTTAAGTTTGGAAGCAAACATGGAGAAAAAAATATGGGACATACAGTAATTGAAAAGATTTTCATGAATCATTCTTCGGATGAAGTGAAGCCGGGACATGTGATCTGGCTGGATATCGATACGCGCTCCGCACGGGATTTCGGGGGTCCGAATGTCGTGAAACGGTTGGAGTCAGTGTATGGAGAAGATGTCCAACTTGCGGATCCCTCCAGGACGTTTTTCACCTTTGATTGTGTGGTCCCCGCAAACAATATTCCCTACGCGAACAATCAACAACTTTGCAGAGTGTTTGCGCGAAACAAAGGGATTAAGGTATATGACGTCGATTCGGGTATCGGTTCCCATGTGGCGGTTGAGAAGGGATTGTGCTGGCCGGGTTCAATTTACGTGGGCACTGACAGCCACCTGAATATCCTGGGAGCTGTGGGTTGCTTCGGTCAGGGAATGGGTGACGCGGACATCGCGTTTGCCTTTAAGACGGGGAGGACCTGGTTTGAAGTGCCGGAGACAATTAAAGTGGAGTTTATGGGGGAAGCATACCAGTATCCTGTAACAGCAAAAGATTTGACTTTGTGGACATTGAGGCATCTGGGGTCTCGAGGAGCTTTGGGTTGCGCGATAGAGTTTACCGGGGATGTGATTGACAGTCTGTCAATGCACGAACGAATTACACTTTCCAGTATGGTGACTGAAATGGGGGGCATCATTGGCTTTATTCAGCCAAGTGAGGAAATTCTGGCTCATTTTCGAAAAGTGACCGGTAACGAAAGCGTATCCATGCCCTTGGCGGATCATGATGCTGAATACAAACGTGTGGAGCAGATTGACATTTCTGATTTAAAGCCACAAATTGCATGCCCGCCGAAACCGGACAATGTGAAGGACGTGAAAGAAGTAGTGGGAGAACAGGTGGACGCAGTATTTATCGGTTCCTGCACCAACGGAAGGGTGGAAGATTTTCACGCCGCTGCAAGAATTTTTTCCCGTTATCCGGTACATGAGGGTGTGATGGTGAAAGCCGTTCCCGCGACAAAAGGTGTTTTCGGACAGCTTCTCGCGGACGGGACTATTTCAACACTTTACAATGCGGGAGTGATCATCTCCAATCCCGGCTGCGGCGGCTGCGCTTCGGGACAGATCGGGATGACGGGAAAAGGGGAAGTCCAGATTTCCACTTCCAACCGCAATTTCCGAGGGAAACAGGGAGACGGGGACACCTACCTTGCAAGCCCCGTTGTGGCAGCTGTATGCGCGGTTACCGGAAGAATAACAGACCCGGTCGCATTTCTTGAAGAGGAGGAAGGGAGATGAAATTTTCAGGAAAAATCTGGGTACTGACAACCCCGGAAGGGTGCCTGGTAGATGATATTGATACGGACATGATTTTCCACAATCGCTATCTTGCGGAGACAGATATCGAAAAGATGGGACAGTATGCGCTGGACAATCTGGAAGGGTGGGAGGATTTTGCCAATAGAACCCGACCAGGGGATATTTTGATTGCGGGGAAAAACTTTGGTGCCGGTTCGTCCCGTCAGCAGGCGGTGGATTGTTTCAGGTCGCTGAAAATTGCCCTTCTGATTGCTGAATCTTTCGGTGCGATTTATAAGCGAAACGCAATCAATTCGGCCTTTCCGATCCTTGAAGCGCCGGGGATTGGCAGCGTGGGTTTTCAAACCGGGGATGTCGTTGACGTGAACAGTGAGACAGGAGCCATAAGAAGTGATAGAAATGTTCTGTATCACGGACGTCCTTTTTCCAAGGTACAGTTAGACATTCTTTCTGCGGATGGACTGTTTCAATATGCCAGGGAGATGGAAAAGTAAAAGAGACGGCAGCTGAGGAATCCCGGAAGTAAAAATGGCTGATTTTGTCAGGGAATTAGTTTTATAATGTGAAAGTTGCCAAAAATCAGCCTTTCTGAGAAGTGAGGGTTTTTTATTCCATTTTTGAAAAGGCTGTGATATATTCAGGAAAACAATCTATTTGGGCGGGGTAACAAATGGGAAAAAAAGTTTTGATTGTCAATTATGAACCAAATCGGCTCTCCAGACTGAATGAATTGATTGTAGATCTCGGGTATGAGTCTATGACAGCCAAAAACGGCATGGAAGCGTTGGAGATGGTGGAAGATTTTGTGCCCGATCTCGCCATTATTGATCCCATGCTTCCCAAATTGTCTGGCTTCGAGGTGGCCCAGAAATTAACATCAGAACATCCCGGTCTTCCCATTATCATGGTTACGTCGGTATATAAGGGCAACCGGTATCGTACCGAGGCTGTGACCAAGTATGGTGTAAAGGAATATCTGGAAGAACCATTTGAAGATGAAACGCTTCAGACACTGGTAAAGAAATATCTGGAATTATCTGAAGCCCCAAGAATGCCGAAGAAGAAGGCCTCCGCCCGCAGGCGCCTCGAAGAAATTCTTGAAGAAACGATGTCCGGTAAGGTCCCGGGAACAAAACCAACTTCTCACAAACCAAAAGCATCAGAGGAGCCAGTGCTGACTTCATCTGACATCTTCAGCGATGTAATCAAAGATGTGGAAGAAGCACCCGGAACTCTGGGTGACGTGGGGAAGCTGGAAGATGAGCAGAAGAAGGGAAAAGATGTCCGTGAGCCTGAGGAGCCAGTTGTTGAGGATTCTTTAGAGCCGAATGGAAAGCTTGAATTGGAGGATAAACCCGAGTCCGAACCTGAGCCTGAGCCCGAGCCCGAACCTGAGCCCGAACCCGAACCTGAGCCCGAACCCGAACCTGAGCCCGAACCTGAGGTAAAGAAACAGGAGGCTGAAGTAAAATCAGAAACGCCTGAGCCAAGAAGAACTGATAAAGAGACGAAAGGGAAAAAAGGGAAAGATGGTGAGGGGATTGAATATGGAAGTTATGTACTTCTGGAGAAGGTCGCGACAGGTGGAATGGCCGAGTTGTTCAAGGCGAAGCGCAGAGGAGTGCAGGGTTTTCAAAAGATTGTGGCTATCAAGAGGATTCTTTCTCATCTTGTCGATAATGAAGAATTTGTGACGATGTTCATTGACGAGGCTAAACTAGCGGCCCAATTGAATCATCCCAATATCGCACAAATTTATGACCTCGGAAAAATCGAAAATTCATTCTACATAGCGATGGAATACGTGGAAGGCTACGACCTTCGCAATATCCTGAAGGAGTGCAAGAAAAAGAAGATACACATTCCAGAGCCTCTGGTTCTGTTCATAGCCAGCAAGGTCCTAAGTGCACTGGATTATGCACATCGGAAGAAAGGTCTGGATATGAAGGACCTGAAGATTGTTCATCGGGATATCAGCCCTCAGAATATTCTTATTTCCAAAGGCGGTGATGTAAAGCTGGTTGATTTTGGTATCGCGAAGGCCGCCACAAAAGCCAGCCAGACCCAGGCCGGAGCGCTGAAAGGCAAGCTTCTCTACATGTCTCCGGAACAGGCATATGGAAAACCAATTGATAACCGTTCGGACCTTTTTTCGCTGGCATCGGTGATATATGAATCCATTACAGGAAGCAAGTGTTTTCTGGCGGACAGTGAGATCAGTATTCTGGAGAAAGTAAGAAAGGTTCAATATAAACCTATACAGGATGTGAATTCCGATGTTTCCAGTGGAACGGAATTGTTGATTCGCCAGGCATTCGCCAAGAAAATTGAAAACCGGTTTCAGAGCGCGAAGGAGATGGAGTCAGAACTTCACAGTTTGATGGAATCTCTGCCATTTGCTGTAAATGAAAGAATACTCGCGCAGTTTGTAAGTGCACTCTACCAAGGAGACACAAAAACAATTGAAGATATTTCCCGGCGATATACCGTTAAAGAGGAAGTTGTTCCTGAAGCTGTTGTTGAGGAAGCACCGGTGGAAGCACCGCCAGTGAGTGAGCCGGACCCGGCCGCTACGGTGACTCTGGATGATTTGGGCGAAGACGAAGATGCCAGCGCAACTGTCAAAATGGATAGCAGCACCATGATTATGCCTGATCTGGAAGACGTGGAAAAGCATGATGATGAGTTGCTTGAGCAGTTCGGGGGCACAGACAGTGGCAGCAAAGCAGGTTTGATAGTTGCAATTGTGGTTGTGGCGGTTATTCTTGGTGTAATTGGCTATTTTGCTTTGATACGTAAGCCTGCTCCAGTTCAGCAGGTAAACAAGAAACCGCAGGTACAGACGGTTACGACACCGGAATCTGCGACTCCGACAACGGGCCCGGAAGATACGTCAAAAATAGCGACAGGAAGCGAAAGCAAAGATGGGAATGCTGTCGAGCAGCAAGGAAACGCCCCTGCTGCAGTTCCGGCTGATCTGGGTATTGACAAAGAGAAGCTGGTTCAGCAGTTACTGAAAAAGAAACTTGCGGAAGAGGAAGCAAAGTTGAAACAGCAGCAGAAGATTCAGAAACCGACCCCAAAACCAACTCAAAAGCCGGTTAAAGAAAAAGCAATAGCTGAGAAAACGCCTGTTGCGGTGGATGTGACCAAACAGGAAACCAAATCTCCGGAAACAAATTCGACTGAAACAACAACAGCTCAGGCACCCAAAGTAGAACCAACAGATCAGACGCCCAAAACAGAGCCAGCAGCTGACGCTGAGAACAAGGCAACAGAAACGACAGATAATACTAAGAGTGAAGAGGGCAATGTTACGGCAAAGCCGGCAGTCAAGCAGCCGGTTCCCGAACCTGTCCAGGCGAAAACTGCGGAAACTAAACCAATTCCTCAGCCAATTGTTCCAAAAGTGAAGGAGGGTGATCTGGTTCCTCTCATTAAAGGACAAGTTATTTTTCCAACTCCGATAAAAACGGTCAAAGCGAGAATGTCTGTGATAGATCGTCGGCGTCATTTGCACGGAGAAGTCCTTGTGCAGGGTCTCATTGATGAAAATGGCAATGTAGTGGCTGACGAAGTCCGGGTTCTCAGAACCTCGATACAGGGGCGCAACGGTCTGGGGAAGGCGGCAATTCGGGCATTCAGCGAGTGGAAGTTCACGCCGGCGGTAAAAGATGGCGTAAGGGTTAAAGTCTATTTTACACACACGTTTGTGTTTTAATTATTTAAGGGGGTAACCTATGGCATTTCTTAGTGATGATCAGAAAAAGTTTTACGAAGAGACACGGAAACACCTGCGGAATGAAATTGCCGACATTGAGAACCAGGTGGAAGAGGAATTGGCACGTGTGAAAGAAAAACTGGCGGAACTCCAAAAGGCAAAGAAGGCCGCGTTGCAGATGTATGCGGGTGCTTGCGATCGCCTCAATGTGGACAACGATCTGGCAGGAGAAGAAGAATCTGAAGATATTGAAGAATAGAGTGGAAGTCGTTTTTTCCGGCTCGGCCAATAATTAATGAGCTTGTACAATTATCCTGAGTATTATGACGCTGCATTTAATTATCGCGATGTGGCTCTGGAATGTGATTTTATAGAGAAAAAAGCCAGCCTCTTTGGATTGTGTGAGAACAGTTCGATGCTTGATATTGCATGCGGGACAGGTGCGCATCTGGAGCAACTCGGCCGCCGTGGTTACGAAGTAGATGGGTTTGACATTTCTCCGCAAATGGTGGAATCTGCAATAAAGAAAAGTGAACTGGCCGGTCTGAACTCACATATCTGGGTTGATAATATGGTTGCATTTGAGAATGATCGGAAGTACGGAGTTGCAATTAACTTGTTGACTGGCTTCAACTATCTGTTGCGAAATGAGGATGCCCTTGCTCATCTGGATCGCGTTGCGGACGTGCTGGAGAGAGGGGGCGTTTACATTGTTGAATTGTATCATCCAAGAGATTTCATAACTAATCGTCCATCCACAGCGAACACGTGGATGGAATCCAGCGATCAAGTTGAAGTGGAAGTGGACTGGGATCGGGAACGGACAAATGTGGACGTGCTGACTCATCAAACAGAGTCATCACCTCATATTATTGTCAAGGATGGAGAGAAGAGCTTTTCCATTGACATGCGTGATAAATACAGGATTTACCTGTATCAGGAAATGCGGCTGATGATCCAATGCAACGGACGGTTTGAGCTGGTAGACGCAAGGGGTTCGTTTAAACTGGATAATCCCCTGGATAACAGCCGGGATTCCTGGAGGATGATACTGGTCTTGAGGCGAAAATGAGGCAGATTTCAGATGAGGAATGGAATGAAGTGTTTCTTGCCGAGAAAAAAGAACAGGAACATACTGAACGCAAACTCTTTGAACAGGCTCTGGTGGATAGCGCACCAGTAACAAAAACGAAGGACCCACTGCCACAAGCTTCAGCTAAAGTTGAGAACCTGGAAAGGACGGTTCGTAAGTCGATTTCTCCCGAGATTGATGCCAGTCTGGATCTTCACCTGAAAACAAAAGAGGAAGCGGCAACTGCACTTTATGCTTTTTTGCGTCACGCAGTGGAGGTTGGGGACCGGACTGCTCTGGTGATTACGGGAAAGGGGCACCATTCTGACAAGAAGGGTGTGCTTCGCGAATATGTAAGGCAATGGCTCAAGGGTGACGGGCGTGAATGGATTCTCTGGTTCGCGGAAGCGCCGAGGGCGCTTGGCGGAAGTGGTGCCTGGCTGCTGCGACTGAAGCCATAACTCACCATAACAGCTTGTGTTCCTGGAGTTATATTTTCATGGAATCAGTGAAGCCGTCCAAGAGCGCTTGATGTGTTTCCGGCAATATCTGTAACTCGTATCTTGTACCTTCCTTTTCTCAAATGGCGGTCAATCCACGCGATCTTTCGGTCGGGGTCATACTCCATCTTCCATGTTTTCTTTCCCCTTGAAAGAATGATGGTTGAATCGTCTACACCTTTTCCGACATCTGTAATATGCCAGGCGGTTCGATTTCTAAAAAAATAAGGGTTATTGTGAATAACCGGGGGAGCAGTATCCAGGAAGACTGCATACATGCCGTTTCTATAATCTTCGGCGTTGGCATTGTGTTCTGTTTCGTTCAGTTCTGTTTCTCTGTATTTCCATTTCTTTTTTACATCATCATATCGAAACCAACCCATCCGAATATCGGCTACTTTCCAATGCATGACCAGGTTGAGTTGAGAGAGAAAGAGCTGACCCGGTTGGATTTCAATACCGGTATCGGGGACAATCAACAAGCCGGTTTCCTCAGGCAATTTGGAAACGAAGCGTGCATAAATCAATCTGGGTGAAGTGTTATATCCTTTGGCTTCTATTGTTACATTACCCAGTCTAATTGTGGACGGTTTGAGTCCATAGGACATTACTGTCCAGTCAGTGTCAGCAATGGGAACTAAGACGGGCTGATGAATCGACGTTGCAGGGAGAATCTGTCCATGGAGTAGCACTGAGGCTGTTGTCAGTGTTGTTGGGATTACCGGTTGGGCGGACAGTCCCTGCCAGTGGAAACGGAAATTAAGTTCAACCTTGTTGCCTGCAAAATCAATCGCGGATACCTGCATGAGATTCTGGCCTTTTTGCAATGTGGTTGGATATTGTTTCTGGCTTTGAAGATCGGAACCGGGTATGCGAAAGAGATTAAAACCGTAGGTGGATGGGCTAAGACGTGTTTGAGTTAAATCATACACAGCGGAGGATCGATTGAACCGATCGAAAGAGAATACCTGGGCCTGATAATCATAGAAGGGGTGATCATTCAATCTGGTGATGATACGTTGAATTGCCAGGGGACCCTTTCTGCCGTCTGTATCCCGAATGGTTACAGACATGAGAACACGGCCGGAAATGCGGAATGGTTTGACAGTGAAATTACCATCTTTTGAATGTTTAAGTGGAAGCCGGACAAATCTGCAATGTCCGTTGACAGTGCTTGACGGCGTTTCCGGGTAGAGATTCAAAAATTGAAATTCAGGAGCAGATTTGTCCTGATTGACTGAGAGACCGAAATTTGTCGGATTCACCGGCTCATTTTGCAAATTTCTCAGCTCAAAATGGAGATGAGGCCAACCGACACCACTTTCCCCTGAGTAAGCGATAACCTGTCCCTTTTGAACAGGAATCGGTTTTCGAGGAACAATGGTCCCTGGATACCGGGAATGACGAAGCTTGATGTACCGTGAGACGATCTTCTCAAGACGGGGAGTAAAGCGGTCCAGATGTCCGTAAACAGATACAAGTTTCCGCTTCGGGTGGCGAATATACAATACCCTTCCATACCCCCGTTTCTGCACTTTGAGCATTACGATTTTGCCGTCGTCGAAGCAGTGTACGGGAAATCCCACCTTCCCATTGGTGGAAAGATCGAAACCGGCGTGGAGGTGCTGATTTCTGTATTCCATGAATGTCCCTGAAATACCGTAGTTGGCAGACAGTGGCCAGTAGCCCAGCAATAACAACAGAACCATTCCTGTCATTCTTCAATCCCCAGTTTCTTAAGCTTGGAAAGAAGTGTTTTGTAATTCATTGCCAGTTCGCGACTGACAGCGAGTTTATTTCCTTTGTGTTTTTCAAGATGGTGACGGAACAGCTTTTGTTCTATCTCCAAAAGAACTTCATTGTGGGTTTTTGCTTCAAAATCAATATGTGTTCCCCGTGCTTTGTGTGCAATCGGCACTGTTTGTGAAGAATGGTCAATTCCAAGTATGGCCCACCTCTCAATGGTGTTGCGAAGCTCCCGCACATTCCCGGGCCAGTCGTAGTTTTCAAGAAATTGGTTGGCAGACTCCGGGAGAATAAGGGGAGTTCCTGTAATCCGTCGGCCCAGTTTATCCGCAAAATGACTGGCCAGCAGCCGGATGTCCTGTTGACGTTCCCGTAAAGGTGGTAGTGTGATTGTATAAGCACTGATGCGATGGAACAGGTCTGTTCTGAAATCCTCAGCATCCGCCAGACTGTCCAGGTCCCGGTTAGTGGCAAATATCAACCTGGCACTGCTTTTCAACGGGACGTCACTCCCCAGGCGGTAGAACTCGCCACTATCCACAGTTCGCAAAATCTTTGCCTGGAATGCAAGGCTCGTTTTATCTATTTCATCTAGAAAAAGGGTAGATTCATCTGCCAGTTCAAAGTACCCCTTTTTAAGCCGAGTTGCGCCTGTGAAGGCACCTGGTTCATGACCGAAAAGTTCAGATTCCAGGAGTGATTCAGGAATTGCCGCACAGTTCATTGCCCAGAAGCTGGCATTTTTCTGTTTGGAATGACGGTGAATCCATCGGGAGAGGACTTCTTTTCCGGTTCCGCTTTCCCCTGCCAGGAGTACAGAGCAGTCCAGTGGGGCTACTTTTGCTGCTACCTTCAGGGTTTCCAGCATTGCCGGGCTTTCTCCCACGATGGTCAAGTCAGAGTCAGTTGTTGCGATGCGTCGGAGTTTCAGTATTTCCTTTGCGCGTTTCAGGACAATCGACAGGTGATTCAGATCCAGTGGCTTTGGCAAAAACTCATATGCGCCGGCCTTCATGGCTTCCACAGCAGTTGGAATGTCTCCGAAGGCCGTCATTATTATGAACAGAGTTTCAGGGAAATCAGGTATGGTTTTTCGGATAAAATCTATTCCGGACATGCCGGGGAGTTTCAGATCGCAAAGTACAATTTCTGGATAGTGTACGAGGAGTGGTTGGGCTTCTTCAGCAGAGGGAGCACTGAGTACTTCCTGGGCCGAAAGAAACTTGACCAGCATTTCCCGAAGTGAATCCCGGTCTTCTATTATCAATATCCGGCTCATAGCGTAAGCACCACTGTGGTTCCCATATCTGTTGCCGATTCAATAGTAATACTCCCTCCCAGGCGCGACACAATTTTTTCGCACAGGGAAAGGCCCAGTCCTGTGCCGTCTTTTCTGGTCGTGTAAAAAGGAACGAGTGCGTGTTCCAGGATTTCAGCATCCATACCCGAGCCGTTGTCCTGTACAGTGATCCGAATACTGTCCTTCAGTTTTTCAATATGAACATGAATCCCGCCGGTGCCTGCAAGGTGTTCCCGGCTGTTTCGAATCAGATTTACGAGACATTGCTTCAGGAGGGCCCTGTCGGTCTTAAAGGAAATATCTTCCGGAATTACTGTGATTTCAAGAATATTCTGCAAGTCTGGAAAGGTGACCAGAATATCCTCACGAATGGTTGCACCTGCAACGATTTGCAGATTCAGTTGAAGTGGTTTGGCATAGAGGAGAAACTGGTTAACTACGTTGTTGATATCTTCCACTTCCGAGAGAATTTGAGCATTGTGCTCGGCAATAATGGACGGGGGGGATTCATTTTCGATCATCTGAGCGTAACCCTTAAGCGTAGAGAGGGCATTGCGAAATTCATGGGCGAGACCTGCAGACATTTCACCGATTATTTCCAGCCGTTTTTTCAGCTCCAGCTGACTTTTTGCAGCTTCAATTTCTGTGATATCTTCAGCCAGAACAAGGTACCCGCCTTTTCCACCAAGAAGTTCACTGACGGGTCGTGCCTGTAATTTTACGATCTTTCCCCGGATTGAGGTATTGTCAATCTTCCCTTTCCCGTCCCCGGTGTCCTTGAGTTGCCGTACAAACTGGAAGAGCTCGGGGCTCCTCTCCTGGAACTGAACTATGGACTGATTCACGCTCTCCTTTGACAGATGGAACAGCTTCCGGAACATTGGGTTTGCGGACTTAAACATCTTAAATTTGTCAAAAACAGCCACCCCGATGGCGAGGTTGTTCAGTATGATCTCATTCAGTTTTTCCTGTACTTCCAGCTCGTGGAAGATCGCCTTGCGCTGGTCCAGGGTATGCCGAATATTTTCGAGGACAAAATCGGGTGCCTCCCGTTCTTCTTCTCCACGTACCATCCGTTTGAGCTTCTTGATTACAATAATGTAAACAGATATGATGACAAAAGCAAAAAAGAAACCCCATGCCACAATGACTTTCAAGTTAAATCCATCCATATTGCTATCATAGAATGAATTGCAGGAATTGGCAAGTGTAGGAATCTTTGGGGAATGTTCTTTTGCAGAAAGAACAGAAAGAAAGGGAGGATATGTATCCTCCCTTTCTTTTTCTATGGTGTTTTAACTTCGTACGTATTGAACTGACTGTCCCTCTGTGTTACGTTTGGGTCTCTCCGGCCCCATCCTCACCGGTAAGTTTTGCCTTAAGGGTCTCTACCAACTCGTAGAGAGTGGGGATGATCATTAGAGTCAGGACGGTGGAAAAGATCAATCCGGCAATTACAGTAATGGCCATGGGCTGGCGAATTTCAGCGCCTTCTCCAAGACCCATAGCCAGAGGAAGCAGCCCAAGGACAGTGGTCAGGGTTGTCATGATAATGGGGCGAAGCCGCACTTTTCCGGCAAGGATGATAGCTTCTCTGATTTCCATTCCCCTTCTTCTCAAAAGGTTGATGTAGTCAATGAGTACAATGGCATTGTTGACCACAATGCCGGCAAGCATCATCAGGCCGATGAATACGATAACCGACATGGGGATATGAAGTGTGTACAATGTAATACCAACACCAAACAAAGCCAGAGGTATCGAAAACATGATAACAAAGGGATGAAGGAGAGATTCAAACTGCGATGCCATAACAATGTACACCAGGAATATCGAAAGCAGCAGCGCGTAAAGGAGAGATTTGGAGGACTTTTCCATTTCCTGGTTCTGACCGGATATCACGTATTCAATGTCTGATGGATGGGGAATCTTGGAGAGCTTTTCCTGAATTTGCTTTGAAAGGGCTTTCAGGCCAAGACCGGTTATATTTGCAGAGATAAGACCCACCCGTTGCTGATCCACGCGACGGATTTCGCTGGGCCCTTCAACGATGTTGAATGCTGCCACGGCGGAAAGTGGAACAGCGGGTTTCTGGCCAGGGTTTACAATGATGTTTTTCAGGTCTTCCAGAGTCTTTCTCGTGTTGTTTTTCAATTTCACCCGAATATCAATGCGTTTGTCACCCCGGATAAACTTGGTAGGGACATAGCCCAGCAACTGGTTCCGAACAAGGTCTGCCACCTTGACTATATTCAGGTTCAGCCGGGCCAGTTTATCCCGGTCAAAGACGATCTGAGTTTCCGGGTTTCCGGTGCGGATGTTCAACTCCACATCTTTCAGGTCCGGAATCTCTTTCATTTTTTCCAGAGCGAGCATGGAGTATTTTTTCAATTTCTGGAGGTTGTATCCATGAACTTCAACTTCAACCGGTGCCTTGAATGTGAACAGGGTGGGGTATTCCACTCTCATTTCAGCATCTGGTATGTTGCTGAAAATTTCCCGGATTTTGGAAATTGTGTCCTGTTCAGTCTTGAGAATATCGTCTGAAGGTTTGAGGATGACTCCGATTCTTGCGGAAAATTCGCCTTCGTCCGCTTTTGCATAGGAATCCTTTTCCACTCCGATGCGGGTGAAGTAGGTACGAATTGTTTTGATTGAAGATAACCTGGATTCATAGGGCATGAGGAGGGAATCTGTCTTTTCAATGGGCGTGCCCACAGGGAAATTTACAATAACGGTAAATTGCCCCTGGTGCATGACTGGAATCAGTTCGGCGTCCAGTCCGCGAAATGAGAAGAATGTGATGGCAAAGGCTATCAGAATCAGAATAACGGAAAGCAATTTGTTCCCAAGCACAAGTTTCAGTGCTTTTGGGTACCAATCGTTTTGAACCCAGTTGAAGCCATTGTTGAAATTGGTCAGTACTCTGTTGAGAATGAATTTATCCAGTGCAGTCCAGATAATTCGGCTGATCCAGACGATTCCCAGAAAAAACAGGTAGGCCAATACGAAAATTTTCGCCATTACCTCCAAGGGGAAATAGAATAGAAGTCGGACCACGCGAAACAGGGCAGCGATTAGTTTTAACAACCAGTTGCGCGGCAGGGGTCCGATGAATCCGCTGAAAGACTGGAAATGAAGAAGGGAAGAACCCAGTTTGAATCCTGTCGATTTTCCAGGAGTAAACCTTCTGGATGCAAGCATTGGAATGAAAAACAGAGCGAACATCAGCGACGCGATTAGAGCAAAGACGACGGACAGGGCCATATCTTTGAAAATCTGGCCGGCGATGCCTTCCACAAAGACGATAGGAAAGAATACGGCAATGGTAGTCAATGTGGAAGCAACAACAGCCGTACCAACTTCAGAAGTTCCACGAACGGCCGCATCTGCGATTTCATCCCCTTCTTCCTGACATCGGAAAATGCTTTCGAGCACAACAATCGCGTTATCCACAAGCATTCCGACCCCCAGTGCAATTCCACCAAGAGACATAATATTCAATGATACGTTGAAGAATTTCATGAACGCGAATGTAGTGACAATGGATAGTGGGATGGTAACTGAAACGATGAGCGTAGATTTAATGTTTTTGAGAAAAAGAAACAATACGAGAATTGCCAGTAGCGCGCCTACCAGGGCATTATCTTTTACTTCATTAAGAGCATTTTCAATAAAAACGGATTGGTCGGAGAGCAAATCAACCTTCATGTGTTCCGGTAAAGATGTACGAACGGTTTTCCCTTTTGTTGTGAGCATCTGGAATTTGACCCGCTTGGCAACATCCACAATGTTGGCATCCGCTTCTTTGTAAATCTCGAGGATGACGCATTCTCTGCCATTGATCCGGGTGATCACTTCTCTGTCTTTGAAAGATCGGGTAACTTGACCGATATCCTTGATCCGGATCTCAACTCCATTCGTGGTTCCAATAATAAGGTTGCGGATTTCGTCGATATTCCGGAACTGGTTGACAGTTCTAACGATATATTCTGTTGCGCCTTCTTTCAGTTTTCCACCGGCAAGATTGACGTTTTCACTGGCTAGCCGGTTATTCACCGTGTCAATGTCCATGTTCAGACCGGTCAATTTGGACGGGTTGATGTCCACATGAAATTCTTCTTCAAGTCCTCCCCGGATCTTGACTGCGGCAACTCCCTGAATCTTATCCAGACGAATCTTAATATTATCTTCCGAAAAATTGCGAAGATACATCAGGCTTTCTTTCTTGGAAGTCAATCCGAAGGTGAGGATGGGGTCCAGTGTCGGGTCATATCTAAGAATAACGGGTTTCCCTGCTTCCTTTGGTAGAAAAACCTGATCCAGCTTTTCCCGAATGTCCTGAATGGCTGTGTTGATGTCGGTTCCCCAGCGGAACTCCAGGATGACATCGGACATACCGGATCGAGAGATGGAACTGATGGTGGAAAGGTTATTTACAACCGCCAGAGCCTGTTCCACTCTGCGGGAAACGTTGTTTTCTACTTCCTCGGGCGCTGCCCCTTCAAATTCGGTCCGGACAGTGATAGTTGGATAGCTGATGTCCGGCATAAGATTCAATGCCAATCTCTTGTACGAGACATAGCCAAAGACCACAATGGCAATGACGATCATAAAGATCGCCACTGGCCGTCGGACCGTAATTCCGAATACGGAGTGGTCTGTCATATCAGCCCAACCTGACCTTTGCGCCATCCTTAAGGCCGTTTTGACCCGCCACAATAATCTGGTCGCCCACTTTAAGGTCCTTATTCAGTGACTGGAATTGGATCTCATCCTGATATCCAGTCTTCAGTTCTATTTGTTTTGCTTCTTTCGTCTTCGCATCGTAAAGAAAAATATACTGCCTGTCGTTTAGATAGACGACAGCCTTCTTGGGAACCAACAGTGCATCGGGAATTGTGTCAGTCAGAAGGCTAACTTTTACAAACATGCCAGGTCGAATATTCGGGTCATGTTTTACATAAACAGTTACTTTGACAGTACCGGTGGATGGATCCACGATGTGGGAAACTCGTTTCACACTGCCCTTGAAAGTTTGCTTGGCGGCTTCACTGACCAGGTTTGCAGACATCCCCACCTTTAACTCCCTGACCCGTTCTTCCGGGATAAACACGTTTACCTTCAGCAGATCCCGGTTTACAAGGGAAAACGCTTTCTGGTTCATGGAAAGGAATTGACCAGCTGTGATAAAACGTTCGGTGACAACTCCGTCAAACGGGGCCTTGATCATACTTTTGTCATACTTAACTTTTGCATTGTCAAAATCGAGTTTCTTCTGATTGTAGTTGAATCTGGCGTTGTCGTAGTCTTCCTGACTGACCAGTTGACGGTCAAACATGCTCTTCGTGCGTTTGAATGTGTTCTCCGCTTCTTTCAGGGCAACTTCAGCCTTATCTTTACTGAGTTTCAATTCTTCAAAATTTACAACAGCGAGGATTTGACCTTTCTTAACGCTGTCTCCTTCTTCCACGTTAAGCTTTTCTACCACACCGGTAGTTTCCGCGACTATGTCCACACTCATTTCTGCTTCAACCGTACCGGATGACAGAATAAAGGATGATATTGGCCCCTTTTTCAGGGCTTCTACCTGGACGGGGACAACAATTTCCTTCTTGTCTTTCCCCTTGTCTTTGGTCCCACCCCTGCCGCTAACTGAACAGGAAATGGATGCGGCTGTAATTGCGACAACTAATAGAATAACAGTTTTCTTCAATGGCTCCCTCCGGAATTTTCAAATCGATAAATTATACGGGGAGCAGTGTGAATAGTTTCCAGTGACTGCAGGAGTACATGCAAATTTTATGAAGACTCATTCAGATTTCTTTTTCTGGTTCAGTTCCTTCAGAGCCGCACGCTCTTCTGAGAGCTCGAGGAGCAGATCTTTTATGCACCACTGCACGGATGTGGGAGTTGTCGTAGCCATGATGATGTTGCTGGAAAATGAAGGGGAATGTTTCAGCGTATCGATAAGATTATTGAGCTGTTCACCTGAAAACCCATGAAACAGAATGACAGGTTGTTCTTTCAATTTTTCAAATTCTTCAAGGTTTGGTTTGTTTTCACTCATATGGACCTCCATGATTGATTTCTCATATCTTTTCTCCTCTCCACAGGAAGGGAAGAACGGTTACCATCAGGAAAAAAGGAATCAGCATCATTGACATGCCCAGGCGGATATTTATTCCCCCAACAATACCGACAAAAGGTACACCGATCATTCCGAACGTGCTCACAGCGAGAAAGAGTATGGCATTCAAAGGGGCCCGGACATCATCCGGGGCAATCCGGTTCAGGAGAAAATGAATGGACGGAAAGATTGTGGCCATGAAAAGAGCGCCCAACAGGAAGGCACTTACTGACCATGTCACCGGGCTGAAAATGAAGATAGAAAAAAGAGCGAGGGATGCTAGGCTCATGGCCCGGGCGTTGATTTGCGGAGTAAGTTTGCGAATCTGTCTGTCACCGAAAAAACGACCGAGGGTAAATAGAATCCAGAAGGCGGACAGCATCACAGCAGATGTTTCAACTGTGAAACCGAAGGAGGATTTAAAGAAATTGCCCGCCCACACCACGACGGCCATTTCGGATACGGAATATAGAGCAAGAAGGGTAATGACAATGAGGTAGCGGCTTTGCATCACCTTTTTTACTCCGTGAAAGGGGGAATCGTCGGACTGATAATCCGAAACAGGACGAAAGGCAATGTAGAGACCAAATAGAATAATCAAAAGGAGGTAGGTTAGATATACGTAACGGTAGGAATAATTTCGTCCCAGATAAAACTTTACAAAAACCGGAGCGGCCAGTCCGCCCATGCCGAAAAAGGAGTGAAACATGGAGAAATTCTGCTTTGTCACGGGGAAATGAGCATAGATGACTGAGAACGTCGTGATCGTGACGGCAAATGCCACTGCGATGAAGAAAATACCCGCCGTCAACCCTGAAAGGGAATGGCTTGTGGCGGCAAATGTGAGCCCTACAGCTCCTGCGATTACAGCAATAGCAGTACTCTTGCGAGTTCCGATTCTTGACAACACCAGTGCTGCTGCAACATTGGCCAGGATGGTTCCCATAGAGTGAGCAAAGGGAATGATGCTGGACTGGCCCATGGAGATTGCAAACACCCGCTGGAATTCCACCATCAGGGGAGGCATGGTGTTCAGGAACATGGAAGTCAGAAAAAGCCCCGCGAAGAGGACGATGGGACTTTGGCGGCGTTCAGGCATTCGACTCTTCCCGTTCCACCCACCAGTATGACAGCATGCTGATTGCTGCGAAAATGAGATAGCCGATAGCGATTCTGTCTGAATACCCGAAGTGAGTAAAATCGGGCAGGTAAATGCCGCCGTCGGGGCGGACGGAGTGGATGATTCCAAACAATGTCAGCACAACTGTTGCAGCCATCGTCAGCACAAAACCTTTCATTTTCCGGTGAATCAGGAAGGAAACAGCGCTGCCCCAAAGCATGGCGGTGAGAATGAAACCGTTTCCGAGAACCGTAACAGCTTTCAGGGTGTTGGCCATGTCCACACTTAAGTCAGCGATTCCTTTTCCCAGTGAACCCAGCAGTGAATTCATCTGGATCAGTACCAGGTCGGCAATGGATGGAATAAATGCGAGTAGCACGGCGGACAAATCACCTTCTGCTGTCTCAATAGACTGGGCGGCGATTTCAAATCCTACAAAAATCAGGATGGGAGATACAGCTGCCGGAGGGATAATCTGCACAATGCCGCTGATTATTCCCAGCATGCCTCCGATTCCGATGAAAAGGCCGGTGGCGAGGGTGTAACCTGCCTTGGCACCCATGTCCTTGTATGCGGGATGGCCGATATAGGGTGTGCTCTGGGCAACGCCGCCGCAGAGACCGGCAAGAATAGTGGCAATAGCTTCGGTGAACAGAATCTGGGTCGTATTGTAATCGTCACCGGCAACCCTGGCGCTTTCGGTGACGTTAATTCCCCCGATAATGGTTAGAAGACCGAAGGGCAGGGCGATGGGGATGTAGTTGAGCGCCAGTTTCATTCCCTTTACGAAACCGAGGGAGGGATAGGGAATGTAGATTCCCAATGAGGTTTCGGCGGTTATGGTTCCGTGGGTGTGGGGAATCAGGTAAAAAAGTAGGGTACCGGCTGCCACAGCTGCCAGCACAGGGGGAATCCGGAACGGGAGCCGTCCTTTTGCGAAAAAGGCATAAATGATAATACCAAGGGAGGTGATGCCGACGATCGGGAGTTTGAACACGTCCAGCATGGGGAAAAGACCCAGAAGAGCAATGCCGATGCCGCCGATGGAACCCAGGAGTCCAGCGCGTGGCATTTTTTCCTGAATCCACTTCCCGAAGAACGAGAAAACTACCTTCATCAATCCCATTAACACCATTACTGCCATACCCACGTAGAGGGTCAGGTTGGCGTCGTGGGTCTGGAGGTAAACCGGCCCGAGAACGGTGAGGGCAATTCCCACGGTACTGGGAGTATCCAGTCCGAGCGGCATGGCGGTAACGGTCTTGCTCCCCGTTTTTCTGGAGAGTCTGTATGCCATGATTGTGTATACTATGTCTCCGAACATGACGCCAAGGGCGGTACCGGGAATCATCTTCTTCAGGATTACATCCATGGGAAATGCAAAAGCACCGTATAGGATTCCGGTCAGAACCACAAGATTGGTCACGTTGTCCAGCATCAATCCAAAAAAAGCGTTAATGTCTCCCTTGCTGATCAGGCGTTTCACATGTTCCCCCTTGTGTGTTTACCCGTTTGTAATGCCGGTTCGTATAAAACTGATGGCCAGTGCGGTCAGTAGAATTCCCATGATTCGAGTCAGGATCTCTGCCCCTTGCTTCCCGGTAAAGCGATTAATCCACAGACTGTTGCCGAGTATAATTCGAGTAAGAATGAGATTAGTTACAGATGCGACAATTGCCGGAAGATAGCCGTACGTGTTGGTAATAATGATGATGGTGGTCAGCACTCCCGGCCCGGCTATAAGCGGTGTGGCAAGCGGAACAATGGCGATGTCATACCGTTCCACCCGGGCTGAGAGAAAATTCAATCCAAACACCATTTCGATACCGAGAAGAAAGAAAATAATTCCGCCTGCGACCTGAAAATCACCCACTGATATCCCGAAATAAAGGAGTACGGCTTTACCTAAGATAAGGAACAGTGCAATAACACCACCGGCCACCAGGATTGCTGTGTTGAGGCGACTGAGGGACTCTTTTTTATGCAGTTTCTGGGTCAATGAAATGAAGATGGGGGCATTTCCCAGTGCGTCCATCACAACGAAAAGAGCTATAAAGCTCTTGATATAGCTATCAATTGGAAATGCAGTGCTCATGGAGCCTCCGGTCGAGTCTGAAATCATTTTTGATTATATCTGATTCTGTTTCATCTTTCACTGTCCGAATGACTGAAATGTTGAGTAAGCTCAATTTTCCGATGGTTTCATTGGCTGTTGTCTGGACGCCGGATCGGTTTCCAGTTGAAAATTAGGGCTACGGAGCTATAATGTATTTAAAAGCGCGTTTCAAAAGAGTTGAGCGAACCGCCACGCGATGATCTACTAGCATTGTCCTGACATATGTGAAAAAGATTGTCTTTGTGTCGTTTGAACTATGTCGAGGAGGCGTAATTTTATGAACACACATATTGTTTCTGTCTTGGGTTTCTGTTTACTTAGTCTGCTGATGCCATCTGTTCTGTGCATGGCCCAGGCGGATTTACCTGGAAGCAAAGACCATCCCCTTCTTAAGCGAATGCCCGGTTTTTACATCTCTAACTACGAAACCAAAGCATTTGACACGGCTGATTTTAAAAATGCACGTGGCGAAAATATTAAGATTGAAGGACGCATATATGACATTTATTATGAAGTTAAGGAAGGGAGAAAAGCCCCGGGCAAGCTTCAGGTCTTGAGGAATTATGAAAACGCCATTAAAAAAATCGGGGGGACAATCGTTTACGAATCAAGAGCAGAGGGATGGCTCAAGGTAGTAAAGAACGGACAAATTACGTGGATTTATGAAGATGCAAGAACCGGGGGACAATATGAACTGATGATCGTAGAGCAGAAAGTAATGGAGCAGGAAATTGTGGCAGATGCCAACAGCCTGGCAAGGGATATCCGGTCTACCGGCCACGTGTCCGTTTATGGCATCCACTTTGATTTCAATAAAGCCACAGTCAAACCGGAATCCCAGCCGACGTTGAAAAATATTGCGAAACTGCTAAAAGCAGATACTGAACTGAAACTGTATGTGGTGGGGCATACCGACAGTGTCGGGAAAATCGCATACAACATGAAACTTTCCCGCGCAAGGGCTGAGGCTGTTGTTAGAGCCTTGGTAACGAAGCATGGAGTGGCTCAGCACCGGCTTGATCCTTATGGAGTGGGTCCTTTGAGCCCTGTAGCTTCGAATGAGACGGAAGAGGGCCGCGCCCTGAATCGCAGGGTTGAGCTGGTGAAAGAGTAAAGGACAAGGGGGGAGTTCATGATAACTCGAACACGACTATGGATTAGAATGCTACTGGTTACGATGTTGCTGGGCACATTGCTGATGCCAGCTGCAGCCGCGGAAACCGGCTGTGATGGGTGCAAGCGGGACGCCGTACTGAGTAAAGCTGCGGGCCTTGATAAGCACCATTTCACGTCGATCCTGGCTGAACATGCCACGAGCCCATGTTTCCATCTTCTTTATTCAGGCGAAATCAGGGAACCCGGCGCACGTTCAAAGTGGAAACCTCCGGAGTATTATTTCACGACAAGCTATGAAACCAATCTGAAGGGGCGGACCAAGTCAAGGTTTAGCATCAGCCTGTACTTTGAAGACGGAGAGTTGATTCACAACTGGAAGACTGAATCAGAGCGCCCTACTTTTACCTATGATGGTCACCTCAACAGAATGTTCAGGAATCGTGATGCCGTGTTCAGGAAATCTGTGCCGCTGGAACTGACCTTACTGAATGACTTTGAGAAGCAACCGTCCCGGTGCAATATTCAGCCTGACACGGAAGAACTTTTTCCGGGTCAGGAAACCGGCGTGAAAATTTCCCATCTTGTGGATATTGAAGGACGAAAATCAAGAACATTCAACCGGATCGTTGTCCAGGCCGTGAACGGGAAGATCATTGGAGGGACTCCGCTTGCATCCGACCCTGAACTGAAGGCATTTCAAGTGGGAAAGGAAGATATTACTTTTACTTACGTAGCGCCTGATGGAGACAACTCACAAGCTACCGAGGATAAGATAATGGTTTATAATTCTTGTGATATCCTCAGGGAAGATGAATATCCTATGCCAAAAACGGCACTCAAAGATAAGATAGCAGAGAAAAAGATAGAATTGACGCGTGCAAATTTTGCTGTAGCTAAAATAACGGAGAAGTATGAAGCTATTTGTGAGGGAAAGGCAAGTCAGACTTTGAGGGCAAAATTGTATATTGTGCTTAAGTACAGTCACACAGAATCTTGTGTCGAGTATTACGACACAGTATCGTGGAACGTGCGTGGCACAGGGAGCACTCTTAATGGATTATTTAAGAAACCTCAGGTGGAGAAAAGCAAAAAAATGCCTGGAAAATTGCTTATATTCTTTGATTCTAAGACTGGAAAGGCAACAAGAATCAGTTTTCCTGATTGTGAATATTCCTTTATTTTTAATACTCCTTACGGCGTCTTCAGATATGAGCAGATAGGGGTAACCGATTCCGCGACATATGTGAAAGGCGGGGATGGAATTCATGAAATGTCAGGAAGTGGAACGGATGAAGTTATTGGTCCTTGTAAGCTTAAAAGTACATCGAAATGGAACATACAGAGGTATAGAAACAAATAGCAACAGACCAATTGTCGGACTTTGCAGTTACGGAACTGGCGTGGGTTCCTTGAGCCCTGTGGCGTCCAATGAGACAGAAAAAGGCCGTGCCCTGAATCGCAGGGTTGAACTGGTGAAAGAGTAAAAGGAGACATTTATGTTCAAAAGAACCTTGTTGGCGTGTTTGGCAGCTATGGTGTTTTTCAGTTTTACCGGGATTGCATCTGAACAGAAGAAGACAAAGGGGTATTTACAGGTTATTTTCAAAAGCTGCGAATGTGGAATGTCTTCGTGCCATATGTTCAGCTGTTATGCCCCCTTTACCATATCGGGCAACAAAATAACCGGAACGCTTGAAATACCAGAAGATGGTGAAATTTATAATGCCCTTGTTCCGTTGGTGCGCTCTGATCGTGATCCATCTGAGTTTGAAAAACAGATCATTGTGTTTGCGTACAAATGTCCCCCTGCAGACAAATGTCCGCCACCGGATGTTTCCGGTGAACTGATCGTTCATAAAGTTAGCGGAGAGGTAATTAAGGTCAAAGGGAAAAGAATGCTGCATTTTGTGATAAGACTTTCTAAACCTGAGTGTCGCATGAAAGTATGTGATTTCATCGATGACTGTTCAATGGAACCCTGGTCTGACGAGTTTCTGGCCCCGTTTCAAGACGGTTATCACACCAACCGAAGTACGGCGCTATTTAATTATGTCCTTAATCTTCAAACAGGTAACAAATAATACGCCGCACTGCGAATAGACATAGTCCGGTACACAAATGCCGGCGCCTTCCACTCAAAAGTGGAAGACGAATTCTCTGCCAGGCGCAGCAAAAAGGGGCCTTTCGGCCCCCTTTTCTGTGGATGGTTAACTGAATAGATCAGTGAACGCCAATAGGATGTGGGTCTCCGCCCGGATCAGCCTGTGTGTAGCCGTCGGTGCGGATGTTACCCAGGAGCAGCAGGCCCACCGCGTGGGGTGTGGCCATGGAAGTACCGGACATGGTTGTGGTACCGCCACCCTTTTTGAGAGAAAGGATGTTCAGTCCCGGTTCCGCATAATCCACAGGAGGAACACCCCAGTTGGACCATGAAGTCAGCAGGTCATTTGAGTCAATTGCAGAAATGGTATATACGTTCGGTGCGTTGACACTTGCGGGAGAATCGTTGGCCGCGTCTGCACCGTCATTTCCAGCCGCAACAGCGAATGAACAGGTTTTAGCGGCGTTTGTTACTGCGTCATTAATTGCCTGGCTGTAACTGCCACCGAGGCTCATATTTGCAACGTCACAGGAGGACGCGTGACTTGCCACGTAGTCGATTCCGGCAATGACATCGTCCCAGGATCCGCTACCGCGTCGGTTCAGAACTTTTACCGCAACCACAGTTGCGCCGGGGGCCACACCAACGACATCAATGGAGTTGTCGATTGCTGCGATTGTGCCGGCAACATGGGTGCCATGGCCGTTGTCATCATCTGGTGACTTGGCGTTTGCAAAAACAACACTATCAGCAACATCTACGTTGAGGTCCGGGTTGTCCAGATCAATGCCGGTGTCAATAATCCAGGCCTTGCAGAAATTGCCTGCCACGCCACCGTTTACCCGGGCGATTCCCCAGGGGGTAACCTGTGCCGGTTCGCCGCCGCCACCCCCACCCCCACCGTGACCGGGCTTGGAAGGCTTTGCGATGGCATAACAGACACCGTTTGGTTCGTAGTATGCAATGTCCGGATTCTCTTCATAAAGTTTACGGGCTGCAGACGCTGACATTTTTGCAGAAAAACCACGGACTGCCTTGCCAAAGGTATGGCGGACTGTCCCTTCGTAGTGTTGGGCAAGATTTTCGGATCGGGTGCGAACTGACGCCTTCGTCATGGCTTTATCGGAATACACAAAAATATAGCTCTGGCTGGCGATGTATTCCGGCATATTTTGTATACGGACCACCTGATTGTTGGTATTAACTTCTCTGGCAAAGAGAAAGGAACCTGCCAGAAGAATGGCGGTCATAATAAAGAATCTGGTTTTTCGGGATTTCATACTACCTCCTGTTTGAAAACTTATGGCCAGTTTATCGATCGAAAACAGGTGTGTCATGCTACCTTGGGTTTGAATTAGGTGGGAAAGTGGTGAGCTGTCGTACCGTCTGAGTCATACTTTTTTAGCACTTTTAGGATTTCAGGGAAGGAGACGGTGACGATATCCTGCTGCAATCGCTTGTGAACGGTTGTGAACGTCAAGTTTCTGATAAATGTTGTAGAGATGCGTCTTGACAGTTTGAAGAGAGACGTTCAGCCGGTCGGAGAGCTCTTTGTTGGAGAGATTCATTGCCAGAAAACGCAAGACATCCCTTTCCCGGGGGGAGAGAAGGACGTTTGACGTGGCCCCTTCGGACAGACTCTGGGCCATTGATTCGGGATGGTTGCGCAGGGCTTTGGATACTTCCATTCTCCCGGCCCATATTTCACCGGCAGCAACCTTGCCCAATGCTGCAGTCAGAATGTCTTCATCAATCTTGTCAGAAAGAAAACCTCGGACACCTTTCAGCAGAAGATCTGCTTTTTCTTCAGAGGTAAAGTTGTCATTTACAAATATGATACATGATTCCGGATAATAGGTTCTAAAACGGTGCAACACTGTGTTTACTGTGGTCAGTTCCGTCAAAGCGCAGTCTGCGAAAATGAGAAAGATGTCTCCATCAGGCTTTTCACTTTGAAGAAAAATCTCGCTGAGATGACGATAATGGGATGCAAAAACGAAATCAGGATGTCTCTCCGTGAAATGCAGCAGTCCTTCCCGAAAAAAGTTGTGATTGCAGACAAGTGAGAGAGTGGCCAGTGGCGCCGGAGAATATTTGTCCGCATTTTTCAGCGTTTCTTTGCGCTTCTTCATGGCAGTTTCTATTGCAGCAAGGACGTCTTTCGTGGATGCGGCTTTGGACAGATAGTCGGAAGCACCGTCTTTCAATGCTTTGACTGCCGAATTGTAATTCGTGTATGCGGTAATGAGAATTGTCTGCACCGTGGGGAATTTCCCGTGTATAGCCTTGTTGAGCAATAAGCCGTCTGTTTCTCCTTCCATCTTGAGATCCAGGAGTGCAACGTCACATTCCATGTCCGCCAGCTCACGGAGCGCTTCAGAAGTGCTGCCCGCCTGTCGCGTTTGATATCCTTCGTCTTCCAGAAGGTAGGCGAAACTGTTGCGAACAAGGGGGTCATCGTCCACAATCAATATGTTACCCCTTGCCATGAATTTCCTCCATGAGGGGCAACTGAATAACAAAACAGGTCGTCATTTGTTCATTTTCCTCCAGAAATAATTCTCCATCGTAGTTTCGGATAATATTATAACTGATATTCAAGCCCAGGCCGACTCCGCGTTTCTTCTTTCGGGTAAAAAAGGGTTCAAAAATTCGATTCCTGATTTCTTCAGGAATACCATCTCCATCATCTGAGACCCGGACCAGAATTACGTCATCTTTTATGGAAGTGGAAACGCGGATTTCTGTGCAGGCAGCTTCCATTGCGTTTCTCAGTAGATTAAGCAACACTTGTTCCAATTGACGAGCGGAAACGAATATCCGTCCATTTCCGTTGACCTGGAAGAGTAGAGTGGGTCCGTTTTCTCCAGTGATGGCCTGGAACCGCTCAATTGCTGAACGAACGACAGGTATCAATTCGGTGGATGATCCATCCACTTCATCTTCCCTGAAAAAACGAAGAAGATTCCTTGTGAGGTTTTCCATTTCATTCAATTCCTTTTGAACCATGTCGAACATTTCCCTGTCTTTGTCTGTGAGAGACGATGTGGATAGTTTTCGCTGAATGGGAGACAGACAATTTTGTATGACCCGGATAGGCGTGAGAATTTCGTGGGAAAGTTCGGCAGCAATACGGCCGGCTGAAACGAGTTTTTCCCGGATCATTTCTCTGGAACGAAGTTTTTCCTTTTCTTTTTCGATTTTCTGGAGATTCCAATATAGATTGTTGAGCACTTCGTGGAGAGAATCCAGGTCGTCCATCGCATGGATCCTGGCCGTGGGAATAGAGAGACGCCCGGAAATTTTTCCTACGATGCTAAGCAGGAAATGAAGGCGCCGCTTAAACAGCCGCTGGGTTCCATTCAGATGTAATGCCATTAACGAACTTGTCAGCAGTAGAAATATAAGAAGTCCCCATAGAACATTTCGAGAAGCAAAGGAGTGGGTCTTATCTGCAGTTATCCGAAGAATCAATCCGGTGCCGGAAGGAGTTCCGGCAATGTAACTGATGACTTCCAGATAGCGTGGATTGTGTTGAAACCGGATCAGACCAGTGTTGAGGGAAGAGGTACTGCCGGAAAACCACGCGGGTATTGCATTGTCCTTCAAATTAAAAACGGCCATTTGAGTGGGAAGTTGAAGAACGGTAGAAAGTCTGGATGTGAAGCTGTTGCCAAGATGGCGAGCCATAACCAGATAGCCTTGCGGTACAGGTGGCTCTTCTGTTTCAGCCTCATTCGTGACAGGTTGGGTTTGCACATAGAAGGGCGTTCCGGTTAAAAGAGTCAAGCCATTTAGTCTATAGCTTTGCGACCGTAGTGTATTCAACAGGGATTCCATCGTTTTTGACTGAGCTTCAGGAACGAAGGTAGATCGAAAGCGATCCCTTGCTGTTTGAGTGAACAGTACCTTCCCGTTCCTGTCCAGAACCAGGAGGATGTCCATGTTGTAATCATCGCAGATGCCATCGGGCAGATTTTTTTGTGCGAAATCACTGGTCCAGTGATGAACAGCATCTGCCATTTCATTCCGATGTGCCCAATCACTGCAAAGGAGATTCAGATCGCTGTTACCGTACCAGAACGCGGATATGGCTCGACGGGACAATCCATCCGCCCGTTTCTGATCGTGTTTTTCTTGAAAAACGGGCAGCACCAGGAAATAAACGGCGAAGACGGCAATCAATTGGAAAGCGATCAGCACAGCGGGTATCAGGATGGCGAATTGGAAGTACCTGGACAGAGATTCTCTGCTCATGGGTGATCTGAAGGGGGGATGATCATTTGTCGTTTATCGGTATAACAACGGGTTGCCATATCTTCACCGGTGTCTTGTCGTTGTACAAGGCTGGGGAAAATCTCCATTTCAGCACAGTCTTCAATGCCTGGCTGATGGCAGCGCCATTCTTTTCATCCTTCCGGAGATGGCTTTCGAGGTAAAAAGCGTTCTGCACGAATCCTGTTTCATCAATGTATGCGTTGACCACAATGAAGCCGCGCACTTTTCCAAAGGATCCTTTCTTTTCCAGTGTTGCCGAGGGGTGAACAATTGGCTTTGCTGGAGTTACAAGGTCAGAAAAAGGCACCAGTTCACCTGGATCCACCTGTTTCAGTGAAGCTATTTCTTTGGAAAGAGAATCAAGGGTCGCTTCCATTGTTTCCTTTTCTTTCCGGAGTTTTTTGGTTTTGCTCTGAGCCTCCAGCATATCGGAAACGAGTTTTCTAGAGGCATTTCCTTCCTGATTCATATTGCTTTGAAGAGTCTGGATCGTACTCTTTAATTTCTCCGTTGTGTCTTGAAATTCCCTTATGGTGGCTTTCGCAGTGTTAACCTGACCCTTCAGCTCCTGATTACTTTTCTGCGCTTTTTCCAATTCAGTGTTTACCTTTTTCCGAGCTTTTTCTGCATTCTTGATAGAAGTTTCTCTTTCGCGAATCTTTTGTTTAAGGGATCGAATTTCCTGGTTGCGATTGTTGATATCCTGTTTCAATTGGTCAATCGCGGTCAGAAGCTCTCCTTTCCCCTTACTGGAGTCGGATACGCGGTGCGTCATTTTCTTCAATTCCTGTTGAATGTCTTTCAAGCTGATTTCTGTCGCAGTCATTTTTTGCTGGCTTGTTGCAAGTTCTTTTGCCAGTTGTGTTGTCTTCTGCTGCTGCAGTTGAAGTTGGTGGTACAAGAAACCGGCGGCAAAAAGTGCCCCTGCCAGTAGAACCAGTAGCAGGACGGTCAGGAAAATACGCTTTTTTTGAGGTGTGGGTTTTCCCCGCTTCTCTTCCGGAGTTCGGATCCTCGCGGCCTGCCTGAATTCAAATTCCTCAAGTGGTGTCAGTTTATCATTCATCGAATGTAATTATACTCTTAGTAATCAATTCTGCAAAAATCATTTTGGCCCGTTCTTCTGGAATGGGAGAAATTTTGATAATGGAATTGATATCCCATTTCCCATTGATCCTGGATACAAGGAAACCTTCTTCCGGGGAAAGGTTCTGTGTTGCAAGGTCGTTCAGGGAACAAGCAAGCTGAGGGACCCCGTCACCTTGCCGAATCACCTGTTCCGCTTTCTCTATCAACTGATCCAGCTGTACCCGGATTGGTTCGGAACTGGGATATTTTATAAGGAAAGATTCTGCCATAAGGTAGGATTCAATGAATCCGGATTCTGCAAGAGCCTCAACTTTCGGGGCGACTTCTTCGGCGATATCATGCTGAAATGCCTGTCTTGGCTTTTTCATACGAATCAGTCCGTTTTCATAACACTCAAACAGGTTTTTGAAGACAATAAATCGTGAAGTTCGGAATTCCATCGTGATATCATCAATGGTTTTCTTCCCATCCAGTGCCCGGAGCAGTTTTGTGAGGTTGGACGAGAGGGGAAGCGCATTGACAACGCGGTTGACGTCCGGAATTGGAATGTATTCACCATTTGGGATCATCTTCCGTATCCTTGCCCACTCGTCTACCCGGCGGACCCCCTCAAGGATTATAGTAGTGACATCAAGATTTATATCAATAAACTCCTTGCCCAGACTATCTTCATCCACGAATTCAAATTCACCGGATTCCCAGAGGAACATATCGAACAGAGACTCCTGGGCCTTAATTTCCAGGAACATTCGGATTTCAGAAAGATTAAGGATGCCTTCATCTACCAGGATTTTGCCCAGCATCAGCTCATTTTTTTGCTGAGTTTCCAGGAGCTCTTTCAAACCTTCTTCGGTAATTTTTCCATAACTGATCAGGAATTGTCCCAGATATTCCCGTGGATTGGTTGAAGACGTGGCTACAATTTGCCCGCCTTTGAAAAAAATCTGTTTCTTGAAGCGGTCACCGGTCAGATGGAGTGCGCCAGTCTTATGCCCGTGGTGTATCCACTGCAATACATCAGCTATGGCCATCAGGTTGATTGTGCCTTTCAGCTCTGATTGCATTATTTCCCCTTCCTATTTTTCTTCTTTTTTGGCCAGTCCGCAATTACTGTCTGCCGTGCCCGGGAAATAGCCAGTGAGCAAGAGGGTACGTCTTTTGTGATGGTGGAACCGGCACCGATGGTTGCGTCATCACCTATGGAAATGGGCGCGACCAACTGGCTGTCGGAGCCAACAAATACACGTTTTCCGATATCTGTATGATGTTTCTTTTCGCCATCATAATTACAGGTAATGGTTCCGGCTCCTATATTGGTTTCTTCTCCGATTTCAGTATCTCCGAGGTAACTCAAGTGAGACGCTTTGACACCTGGATGAAGAAGTGCCTTTTTGGTTTCTACGAAATTTCCGACCTTGACGTCCGATTCCAGGACAGTTCCCGATCTCAAGTGAGCCATGGGCCCGACAGTGCAGTTGGCTCCGATGATGGATTCCGTTATAACAGAATAGGGTTTGATTTCACAATTTTCTCCAATTGTGGAATCTCTGAGAATGGTACCAGGGTGTACGGTGCAACCGGATTTTATGGTTGTTTTGCCGAATATATGAGCGGGGCCAAATATGGTGGTGTCTGGTTCAATATCAACCGTATCCTCAATCCGAACGCTTTCGGGATTCAGGATGGTGACGCCGGATTGCATCAGGTCCCGTTTTTTTCGAATCAGTGCGGTTGTGTCTGCCATGGCCATTTGCTGCCGATTGTTCACCCCCAGGAAGTCATCGGGATCATCGGCTGAAAAGACTCTGACACTAAATCCCTTGCCGGCCAGCATGCCAGGAAGGTCGGTTAGATAATATTCATTCTGAGAGTTCTTGTTTTCAATAGCATGAAGAAATTCTACAAGATGCCTGGCCCGGAATAAATAGACACCGCCATTTACGAGGGGGATCCTTTTTTGATCAATTGACGCATCTTTTTCCTCTACAATTGAAGAAAAGCTATTATCGATTGTCACAATTCGTCCATAGCCTGAAGGATTTTCCGGTGTAAAAGCGAGTATGGCACAGTCCACCTCTTCTCTCATGCTCCGCTCCAGAAATACCGAAAGGGGATCAGTTCGAAGAAGAGGAAGGTCGCCCGGAAGAATCAAGACGTAGCCGTTGAAATCCTTGTAAAAAGGAAGGGCACATTCGACAGCGTGGCTGGTTCCAAGGCGTTTGTCCTGATGAAAAATGGATGCGTCAGGGTAAAAGGAACGGAGCCTGGCAGCAGATTGTTCAAAATTCTTTCCCAGAACCACTGCGGCATTGTCCACAAGGGGAGTAATTGCCTGAACAACCCGAAATAGAATGGGTAGACCTGCCACTTCATGGAAAACCTTGGGTAGCCGGGATCGCATCCGAGTTCCTTCGCCCGCGGCAAGAATCAATGCTCTGGTTTTCATGGAAGACCTCTACTGTGTCGTCAGATTTTCTTGTAATTCAGCAAAAAGCTCATCTCTCTCCGCATACAGCTTATTGGCCGGGTTCTGGGCAATCGCCTTTTCTAAAAAATCTGTTGCTGCCGTCATGTCGCCTAATCCAGCGTGAGCGGACGCAACTAGATAAAGTATTACATCATCATTCGGGTCCTTTTTCAACAGAGCCTGGAGAAGGGTCAGGGAATCTCCGAAATTGTGTTCATTGATAAGAAAAACAGCCCTGCCAAAGGGATCAAAAGATTTCAAATTTTCCGGTTCTTTCAATTTACTGTCGCAGTATCGAATATAAATATTGCATTTTTCCCGGAATTGAGAGTTTTCGGCTTTATCGGCAAGTTTTTGAAATGCGGAACTTGCTTCATTGTATTTTTCTTTTCCCAGCAAGCCCAATGCTTTCTCGTAGCCCTTTATATTCATAGCACCTCCAGTCTGTTCGCTGTGAAAATCATACCACAAATGGCCTGAACGTGCCACGGCCCGACCGTTTTGGGGTTCTTGCCCTCTTCAAAAGGTGAGAGCCAACTGGAGCTGAATGGATGTCGCATGAACGACCGCAATATCTCTGTCTTTCAGATGACTTGTTCGGAAACGACTTACTTCAAGTCCTGCGTGGAGGCAATTCGAAAAATGGTAAATACTCCCAATTGAAAGACGACGATTTTTTATCAAGGCATGGTCAGGCTCGTCAATTCGAAGGTATTCCACTGACGCTCCATTCAGTGACAAAGTGCCGACGCCGGCCCATATTTTCCAGTTTGTTTTCTGGAAAAGAAGTTCCATTAATCCCCCTGAAGCGGAGAATGAATGAGCATGGTTGGAGGTGGTGAAGGTAAAATCGTGGAGAATGTCGATTGAGAAAAACTGTGAACCGGCCTTTGTCCGGAATCCGGAGATAAGACATGAAAAGGAACCTGATAATGGAACATTCAGCTCGGCCATGACTACGCCGGGATGGAAGTGTTCACCTGAATTGACCCGCATGTCACCCGAATGGACGGCCAGTTTGCCACTCACTCCGGTAAAGTCAAAGAACAATGCGCCTTCAATCGCTGGGCGCTGGGAGGAAAAAGGTTGACCCGCAGGCGAGCCATTCTGTGCCGGTTCATCTGTCAGAGATATTGCGAGAGTGAATTGCCTGGAACATTTGTACCCGAACTGAATCTGGTTCTGGTTTGCCTTTGCGCCAGTTTGAATGCCCCCCGAAGAGTAAAACCCATCGTAATTCAATGTAGTTTCTCCGGTTGCAACAAGACTTTCGGCTTTTCCAACCAGAAGACACCAGTTTTTCTTTTCCAGTCGTATCCAGGCAGTTACAATCTCGAAGCCATTTTCTCCCATGAAGTCAAAAGACGCTTCAAAGGTCGTTTTCATGCTATGGCTTTCAGCCAGAGATCCGGAAAGGCTGAACCAATTTTCATTTACCGTGGACATGTAACTCTCACCACTGTCGATCGCGTAGTGAGTAAAATCTCCATCACTGTTGTGATTTTGGAACAAATCGAAAATGATTGCCCCGTGTATTGCAGTGCTTCTCAGTGGAGAAGGGGATTTTGCCTGAGATGGCGTCCATACAAGGCTCGGAAGCAAAAACAGCAACAGGAACCTGATCTGTAAAAATGGCCAATTCGTGGTTTTTTTGTGACGAACTGTTTCTTTCTGATTGACTTTCATCTTATTCAACGTATCTCCATAGATTAAAATAGGTGGCCCTAAAGCTAAATAATAAGAACCGTCTTGTCAATAGAAATCTCCAGAAAATAGCGGAACAGATAGAAAAATAAGTATAAAAATAACTGAAAAAGTTTCTAAAAACAGAACGTACCGTTGACAGTATGACTTCTGTCAATCTTTTTGTTGACAAAAGATAGGGCGACCTATATTATAGGCAATGTAAAGGAGGGGAGGCAATGTTGACCCACGCGGCAGAAGATTATCTCGAGAAGATTTATCTACTCTCTCTGAGACTGGGCAATGTGAGAACTTCAGACATCGCAAAGGAATTCGGTATCCGCACCCCGTCGGTCATTTCAGCTTTGAAGCTCTTGAAAGAAAAGGGCTTTGTTCATTACCAGAAGTATGGATCGGTGACGCTGTCGGATAAGGGAGTGGAAAGAGCATTGGATGTGTATGATCGCCACAAAACAAGTTATCGCTTTCTTCGGTTTGTTCTGGGTGTATCAGACAGTGCCGCTTCAGAAGATGCTTGTGGTATGGAGCATGTTATTTCTTCTGAGACTGTTTCTGCGATGAAGGATTTGTTTATGTTTCTAAGCTCAAAAAAATATGAAGGAGAGGATTTCCAGCAGGAATTTCAGGAGTTTCGTAAAGCAATCCCGCTAACGCAAGGAAGAAAACAGCAATACGGTAGCGAAATCAGAACTTCTACCCTGGATAAGGGGGAGAATGGAATTGGCTACAGGGTTATCAAACTTAAGGGAGTGCGGGCAGTGAAGCGCCGCCTGCTGGACATGGGTGTGATTACAGGTGAAAGAGTGGAGATTAAGAATCGTGGTCCTTTGGGTTTTCCCCTTGAAATATTGATCCAGGGATACGTGTTGACTTTGAGAAAAGATGAAGCTGAGGCTGTAATTGTGAAGGAGGATTAGATGGTACCACTGGCTTTTGTGGAACCGGGCAGTTTCGTTGAAGTAATTGATTTCAGATGTGGTAGAAATTGTGGCTGCCGCCTCCGTGAAATGGGTATTGTGAAAGGATGCCGGTATTTGGTCAGCGCTGGTATTAAGGAAGGGCCATTTATCCTGACTGACGGTGATAACCGTATTGGACTGGGTGCTGGTATGGCGGTCAAAGTGATGGTTCGGGATGTCACACGTGATTAACAAATCTCTTGTGATTGCGGTAGCCGGTAACCCGAACAGCGGCAAGACCTCCTTATTTAACCAATTGACCGGAGCCAATCTGAAGGTGGGGAACTGGCCTGGTGTGACAGTAGAAAAGAAGAAAGGTGAAGTTATTCGTGGAGACATTCAGTTTATCTTCGTTGACATTCCGGGAACATATGGGATTTCCGCACGTTCCGAGGATGAACGAATTGCCATGGATTTCCTGACGAAGGAGCGGCCGGATGGGGTCATAGTGGTGCTGGACTCGGCCAATTTCAATCGGAATTTTTATCTGTTTACTCTGATTGCGGAAATGGATCTTCCAGTCGTTCCCGTGCTGAATATGAGCGATATGGCAGAAAGGAGGGGCATTATGCTCCACGAGGATAGGCTTTCCGCCATTTTTGGAATTCCTTTTGTGAAAACAATTGCATCAAAAGGAAAGGGTGTCTCAGATTTATGGGAAGTCCTGGAGAATATTGGGGATTTGAAAAAGCCGTTCCGCCTGCCCATTTATCCTGAAATGGTGGAGTCAGTGATTGAAAGGCTGATGAATCAGTTTTCGAAAGTGGCACCTTCCCGATTCCAGGCCCTGGGTATCCTGGATGGGGGAATTCTGACACCGGAGAATGAGCACTTACGCAAGACTGTGACAGTGCTGCAGAGTGAACTTGAGGAAAGACTGGAGGCGGAACTGGACGAGGTCATCGCTGAGAAGCGGTATGAATTTGTATACTCTGTTGCGAAGGAGTGTGTGGAGCGACGGATGAGTACTGAGCAAAAAGTTGCACTCACTGATCGAATCGACCGTTTTGTAACAAACCGATATCTTGGTGGCCCTTTTTTCCTATTTGCCATGTGGCTTTTGTTTTACCTCGTATTTGCCGTTGGAAATCCTTTTGCGGACTGGATGGATCGTGGATTTTCAGGTTTGGCTTCTCTCGTGCAGGGTCAGGGGATTTTAACTTCGTTCGTCCGTGAAGGTTTAATTTCCGGAGTGGGGGCAGTACTGGTATTTGTTCCCAACATCTTCATCCTGTTTTTCTTGATTGCCATCATGGAAGATTCCGGATATCTTTCCCGCGCAGCATTTGTGGCAGACCGGTTCATGCATGCTTTGGGTCTCCACGGTAAGTCGTTTATTCCAATGCTGCTTGGTTTTGGATGCAATATCCCGGCGGTTATGGCCGTGAGAACACTGGAAAACGAGAAGGACCGGGTACTAACAGCACTGGCAGTCCCTTACATGTCCTGTTCAGCACGGTTACCGGTGTACTTGTTGTTTGTGGGTATCTTTTTTACCCGTTATCAATCTTTTGTCGTATTCAGCCTGTACATTCTCGGCATTATTATTGCTGTTGCTGTGGCCAAAGTGCTGCGCAAAGTGTTTTTTACAAAAGCCGTATCGCCATTGGTAATGGAGTTGCCGGCTTACCATGTGCCTTCCATAAAAACGGCAGCTCGTTCAGCCGGGATTCGAACTGCGTTCTTCCTTAAAAAGGCCGGTACATTTATCTTCGGTACTGTTTTGATTATATGGGTGCTGGCCAGTCTTCCGATCGGTGCAGAATATGCCTCTGCCGGGAGCGTAATCGGGAAAATTGGCTCAGCCGTGGCCCCCATCTTTCATCCGGCCGGATTTGATTCCTGGCAGGCTGCAGTTGCCTTGATCTTCGGTTTTCTGGCGAAAGAAGTGGTCGTGGGAACTTTTGGAGTGTTGTACGGGGGCCAAACCGCTTTGTCTTCTGCCCTTGGTTCTCAGTTTTCTGCCCTGTCTGCCATGAGCTTCATGGTAATGACGCTTGTCTATATCCCGTGCGTGGCAACAATTGCAGTGATTCGACGTGAAATCGGTACCCAATGGGCCGTTCTCTCTGTGGGCATCAGTATAACGCTTGGGTATGCGCTGGCGGTTCTGGTTTTCCAGGTGGGACGACTTTTGGGAATGGGTTAATTGACAGACAATTAAGAGGAAACCCAGGAATAAAATCGGTTGACTTAAAAAGTTCGGCTGTGGTATTATACCCTCCGACTTCGGGGAGTGGCGCAGTCTGGTAGCGCACCTGCCTTGGGAGCAGGGGGTCGGAGGTTCGAATCCTCTCTCCCCGACCATATGACCCGAAGGCATGGGCACCAGTAGCTCAGGTGGATAGAGCAACTGCCTTCTAAGCAGTGGGTCGGGGGTTCAAGTCCTCCCTGGTGCGCCATTTCCTAATACTCTCTGTGGTGGGCGTAGCTCAGTTGGTAGAGCACTGGATTGTGGCTCCAGCGGTCGGGAGTTCAAGCCTCCTCGCCCACCCCATTTTCTTTTATTCCTGTTTGACAAGAGAATTCCCGAACTTTTTCTCTGGTAGACGTTTTTTTGCGCACTTCAGTGCATGCTCCTGGTACCGGCGGAAAAGATTAGTGGATAGTGAAGAGAAAAATGGAAGAGTTTGATATTGACCATGAACGGTGCATTGCGCCATAAGAAATGGCGGAAGCGTGTGGGAATCGAACCCACCGACCTTTACTTCCGCAAAGGCCCACCGGTTTTGAAGACCGGGGGAGACACCAGCCCCCATTCGCTTCCACTTCCCACCATCTTTACAAAGCTGATGGTGGAACCCAATTATATTATTTGATGAGCCGATCGGCAATCTTTTTGGCGATTGAATTGAATTCAGTTGCGGCTTCAGATTCCGGTTCCCGGAGTGTTACCGGTATGCCGTCGTCCCCACCTTCACGGATTGCGATGGTGATAGGAACTTTCCCCAGTAGTTCAGTCGCCAGCTTATCTCCGGCATCCATTTTCGTGTCGCCGCCAAAAATATGGTGGATATGCCCGCAGTCGGTACAGCGGAAGAAACTCATATTTTCCACAACGCCCAGGAGCGGTATTTGAAGTGTCTGGAACATACTGACTGCCTTTTTCACGTCAATCAGGGCTACATCCTGGGGAGTGCTGACCGCAATGGCGCCGGATACCCGGGTGCTCTGGGCTACAGAAAGTTGAACATCCCCGGTTCCGGGAGGCAGGTCAATCAGAAGGAAGTCCAGCTCACCCCAATCCACGTCTTTCATGAACTGCTGAATTGCCTTATGGAGCAGGGGTCCCCGCCATACAACCGGTGTGTCATCCTCAAGAAGAAAACCAATGGAAATAAGCTTCACGCCGTGTTTTTCCAACGGTATAATCTGGCCCTTTTCGTTGGCTTCCGGTTGTTCATCAATGGCAAACATTGTCGGAATGGACGGACCATAGAGATCGGCATCCATCAGGCCCACCTGGTATCCCGCTCTTGCCAGTGCAATGGCAAGATTCACTGTAACGGTTGATTTTCCGACACCGCCTTTACCGCTTCCAATAAGTATCGGGTGTTTCACGTTTGGAAGGAGGTTTTGCTGTTCCACCTTTCCATACGCCTTATCTCTTACGCTCAGGGTTACAGAAACGCTTTGAACCCCCTCCACTGTCAGTAGAGCCTTTCGTATTGAGGCTTCAAATTCCGATTCATGACCCCTTGCTTGGGATGGTAGTTCAATTCGTAGTTCAACAGTGCCGTTATCCGAAATCTCAAGCCCCCTGACACCCTTGAATTTAACGGGACTGACGTCCGTGCCGGGTATCTTGATTGTATCCAACTTGTCGTAAATCTGAATTCGGGATATATTGCTCATCTGCTTCTCCTTTACAAAAAAGTAACCAATGTATTCTATCAGATGCCTGGTTGCAATTCCATCCCTCTATCGGCTATAGTAAGCGAAAGTGAGACTGGAGGTCACATGATGGTCTATGTAAAATTATTTTTTTATCTTTGTCTGCTGGTTTTTTCAGTCTTTTCAGGTAATCTTCCTTTCGTCGCAACCCTGATAGCGGTACTGGCAATTTCGGATTTTTTGCTTTCCCGTTTTATGAAAGAGAATATCAGTTCCCTTCTCATGGCATTACTGGCGTTTGCTGTTGTTGCCTGGGTAGTAATTCTGGTACTGAATGTCAGTGGCATGGGCCGCTACTTTATTTTGGTAGGTGCAGGTTATCTCGCAGTTATCTCAGCCACACTTGCGCCGTCCGGGACGCGGGAGATGTTCCCGGGGTTAATGAATTTCTCTAACACAACAAAGTGCAAAAAAATCCTGGATGCTTCAATTCTGATGGATGGCCGAATTGTAGATCTAGTGGAAACCGGTTTTCTGGACGGAACGATTGTTGTTCCACGATTTGTCATGAAACAGATCCAAAGGATTCATGAGACGGGAAACGATCTGAAACGGCAACGGGCGGAGCATGCGCTGGAATTGATCAGAAAATTACAGAACATGAAGAGCATACAATTCAGAATATGTGAGCTTGATTTTGCCGTTGATAAAGATGTGGACCAGCGCATAATTGCTCTGGCCAAGAAGCTGGATGCCAAGATTGTGACCAATGATTATACGTTAAATCGCGCCGCCTCACTTGAGGAGATTGACGTTTTGAATATCAATGAATTGGCCAACGCGCTGAAGCCGGTTGCATTGCCTGGAGAGACTCTATCTATCCACATAATCAAGAAAGGGAAAGAAGAAGACCAGGGTGTTGGATACCTGGACGACGGGACAATGGTTGTGATAGATGGAGGAGAAGGATACATTGGTGATCGGGTCCGGACAAGGATCACCAGCGTACTTCAGAATCCGGCGGGTAAGATGATTTTTGGTTCGGTGGCAACAGATGAAGAAAAAGATTAGCTTTGCAGTCCTTCTTTGTTTTGTTTCTTCGCAGCTGATGGCTCAGGCGAAAACTGTAGTATTTCCTTTCGAGAACCAATCGAATGACAGTAAAATCGAATGGTTGGGATATGGCCTGGAAGTTCTCCTGGAAGACAGCCTGAATGGAATCCCACTTGCAGATCGAATGGATGCGGTGGATAGTATGGATGTGCCGGACACTGATAACCTGACACTGGCAACCAAATTGATTATTGCCCGGAAACTGGGGGCCGACAATCTATTGACGGGGAGTTTCTCAGTAGAAAAGGATAAGATTTCAATTCAATTTACCCGGTATGACATTGACAAACTGGTCCAAAAGACGGGGAAGTGCAAAGTGTCAATGACCGGATTTCCTGCCAATCTCTCACCCTTCATTCGGGATCAAATCAGGGGAGAATACCGATATCCTGAGAGCTTCACCGGACACCAGTTTGAGGCGTACGTCAGGGGAATGCTCAGGGGAATTGCAAATACTGATTTTAAAGCAATTATCAAGTTGGCCGGGAAGGTCGATGACTGCGAACCGCTTAACCGGAACTTGGGAAACCTTCTCTACAATTCCGGAAAATTTGAAGCGGCACTGGTGTACCTGAAGCGCCTTCCCGAAAGCGACATCCACGGATTGTTTCGTTCGGGAATGTGCTGCGTTGAGCTCAAAAATTATGCGGACGGACTTATCTTTTTTCTTCAGACTTTAAAATCTGAACGCAGTATGGCCTCTGTGGTAAATGCGGCGGGCTGTCTTGTCGCATTGCAGCACCCAGTGGAAGCAGAGACATTTCTGGATACTGTTCCAGGGGCAGATGGGGATGTAGATCCTGTCGTGCTTTTCGACCGAGCTGTGGTTGCGGCGCGGAAGGAGAAGTGGGACGATGCACTGAATATGTTAAGCCGCTATGTGTCTTCTTTCCGTATCACGGACGAAACAAAACGGCTTGCGGCTTTCTGTTGCGGAAAATGCAACTGTACTCATCCGCTTTGTGCAGATGGCACGGAAGAAATGAAAAAAAATCAGGAAAATGTGGACCCAGTGTCGTTTTATCAGTTCAGTGAAGGGGAGAAGGGTACAGACGAGGCGTTGGATTTGAAGGAAATCAAGGAACTGTATCTTGCAAAAGCGGCCCAGGCACTAAAATCCGGTTCAAAGGAGGAAGCGATCGACGCGTTGCAGAAAATACTCTATCTTGACCCGTTGCAAAAGGACGCTTTGAAGCTACTGTGCGAACAATGCGAAGACGAATCAGCCTGCAAAAAGCTTGCAACACTGACACCCGCACCGAAGGTGCCGTGATTTGTGATTTGTAACTTGTGATTTGTTGAGAAAAAATCAGGGAATGGGCAAGTGGATTGTTGCTGTCCCCTGTCTTTACTAAAACTTAGATTTAGGCTTAAACTTGACTTCTTTCTATAGTTTTTCAGCAAGTTTCTTGAGGTCTTCCCGGCTTGAACGATCGGCCAGATTTCTGGACAATTCCGCAGCTTCGGGAATGCCATAGATCTTTGCAGTGTGCAGCGCGATTTCCAGAGCTTTGTCATTCTGACCTGTCTTTTCCAGCGCGATAGCCATTGGGATGGCATACTCCGGACTCAGGGTGAATTGGCCACGCATGGCCATTATGTTCTGAAAATTGGTGAGATACTCAACTGCTTTCTCGAAGTGTTCCCCTCGAAAATGATAGATACCGGCCAGGGCAATCAGCAGTGGGTCGGGTCGGGATGGAGACATGAATTCCAGGCTTTCTTCCAACAACTCTCCTGCAGCGTCCATGTCTTCTCTGCCCATGAACAGGGTAATCGCGGCTCTAACCACGGCGGGAAATGGATAATTCTCCAGAATGTCGTCAATGGACTCACTTGATTCGGCCCTGGCAATCAATTCAATCAGTTCGGCCCACCGCTGCTCGTCCAGCAGCTCGGGATATTCCCTGGAGAGGCGGAGAAAAATGCCCAGTGCCGTTTCGGCTTCTTGGTTTAGAGAATGGTAGAGAGCTTGAAAATAGAGAACTGCGGGAGAGGCCTTTAGATCCAGAACAGCTTTGCCTGTTTCGAGGTCCTGTCGGTTGAGTGCGGCCATGGCGTGTTTCAGCGCTTCATTTTCTTCCACCTCTTTGCGGATAAAAGGCGGGTAATGTTCTATTAGAATTTCGGCGTAAGCATCATCATCGTCCGGCAGAAGTTCGTGTTCTGCCTTGTCCGGGCCGAAAACCTCTTCAAACTGATCATAATGTTTGTCAATTCCATTGAGAATTTCCTCGGCCGCGGCCCGAATTTCAGTGGTTTCCGCGTAATGCAGGCAGGTTGTGGCAAAATCTGCTGCTGTCTCAAAATCTTCCGCGTCAAAATGCGATTTTGCCAGATCCAGGTTGTGCGCGGCAAGTTTCATTTTGCAGACATTAACATTTTCCCGAACCGGAAGTGTAACCTCTGCAGGACAGTCAGAAACAGCCAGTGCGTCTTCATAGGCAACAAGAGCCAAATAGAATTCCCCTCTTGAAAATTGCTTGTCACCTTTTTCTTTCAATTTGTTACAGTCTTTTTTCCCCAGTCTTCCAAACAGCCCGAATCGTGACATATCTCACCTCAAACCAGATTTCATGATGTAGTATAGATTCATGGAACAGATATTGCAAAATAATTTACAGAATATAGGGATTCAAGGAGGAAACATGAAAAGGCTATTCATTTTGATTGGGTTTACGGTAATGTTCGCAATGCTCCAGCTGTCCTGTTCTTCGAACAGCTATGTTGATGTAGGGATCAATATCGGGAGCAATGACTTGATTGGCGATATATCTTCCGGTTCGGCATATGTGGGGGCATCTATGAACACCTATGGCGAATGGGTGGCGGCCGGGAGTCAGGGTATCGCTTTTGGAAGCGGAAATCGTTCGGACTTCAATCTCATTCCAATGAGCACCGGCCAGACAGATTCGGATCGGGCAATTGCATTGAATGACAATGGCAATTTCATTGCGGCGTTTGAGCACGGTATTTACTTTGGAGACATCAGTGGAGCCGTTACGAAAATCTACGACAATGTAAACGGGACGTTCATTTCTGTTGCCATCAATAACAATGATACCTGGCTGGTTTCCTCCGAAGACGGAGTGTTCATTGGTTCGGGGGCACAGGCGCCGGTGTTTCTGGACTACGTGAACAATATCGGGGAATTTTCGCATTGTTCACTCAATGAATATGATGAATTTGTGGCTGCGGGTTCCCTGCAAGTCCTCTACGGATACATTGATGACCAGAATGTGGTTCAACTGATCAGCTATGACCCGGTTTCAGTATTTAATGACTCGGTCTGGACCGACATCAACGGGTATGGGGATTTTGTAGCCACTGGCGGAATCAACACCCTTCTCGGTTTGACCAATGGCACCAAACAGGTCAATCCCAGGCTTGTTCGTAAAGCCATGTCGAAAACCGTGAAAGCAACTGGTAGTGACGTGCCGTTTGTGGTGCCTGAGTCACCGAAAAACGCAAAATACACAGTAAATCGTCATTACAAGGCATGGTTTCTGACCCACAAAACCCGGAAGAAAGTTACAAAGGCGGCGGCTGTTTATCATAGTTGCGCCATTAACAACTACACAGATTACGTGGCTGCAGGGGATGATTACATGGTTTACAATGATAATCAAAACTTCAATCCGGTAACTGCACCGGGAGAAATGGTTGCGGTTGATATCAATGACGGTGGTGACTGGATTGCAGTGGGTACCGACGGCATTTATCTTAACAATGTGTTTCAGTATGATGGCATGGGGCTGGGAGACTTTCTGACAGCCAAAATGTCGGATGAAGGCAACTTTATCGTCTGCACCAGTTATTCCACCTATCACTACAACGCGGCAACCGGATATCTCATCGACGATGGCCCGGTAGCCGACAGAGGATATCCCGTTGCGGCCGACATCTATGGTCCCCGCTGGATTGCTGTGGGCAACTACGGTGTGTTGCTCTGGAATTACTGATGCGGTAAGGCCGCATCAGCGTGACTTGTGATATGTGACTTGTAGTTTGCCAGGAAAACGGGGACTGGCAACTTTCTGCTAAGTCCCCTCCTATTTCGCTGGAAGAACGGCGTATGGCCATCTGCCGGCTTACTCGCCCGTCCGGTACCTGTGCTGAGGAAGTGTATACTTCCCCAAACAGAAAGCTCAATCCGGGCTGCTTGGCAGCCCGAGGGAGAGGGGAGGGGAGGGAATTGACCTGTTCCCATTTCATCAACCGCATTGGAATTTCGTTGGTTAAGCCATATTCATTTTTTCAGTTATACACATTCTCCTTAACATCAGCTAACCCGTGTTTTGTTGATGGTAGCCCCATCGTCTGTCAGAAGTCTTTCCCGTATTTCTCTTGACATCAATAAGTTAGGAGAGGTATAGTGCTAAACATGAACAATTCACTGACCGCACAATGGAGATTGTGCAAAATAAGGAGTTCGTCCGACCGAAGGTCGAACAAGCGGTTTGAGCGCACAGGTTCGTGCCGTGCAATCTTAGCCATTACCCGCCCCGGATTGGTGCTCATCCGCGGGCCGTTAGGTAATGTAAACTAAATTGGAGGATCTATGATCATTAAACAAGTATTGAAATTATCTATGATGTTGCTCATTGCTGGAATAGCTATGTTTCTATATGCTGAAGATAAAAAGAGTTCAGCGGGAGAAATGATGCATCATCACATGAATCATTCAATAAACGACGGAAGGATATCTCTCGGCCTCTCACCAGCAATGAAGCAACATCAACTATCAAACATGAGGTCTCATTTAGAGGCAATACAGACCATTACAAGTTTAATAGCAGAGGAAGAGTTCGAGAAGGCTTCTGAAATAGCCCATTCAAAGTTGGGTTTGACTGAAGAAATGAGAAAGATGTGTAATATGTTCAATAATGAAGACTTCACTGCATTAGGGTTGGCGTTTCATGAAAGTGGTGATTCTCTGGGTGAAGCATTGAAGACCAAAGATACAACTAAGTCACTTCGTGCCTTACAAAAAACATTAGGTTATTGCGTGCAATGTCATGCTGCTTTTCGCCAATAAATATTCACAATGGGTTAGACTATGCTTAACAAGCGTACGTTGTCGGACTGATTTTCCGTTGCACTCTAAAGCAGCCGCAAATGCAGGCGTTATGCGAACAGATGATTTTGGAAGATTCGGAGGCTGTAATGGGCAATAAGGCGGGCAGATCAAAGGAAGTGGATAAATACATCGCCGCTCAACCTGCTGAAACAAAGCATGCGCTTGAAGAATTGCGCGCATGTATCTGGCAAGCAGCGCCCGGGGTTAACGAGCTGATGAACTACAACATTCCGGCATTCGCCTTGGTGAAGGGCGGTAAGCGTGACCAGCAGATCATGATTGCCGGATATGCAAAACATGTTGGTTTCTATCCTCACCCTGATACCATTGAAGCTTTCGCCGATCAGCTTTCGGCTTACAAGTATGCCAAAGGTTCTATCCAGTTCCCATTAAACAAGCCTATTCCAAATAAACTTGTCACCGAGATGGTGAAATTCAGGTTGTCGCAGGTGCATAAACCGGGCCGTTATGCCACACGGGATATAGAGTGAACATTTATATCGGACTATTTCGAGGCATCAATGTTGGTGGTAAAAACATATTGCCAATGCGAGAGCTTGTCTCGATCTTAAAGGAGATTGGTTACGAAAATATTCGAACATATATCCAAAGCGGTAATGTGGTATTTTCGAGTAAGAAAATAATTGGCCCCAAGGCAGCGGACGAAATTAGCAGGGAAATCGAAAGAAAAATTGGGTTCAGTCCGAAAGTCGTGATACTTAGCCCAAAACAGCTCCAGAGCTCTATAAATAACAATCCGTTTCCCACTATCGACGGAAAAGCACTACATTTTTTCTTTCTCGAATCGCTACCGGAAAGTCCGGATATAGAGAGGCTTAAATTGTTAAAGGCTAAATCAGAAAAATTCGCACTTGAAGGGAGAGTATTCTATTTGCATGCACCTGAAGGAGTTGGTCGCTCAAAGTTGGCGGCAGCAGTCGAGAAATCAATAGGCGTTCCTCTCACAGCTAGAAACTGGAATACAGTCAGCAAACTCTTGAAAATGGTAGAGGAGGAATAACAATTTGCTACACTCTGAAAAATTTGGAGTACAGCGAGAAATTTTCCTGTGAGAAAGGCGTTATGACAATCCCGGAGGTAAAGAGTATGCAATGTACGATGGATCACATAGTTTTGAATGTGGAAGACGACGATAAAATGATCGAGTTTTATTCGGACGTATTGATGTTTCTTCCTGAACGTTTAGAGGAATACCGCGCCGGGAAAGTGCCATTTCCGTCTGTGCGACTGAATTCAGAGACGATTATAGATCTATTTCCGAAAAAGATGTGGCAGAAGAGCTCCACGACCGAGAAGAGCCGCGACAATTTAAATCACTTCTGCATTTCTCTGGTCAAAGAGACTTGGGAAGATCTATTTGCGAGACTCAAGGCCAACAATGTCAGCATAGAGGAAGGACCGGTTCCACGATGGGGTGCTCACGGTACCGGAACGTCGATTTATTTTCGGGATCCGGAAGGAAACCGAATTGAGGCGCGTTATTATGATGGGAACAATAGTTCAGAGAAATGTCTCCTTGGATCATAGCCGACAAGAGTTGTTTCCGGACCATTTCACATAAATTCTGGTTGCGAAACGATGCCAGTACACCTGGCACTTTGGACCCCAAGAGAGATTTACCGCGGAGTACGCAGAGGGGGGATGAGGGAGACGAGCGGACCAGAGGAGACTCAACACAAAGGCACGAAGGCACAAAGTTCAGATAAAGAGATAGATAGCCTCTCGCAAAGGCGCAAGATATGCAAAGACCGGGAATAAATAATTTCCTTGATTGACGAATCACAAGTTACGAGTCACAATTCACAGTCTCACGGAGTGAGACTCAACACAAAGGCACGAAGACACAAAGTTCAGATAAAGAGATAGATAGCCTCTCGCAAAGGCGCAAAGCACGCAAAGGGGGAAGGCGACAGGTAACGCCAACGGCGCCTGTCCCTTGATTTCAGTTTTCTTCGACACCGTGATACTTCGTATCACTCCTGCCACCGTCACCGAACCACTCTTTCATGCGAGCATGAGAGCCGTTCGGTACCGATGCCATCCCGCTTTCGCGGGC
>CAZRHT010000002.1:0-7182 GCA_964599895.1 uncultured Holophagae bacterium
ATACCATCTGCAGGACCCATTCGTACCAACGGGAGAAACACACGAAAAAGAGGAGACCCCATCTCAGACGCATAATAATCCGTAAAATCAAAAGGAAATGGCTCCGACTGTGAGTCAGTATCTCCGATGGATTCCCGAATCGCTGAAGTTGCCGTATGCAAGTCTTCCGGATTACTATAAATCACAGATACAAAGAATTTTACGGGTGGAAACTTCCCTTTTCCAAGGTACATAAGAACCTCCTTTGCTTATTTTACCCCATTCGCATCCCGTTTCTTCTCATTTCTGCTCACACCTCCCCTGGGAGGCCACTTTCACATGCATATACAAAGCTGTAGAGTTCAATTTACAGCACCAGTTTGCTATTATAGGGGCTGGATCCGGATTGAAGTACGGGAGAACTATATGGAAGGGAAAAAGCTGAGACAGTTGTTTCTGGATTATTTTAAAGAAAGGGATCACCATGTTGTGGCGAGCTCTTCACTGATACCGGCGCAGGATCCCACATTGCTCTTCGCCAACGCAGGAATGAACCAGTTCAAGGAGGTTTTCCTTGGGGCCGAGAAACGGGATTACAGTCGAGCCGCGTCCGCACAGAAATGTGTCCGGGCAGGCGGTAAGCACAATGACCTGGAAAATGTCGGAAAAACCGCGCGCCACCATACCTTCTTTGAAATGCTGGGAAATTTTTCATTCGGCGATTATTTCAAGGAAGACGCAATACGATACGCATGGGAGTTTATCACCGAAATTTTGAGAATAGACAGGAATCGACTCTACGTTACTGTTTTTCAGGACGATGATGAGGCCTTTGATATCTGGAACAAGAAAACGCTTATCCCTGCCGAGCGCATTTTCCGTTTCGGCGAAAAGGATAATTTCTGGCAGATGGGCGACGTGGGACCTTGTGGTCCCTGCTCCGAAATTTTCTACGACCACGGAGAAAAATATGGCTGCGGCAGACCCACATGCACGGTAGGGTGCGAGTGCGATCGATTTGTGGAAATCTGGAACCTTGTATTCATGCAGTTTAATCGGGATGCGGCGGGTCACAGCACACCACTTCCGAGCCCTTCCATTGACACCGGTATGGGTCTGGAACGCCTGGCTGCCGTTATGCAGGGGGTTAACAACAACTATGACACCGACCTGTTCCAGAATATCATCCGTGATATTGCTGAAAAGTCAGGCCATGACTATGGGGCGGATCGGGATGTGGATATTGCCATGCGAGTGCTCGCAGATCACATGCGGGCCACAGTTTTTCTGATCTCTGACGGTGTTGTACCTTCCAATGAAGGCAGAGGGTATGTTCTTCGCCGTATCATGCGCCGGGCGATCCGCTACGGCAAGAAACTGGACCTGGAAATGCCTTCTCTCTATCAATTTGTAGATACAGTCACAGAGGAGATGGGCGGAGCATATCCCGAATTGGTGAAAAACAGAAAAACAGTGGCCAAACTGGTCCGCATTGAAGAAGAACAGTTTAATTCAACGCTGGAAGCAGGCCTGAAAATGCTCAACCGGATGATTGAAAAATCAGATGGAAAGCTGGATGCAGATAATGCATTTCGTCTTTATGATACCTTCGGTTTTCCGATTGATCTGGTTGAGGATGTCTGCGTGGAAAAAGAGATTGCCGTGGATAGAGAAGGATTCGAGCAACGACTGGAACATGAGCGAAATGAAGGGAAAGCCCGTTCTAAAGTCCGAATGACGGAGAATCCGGTGGAAAACTATCTGTTTCTTCATGATTTTCCGGAAACAGAATTTACCGGCTATGACAGCACGACAGAAAATTCCACCATTCTGGCCATTATTCGGAATGGCAGGAAAGTGGAACAACTCATTGCCGGAGAAACCGGAGAAGTGGTGGTGGATAGAACCCCGTTCTATGTTGAATCAGGGGGGCAGGTAAATGACACCGGTATCCTGGAAAATTCCGAAGCAAAGGGCGTGGTAAACAACCTGATCATGCCAATCTCCGGGCGCCGACTTCACATGCTTACACTGACGAAAGGAAAATTGAAGGTTAATGATACTGTAAAACTGTCTCTGGACTCTGAGAGACGTCTTGCCATTGCCCGGAATCACACCGCTACTCATTTGCTTCACGCCGCGCTGCGATCTGTGCTGGGAGATCATGTAAAACAGGCAGGATCTCTTGTGGAACCGGATAAACTGCGCTTTGATTTCAGCCATTTCAAAAAGATCGACGTACAGGAACTTGCCGAAGTAGAACAGATGGTGAATCGAAAAATATTGGAAAACATCCCGGTTGAAACTGAGATTCGTGATATTGAAGAGGCTAAAGCAGCTGGTGCCATGGCGCTTTTCGGCGAAAAATACGGAGATCGGGTTCGGGTGGTACAGATACCCGGATATTCCACGGAACTCTGTGGCGGGACACATGTTAACCGGACTGGAGACATTGGTAGTTTCGTTGTCGTTTCGGAACATTCTGCCGCGTCCGGTATCCGACGAATTGAAGCAAAGACCGGATTCGGTGCACTGGGATATTTCAACAGCTTCCGGGAAGAACACCGGGAATTGAAATCCGTCCTCAAAACCGGGGAAGACGACCTCCCACAGTTTGTGGCACGAAAGCTGGAAGAAATTCGGCAATTGCGCCATGAAGTGGAGAAGGCGAAGATTTCCGACGATCCGGTTGAATCAACTGAAATCAAGCTGGTTGACGATGTTACTCTATTGCTGCTGGAAGTACCCGGCCTGGCCCCGGGACTGATGCGGGAAAAGGCGGACAATCTGAAACAGAACCGCAATAAGACCATTGTCTTTCTACTCACCGTTACTGATGACGGTTGCAGCTATCTCCTGTCAGCCACAAAAGATCTGGGAAAGCATTTCCACAGCGGAAACGCCCTACGAGTTATCGCACCACTCATGGACGGACGGGGTGGCGGGAATCCGACCATGGCTCAAGGTGGCGGTAAATGGACAGGCAGACTGGCAGACATTGCCAAAAATATCGTCGAAAAATTGAAAAACGAGGTGTCATGATAAAGTCTCTGGTTATTCTGGGCGTGATAATTACGTTGGCTGTCCCCTGCAGCGGTGAAATTTACACCTATCGGGACAAGAACGGACACCTGGTCCTCACCGACGCTCCTCAGGGCAACCGTCGCGTGAGGAAGGTACGCCACACAAGTAAAGAAAAGAACAGGACTAGAACAAACGGAAACCACCGTGAACCTCTTGTTTCCAAGGATCACGAAATCAACCGTCTTGTGGAAAAATACTCCGTCATCTATGACCTTGATCAGAGATTACTTCATGCGGTTATCCGTGCCGAATCGGATTACGACCAGAATGCTGTTTCCGGTAAGGGTGCAATGGGACTGATGCAACTGATGCCTGAAACCGGAAAAGAGTACGGTGTTGAGGATTTTTTCAACCCGGAAGAAAATATTGGTGCCGGCGCAAAGCACCTCAAAGCTCTGCTGGATCGATATTTTGGCGACACAAGAATGGCCCTGGCCGCTTACAATGCCGGCACTACAGCAGTGGACCGGTACAATGGCGTCCCCCCCTTTCAGGAAACAGAAAACTACGTGTCCAAAATCCTGACCATGGTTAATGGTGAGGACAACAGTAGTTCGGGCAATACTGCCCGGCCAAAGCAGACCACGATCTATCGCTATACAGATGCAAACGGACGTGTTTGCCTGACCAATATTTTTCCCGGAAATGTCTCTGGTGTTGAGGTCGTTAAGAGGTGAAACCGGCACCTGTTGCACTTTCAGTCGGCCCGTTTCGGCTGGACGGAGGTGCCATGTTCAGTGTCGTCCCCCGTACCTTCTGGGAAAAGCTCTACAAGGTGGAAGAAGACAATAGAATTGTGCTGGGTCTGAATCCTGTGCTGATCCAGGACAAAGAACGCATCATCCTGGTGGACGCCGGTTCTCCTGAATCGGGTGGAAAGCTGCTGAACCACCTTTCGAAACGGGGCATTAGACCTGCTGCCGTTACCGACCTTGTATTTACCCACCTTCACTACGACCATTGCGGTGGTGCCTTTCCAATCTTTGAGGGTGGGTCCGTCATCCCGCTCTTCCCCGACGCGGCGGTTCATGTTTCCCGGAAGGAACTGGAAGATGCCTTAAACCCCGATGAACGAACCCGCCACTTTTACCGAACGGAAATCGCCTCCTACATCTCACGAACCGGTAGGGCATCTTTGATTGATCAGCCATTACAACTTACAGATGACGTGGAAATTGTACCCGCTCCGGGACACACAATGGGACATCTGGCGGTATGGGTATACCGGGATCGCCAATACCTGATCCCCGGTGACCTGATTCCCACACGCCATCACCTGAACATCCACTACATGACCAGTTTTGATGAGAATACCCGTCTGAATATTCAGACCAAGAAGGAACTACTGGCTCGGGCCGCGACCCGCCCCACCGTCATTTTTTTCTATCATGAGCCCTCATCGCCCGCCGGGGAGATTATCCAGGACGGGAATCGCTTCCGCATCAGAAATTGAATTCAAACTTTTCACAGATTCACCGGCAACTTTTCTGAATACGAAAAAAGGCCGCCTGTGCAGGCGGCCTTACAATATTTAGAACAATCGGTAATAAGATCAGTCTATTTTGCCCTTCTCTTTCAGTTCATCGTACCAGTCTGCCCTGTGTTCCTTGATTTCTTCGACGGGCATCTTCCCGTCCACAACGGTCAGATCCAGCGGGTAAACATCCGGATTCAGAATTACGAAGAAGAAATGCCAGAAGAAAATAGCCATGGTTGCCAGAATTGCCTCGTAAAAGTGGACAGTTTCCGCAACCTTGATCGACCAGGTTGGGAGAAATTTAAGTGACTCAATGGGGAACCAGAGAATCATTCCGGTAAGAGCCATGACCGCTGTTCCCCAGAGCAGAGCCAGATATTCCATTTTTTCCGCGTATGTTGTCTTCCCGTAACGCGGTCTCTTGTCTGTCCGTAGAAACACGTATTTCATGTTGTCCTTAAAATCCCGGATATCCTTGAGTCGCGGCAGCATGGCCATGAAGACGCCACGATCCGCATTGCCCTTTGCTATGCGAAAGAAATGAACCGCGAAAACCAGAATCATGGTTACGCCGGCGATCCGGTGAATCAGGCTTCTTGCTCCCTCAGAGAGCCAGAACGTCAGCATATGGAGTACTGGGACGTCGCTGAATCGGAGAGAAAATCCCGTAACAACCAGCGTAAAGAAAGCCAGAAAATTGACTCCGTGAATGATCATCTGTCCCTTGGTTAACCGGGGAAACAATTTTTCCTCTTTACGTTCCCTGTATTTGCGAACAATGCTTGACAGATAAATCAGCATATTGTGCACAAACATGCCGCCGATAACAAGCAGAATCAGCCAGATATAACTGATACGGACATAATAGTTGATAATATTGCCGCTTTTGAGGCTCGATTTATGGTCGTAGCTGAGGGCAAACTTTTCTGTCGCGCCCTTCTTGTGGCATTGAGCGCAGGTACCGGCAACGTTGGCAGGATTGACGGAGGAGTTCGGATTGATGGGTTTCAGGATATCGTGGGTTGTGTGGCAGTCCACACAGGTGGCGGCCTTGCTGCCCTTTCTGGCGTTGGCCATGGAATGATAGCTGTCACGGTAACTGGATCCGATAGAATTCACCAGGCCATACCGCTGGATAAGTCGCTGGTCTTCATGGCAGGATAAACAGATTTGTTCGGAAACCCGGAGTTTGTTGGTAAAAGCATCCGGACTGTCAGTTGGGAGAATCAGATGGGAGTTGTGGCAATCATTACAGGTGGGCGATTCGTCCCAGCCGCGCTGGACCGCTTTACCATGGACGGAATTATCGTACTGCATCTCCACTTGCTCATGGCAGCGCCCGCAGGTATGGCTGAGATTCGTTTTGTATATGTTTGATTTTGGATCTATCAGACTACGAATGCCATGACTTCCATGACAGTCGGCACAGGTTGCTGCTGTGGAACCTTTTCTGTCCTTTTTGAGATAGTGGACACTCCGCTGGTAGTCTTTGAGAATCCCATGGGAAGGCGGAAGTTTTTTCTTGAGGTCCGGGCTCAGGTTCTTGAAAGGCTTCCTTTCCTGACCTTTAACAGGATCCGCATGGCACTGGCCGCACATTGCCATGATTTTGTCGGCATTTCCTGAAATAGGCTCGTTTGGATCCAGTGTATGAATGTCACCGTGGCAATCGGTGCAGGAAAGATCCTTGTGAACGCTATGCTGTTTGCTCTCAATCACGTCTTCATGACAATCACTACAGGAAGGTTTCTTTAGATTGTCCGGGTGGTTGTCCATATCTTTGTCCGCACCGATATGGCAGTCGGTGCAGGAAAGGTCCCCATGGACAGAATTTTGAAAGACAGAGATATGAATGGCCGGTTCCCCATCTTCACCGTGGCATTCAGTACAATCGACCCCCGCACGCACTGAGAGAGTAAATGTTGCGCACAGGAAAACGGCAGCCATTCCCAGAAATTTTTTCATGTCGTTCTCCGGTTCTTGTTATTTTTGTAAGAGTTGAAAATGACTAACACAACATCCCAATTGACGCAACCGCACATAGTAAATGCTTATACCACAAAACATCGCATTCCTCTACATGATTTTCCATCATGTTGAATGAAAATGCAACAACTGTGGCATTTTCCTGCAATATTCGTCTTTGCGCATGTTCTGATATTTGATATAGTAGCTTGGAAAAGGGGGAATCGTGAAGCGGGCATTGAGGGTCCTGATTGCATGGCTACAGGTATTCTAATTCTTCAAGTTCCATGAAACAGCACCGGATCCTGAAACCCTCGCCACAAGACTGATCATTCTTGCTGGTTTTACTACTCCCCTTACAACATTTAGCGGAAAGTCCGGAGCACTCTCCAAGTCATTCTATTGTGCACACGGCAGTATGCGAACGGGCATCCGGCTGGTATAATGGATTTATCTTATCAGGAATTATCTGGAATGGGGCAAAGTTGTCGACACGCAGGCAGACCCCATGACTGAATTCCGGATTGATGCCGAACACACAAATACATTTCTCGGGGGGGAAAATGAGTGAAAATAAAACGATTGTCCGGTTTACGTTGAATGAACGAATTCAACATATAGTGGCAATGATCGCTTTCATTATGTTGTTTCTGTCAGGCTTTGCGTTGAAGTACAGC
>CAZRHT010000002.1:7282-74630 GCA_964599895.1 uncultured Holophagae bacterium
GACGAAACCATGTCCCTTTTTTCCAAGTGGTTCTGGGATTTTCTCTTCATACTTCATAGTCATGGTGCCATGCTGGTGTTTCTGGTGATTGTACTCTGGCACCTGTACGACATTCACCTAAGAGAAGCATTCCCGATGGATAACTCCTGGCTGTCCGGTCGATTATCTCTGGAAAGACTGAAACAGGAACATGCCCTTGAGTATCAGGAACTGATGGCATCAGGACAGATAGATGGAGAAGAAGATGAAAACTAAGATAATACTGATTCTATTGATTGTTGCTCCTTCTCTTGTGTTCGGCCAGAGCCAGATCCGAAAGTGTATCATCTGCCACCAGAAGCCTGACATTCATAAGGTGATGCCCACCGGGATTGAGCGCCCGGTTTATGTGGATAAGAAAATACTTAAGAGTTCCGTTCACAACACTCTAAAGTGCCAGGATTGTCACGTGGATGTGACATCCATCCCGCATCAGGGTTTGAAAATCGGCCGGGTAAATTGTGCCCGTTGCCACTTCAATGGAAACAACCTGGGCGCCCCAAATTCTCCAATGTATGCACAGTTCTGGGCTTCAATTCACGGAAAAAAAGTGAGAGAGGGAGATCCAAAGGCACCGCACTGCCAGTCTTGTCACGGCGGACACAACGTATTCAAACCATCAGATCCCAGATCCACCGTCTATAAGAAAAACATCCCCCTTACCTGCGGACAATGCCACAAAAAAGAGCTTCATGATTACTCCGGCAGTGTTCATGGTGTAGCGATCCTTCAGAAGGGAATACTCAATGTCCCGGTATGCACAGACTGCCACGGCAAGCATGATTTGTACTCTTCCGATATGTCCATTTCACATACGAGCAAGCAGAACGTTCCGGACACCTGCAAAAGCTGCCACGACAACTACAGCTTAATGCGCAAATTCAAACTGACAACGGATCAGGCAGACACCTACACTCAGAGTTTTCACGGAATCGCACTGCGCCTGGGTGAAAAAACGGTAGCCAACTGCACGAGCTGTCATGGAACGCATACCATCCGCAAACAGGATGATCCCAAATCATCAGTTTATCCGGCAAATATCCCCAAAACATGCGGCAAGTGCCACAAAGGCGCCAATGAAAATTTTGCAAAGGGGAAAATTCATCTGAACCCTGAAAACAGGGATTCCGGACTTGTCTACTACATATCAAATTTTTTCTTCTGGCTCACTTCATTGACCATGTTGGCTCTTTTTATTCATATTTTCCTGGATTTGAGACGAAAGTTGAAAGAGAAAAAGGAAACAAAGGAGATGGATAAATGAATACCGAAAAACTGAAAGAATCCATATCCCTCGATGTCGCCGACAAGGTGTTGCAGGATGTGGGCCGGGAACTGAGCTTGCCCTCCGGACGGGCCGGGCGCCGATTGCGCAGGGAAACGGAAAATCTCGTGTACATCGAAATTGACCGCCTGGTTACGGGGATGTCCAAAGACATCGCAGCTGCAGTACGGCCAAGGGTTGAGGCCAGAATCAGGGAAATCCTCTCGGCCGATGAGTCCAAAGAATCCCGGATGTTCAAACGGTTCAGCCTGAACGTTCGTATTCAGCACTGGATCATGGCAATCAGTGTCATCATTCTTGTGATTACCGGCATGCCCATTAAGTTTTCACACGGAGGCATGTCCTCGTATCTTTTGAAATTGATGGGTGGGATTGAAGTAAGTAGAATCCTTCATCGGATAGGGGCTACCGGCTTGATATATGTCTCCGTCTATCATCTTTTCTTTATCATTTTCACAAAGGAAGGGAGGGACAATTTCAAACAAATGATCCCCATGCCGAAAGATGGAGCTGATATTCTTATGAATATTCGCTATTTCCTTGGACTGTCAAAAGAAAAACCAAAATTCGGCCGTTATTCCTACGTGGAGAAATTCGATTACTGGGCAGTGTATTGGGGGTGTATTATCATGATCTGTTCCGGAACTGTATTGTGGTTCCATAACTTCTTCATGCACAATTTCCCCCTCCTGATAGAGCATATCGCTAAAATCATGCATTCAGATGAGGCACTACTGGCCACATTGGCCATCGTGTTCTGGCATATGTATAATGCCCATCTGAATCCGTCCAAATTTCCTGCAAATATGGTGATTTTTACCGGGAATATAACGGAAGAAGAAATGATTGAAGAACATCCGCTTGAATATGAAAAACTTACGGCGAACGAAGAGGAGAGTTCAAATGAGAAAAAGTAGACACCTCACGTATGCGCTGTTGTTTGCGGTCACAATCCTTGTCGTGTTGCCTTCCCTTTATGTGAGTATCCGGTCCTCAGACCCCGAATTCTGCCTCTCCTGCCACTACGAAAAACCGTACTATGACTCATGGCAAAGCTCTACCCACAGCAAAACCGCCTGCATAGAATGTCATCCCAACCTCCGCTACAGGATGCCGTGGCTGACATTCCGCTATATGGTCGGACTGTATGATATGCAGCCTCATGCATCGGTGGAAACCGGGACGTGTCTGAAATGTCACGATCAGACAGTTCTCTTTGAGGAAAATTTGAAACTGGTGGACAAGAACTCTTTCAATCACAAACAACATCTTGCCACCAAGCTCAGAGGGATACAGATGCGGTGCTCATCATGCCATTCTCATATCGTTCAGGGGGGACACAATGCTGTGGAGGAAACGGTCTGCTTCACCTGCCATTTCATGGGAGCTGCTCCTTCAGATTCCATCACCGGCTGCACTTCCTGCCATGGGACACCAAAGGAAACTGTTACACGCCATGGATTTTCTTTTAATCATGAAAAATATTTGAAACTCGGAGTCTCCTGCGGTGAATGTCATCTCAAAATCACGGATGGAACTGGAAAACTGGTGGAAGGCGTCTGCCACAAATGCCACGTGGAACCACAGAAAACACCACCAAATGAAAAACTCCACGACATTCATGTCACCGGTCAGGGAGTTGACTGCTTTGAGTGCCATGGCAAAATCACCCATGGCAACCTGAAGATGGTGAAAACCTTTGATACAAGCTGCCAGAATTGCCATGAAAACCTTCATTCTGCACAGAAATCACTCTATATGGGGGTCGGCGGCATTGGAATCGGTGATTATCCCAGCCGGATGTTTGCCGCACAGGTAACCTGTGAAGGTTGTCACATTGACCCGATAAAAAAGAAAAATGGATTTGTAACTGAATCCACTCGTATGCCGGCGGCAGCAGCTTGCGTCACTTGCCATCAACCCGGCTATGACAAGATGCTGAGCGACTGGCAGCAGTCCTTCAAATCAATGCAGAGCTATGTTCAGGGCCGTATCGACACGGCTTCGTCGGGGAAACATTCAGAGATTTCCAGAAAAATTCTCAACGAAGCACGGCATGATTTCGAACTGGTAAAAAATGGTCATGCGGCTCACAACGTGGAATACAGTGTAAAACTCCTCAAATTCACTCTTGATGAAGTAGACAAAATATCCTCAAGACCGCTGAAAAACCGACCCAGCCCGCTTCGCACGCCTGATGGTTACTGTGCTTCTCTCTGCCACAATCGCCTGGGAATGCCGGAAAATCTTCTATACAAGGGGAAAGTAGATTTTCCACATCAAAACCATATTCGCACACTGGGGACTGCATGCGGCCGCTGTCATTCCGTGGAACAACACGGCTTGACGACATTAACCCTCGCACAATGCAATACCTGCCATCACCAGGAGCTGAAAAATGTGGAAGATCGGTGCACAACCTGTCACCAGACAGAGAGCCAGATGTTTAACGGGAACCTTCCCGGGTTTGAGAACGGTGACCCAAATCCCATGCTTGATCAGGTTACATGCACAGATTGCCATGATGTAATGGATGGGCAACCCGTCACTGTTAAATCTGTCCGACAGGCCTGTCTCAACTGCCATGATGAAGATTATGGTGACATGCTGGACGAGTGGGTTGAAACAGGAATCTCACATCAGAAAGACCTGGCAACCAAAATTCAGGAACTGCAGATCGCATCGGACAAAAAGCAGAAAATATCCAGAAAAGATGCACGCATGGTGGAACGCGAATTTCGGAAAGTCCGCGAGGTGGAGAAATATTTCAAAAGCAATGCATATCTTCACAATCCGGATTACGCTGAAAGTCTATATGAGTCCGCTGTGGAAAATTACAATGCCATCAAGGAAAAGCTGAAGTAGATCCTGCGCTGACAAAAGAAAACTAAGAAGAGAGGAGAGAAGGGGATTACCCCTTCTCCCCCCTCTTTCTTCACACCACGATTTTCCGAGTGAATTGGAATCCATTCATTTCGCAATGTACCCTCACATTCATTTTATGTACCGGGCTGGTTTTTCTGGTAAAATGTCACCATGAAACAGCAGTTTTTATTGTTTTTTTTGCTTTTGTATTGGCTGACGCTGCCCGCTTTTTCTCAGGTTCTGCCACTCAGAAATTATTCAACTGAAAACGGGCTGGCTTCTTCCCAGGTCAATGCAATCATACAGGATAGAAGCGGCTACCTCTGGTTCGGCTGCACCGGAGGTGTATCCCGATTCAATGGCCAGCACTTTGACACGTTCAGGGAAATCGATGGACTGCCCCATGAAAGCTGCCTGCAGCTCTTTGAAGACACTGAGGGTCATGTCTGGGCTGTTACACTACGGGGAATGGCCTGGTTTGATAATGCGACCGGCACTTTCCACCGCTCTGGCCCTGCCGGGGAAGTGATCCAGGCATGCGCAGCAGGTAATAAAATTTACGCGATCTTCAAAGGCAGGGGATTGATAGAGGGCGGCATTGGTGATGAATGGAAAAATCTCCCTTTCTCCCTCCCCCGAGATCTGAACGGTATTTTCTCTGTACACAGCGTCCCATACGTTGCAAGTGAAAGCAGGGGCCTGATCCGAATTGAAAATAAACCGGAAAACATTCTGGAGATGCAGGGGATTACAGGATTGAGAAAGGATCAGGACCAGGGGATTCTTCTGTGGAGTCGGTCCCGTACATGGAATTTTTCCCCGGAACAGAAACAGCTCACACAGCTTGGAACAGTGCTTTCTGCGGGACAGCAGATTCATTCCGTGGAGCAAATGCCCGATGGTACCCTATGGGTGGGGACCAACACGGGTCTGTTTCGGTTCAAGGGAACTAAGTATTCCTTTTACGATGAGCAGAACGGTCTCCCAGGCATCCCGGTTTGGACGACATTTCTGGATCGGGATGGCGAAATGTGGTTTGGAACCAACCACGGCGTGTCAAAACTCAGCTCCTCCGACATTGTGGTCTATGATACCCATGCCGGAATGTTTGCCAATAGTATTGTCTGTTTTCATGTGGATTCCGATTCTGGCGAAGTGTGGATAGGGTCCACCGGAGGCCTGTACACGATTTCATTCTCAGGCAAACTTCACCGTCTTCCAATTCCCTACTTCCAGCAGTATGCAGCATGGGCTATCATTCGTTCAAAAAGCGGTGATTACTGGATCGGGACTGAGGGAGGAGGCCTGGTTCGGATGGATGGAAACAACCTCCATTTCATCCGCAAGAAGGACGGTCTCGCCGGAGATAATGTCACCGACGTAGTGGAGGGGGGAAATGGCCTCCTCTACGTGGCATGTAAAGAAGGGTTTTCTGTGTTGAAGGGAAAAGAGATTCAAACATACTCCATGGCGAACGGACTTCCAATCTCTTACGTGCGCTGCCTCCTTCCACTCCCAAATGGGCACATTCTACTGGCCACTCTGGGCAGTGGGGTGGTGGAATTTGACGGCAAGACCTTTCATCAGGTGACCCCAAAGGACAGGAGGGTGGAAGCTGTTTATGATATGGTAATTTTTCAGAACAAACTCTGGCTTTCCACCAACTATGGAATTGTAAGTTTTGATGGGAAAGACCTCCATTTATTTTCAACAGAAACCGGACTGCCAAATCCCAGTACAACAGTTCTTCTCCCAGTGTCCGACCATGAAATATGGGTGGGTACCGACGGGGGAGCAGCTCTCCTCGATACGACAAAACAACGGGTCAGCCGAATTCTCACCATTGATGAAGGATTACCCGGTAACGAGTTTACGACCCACAATGCGCTGGCAAGGGACAAACAGGGCAACATCTGGTTCGGGCTCTTCGGTGGTGCCGCTCGAATCCAACCCAGCCCTTCCCCTCAATGGGACAACCCGAATAAACCAGGCATTGTTCTGAAACAGCTTCAGTATCGATTTAACGGCAAAGATTACAACCTGATTCATCCGACTGACTCGTCCATAGCCATCCCGTACGGAGCAAGGGCACTGACCTTTTTCTTCGATGTCATCTGGTTCAGAAATGAGCACAGCATTCGAATTCAGCATAAGCTTGAAGGGGTGGATGATACCTGGGTCACGGTTTCAAACAAACAACAGATACAAGCTCGCTACACCAACGTTCCGGCGGGAAAATTTCCTTTCAAGGTTCGGGTTTCTGCTTTCGCCGGTAGCAGTCAAAGCTTTGAAACCTCTCTGATCAGTATCGCAATTCCAACACCATTCTGGCAAAATCCGTTTTTCCTTGTACTCATTTTTCTGTTGATTGCAGTGGGCATCTGGTTGATGGTCTGGTGGCGGATCCGCTATCTGAAAAAAGAAACTGAAAAACTAAACCGGATTGTCAGGGAAAAAACCATGCAGGTTGAAGAAGCAAACCGGACTCTTGCGGAAAAAAACATCCAACTCCAGGTGATGGCGGAAACGGACTTCCTTACCGGTCTCTACAATAGACGATATTTCATAAGATCTCTGAAAAGGGCACTCGGTCTTTTGAGTCGGGGGAAGGGCGGTGGCACTTTGTCGTTGATCCTACTGGATGTTGACCACTTCAAAGACGTAAATGACAATCATGGCCACGATATCGGAGACCTGATATTGATCCATCTTGCAGAACTTTTGCGCGGCGCCTGCCGGGAGACAGACATTATTGCCCGTTTCGGAGGAGAAGAGTTCATCATCCTTCTACCGGGGACAAATGCAAGGGGCGCTGTTAAATTGGCTGAAAAAATACGCACGATCATCGCATCCGCCCCCCTTGTAACAGATAGCTTCGAGAAAACGGATATCACGGTCAGTTGTGGCATATCCTGGATTTCAACACCCCTGAAAGTCACGAGCAATTCTGCCACTATGCTAATCAAGAAAGCAGATATCAACCTGTATAGGGCCAAGAACCAGGGTAGAAATTGTGTTGTTCCGGGCCCCGATTCTTCTCTGCCAGTCTAATTGTCGGCCGTTTTTTCACTCATCCACGTTCATTTGACAGCACTTTGATATTCAAGGTCGGCACAATGGGCTCAAACTCAAATCTTCAATCAATTAATTGTTCGATTCTCCCCCGCACAAGATCACGAAGTTCCGGGACCGAAAGTGACTCAATCGTTTTCGGAGCGATTGGCCTGCCGAACCGAACCTTTACCGGACCAGGTGTAATCATCCAGTCCCCCTTCTTCATAACCCTGTAGAGTCCTGAAACACCGATGGGGATAATGGGAACATGTCCCTCTTTTGCAAGATGGAACGGAAGCTTCTTGAATGGCTTCATCTTTCCCGTAAGGGTACGGCCCCCCTCCGGAAGAATAATCATGGAAAGGCCCTCCTGCAGACGCTTTGCCGTCTCCTTTGCGCTGGGAATTGCCGCACGAACATCCTTGCGGTTAATGGGGATGTTGCCTGCCCGGCGAATGGCCCATCCGAAAATCGGCCAATTGAACTGTTCCTCTGCTTCAACTCCCCGTGCCAGTTGGGGGATGACGGCCTGAAACAAGGGGACATCCAGCATACTGATGTGATTAGCCATGTACAGATAGGTCTGTTTGGGATCCACATTTTCCCTGCCTTCAATGGTCAGACGAATTCCCATGAGAAAGAAAAGTGCCCGGGCCAGCTTCTTAACAATAGGGTCATACCGCTTCGCAGGAACAAGATAGGAAGCAACGATTACAAAAATGAGCGCAGGAATCAGCCAGACCAGGGCAATACACCAGATCAGGACAGACCGAATCTGCCTCATTTCCAGAAAATCTCGCAAGCCTGTTCCAGGCAGGTAATTTTCACTGGAGAAATGCCCAATACTTCGCCATCCGGTGTCAACACTTTTTCTCCCCCGGGGGTTTCAATCAAAATCTCCCGTGCCTGAAACGTTTCAACTTCCGGCAACTTGACGTGTTCTCCCGTGAATACTCTGGGGAATGCCTGAAGCAGCCTTCGACGTGTAACCCGATTCAGGATTGTGACATCCAGGTAACCATCATCAATGGAAGCACCGGGTGCCATCAGGAAATTTGACGTGTAACGGGTATTGGAAATTTCGATAAAAATGCAGTCGCGATCCAATGTCTGGCCATCCAGCCGAATATTGGCTAAAAAGGAATTGAGGCGAATGGTTCGATGCAGGACACCCAGCGTGTACGAGACATTGCCCAGCATTTTCAATTTTTTAGCGGTTTTCGTTACGTCAGCCACAAAACCCAGTCCAAGAATGTTCAGAAAATAATAGGTCTGACCATGAGTCTGGAAACACCCCACGTCCACTTTGCGGCGCTTTCCATTTGCAATAATTTCCACAGCCTCCAACCAATTGGAAGACTCCAATCCCAGATCACGGGCAAAAGCGTTTCCAGTACCGATGGGCAATACGCCGATGGGAATTTTGAGTTTCTTCCTGTTCCGGTAACAGCCATTGATGACTTCAAACAGGGTCCCATCCCCTCCTGCAGCTACGATTCCGTCATAGTCACGAAAACTCGCTTCAGCCGCCAGCACGCTGCCATGCTCGGGATAGTCTGTCAAAGCCAGATCAAAGTCTATTCCCCGTTCCTGGAAAGCCTGTTCTACTTTGGGTAACATTTTTTTTGCCTGCCCATGGCCAGCAAATGGGTTGTAAATCAGCAATACTTTCATTTATCCCCCCTGTTCGCACTCAGACCCGCTGAAAGCGGTTTCGAAATACATTCAGTACCAGTCCCGTCATGATCAGATACGTAACTGTTCCGGATCCCCCATATGAAAAAAATGGCAGTGGAATCCCGGTTGTGGGGAGCAGTCCGACAATCATACCGGTACTCACTGCAATCTGGTAAAAAAGAAGCACCGCCGAACAGAAGGCAATCACCATTCCCGGTTTGTCATATGCCACCTGCGATATGTTCACCATTCTTGAAATAATAAGAAAGAAAATCGCCAGTGCCACCGCCACCCCTGCAAAGCCAAATTCCTCAGCATAAACCGCAAAGATGAAGTCCGTATGGGGTTCCGGCAGGTATTTGAGCCGGCTCTGGGTCCCCTTTCGATAGCCCCGGCCTGTCAACTGGCCAGATCCTACCGCCACCTTGGATTGAATGACATGATACCCACGTCCAAGAGGATCTCTTTCCGGGTTGAAAAAGGTCAGAACACGCTCCTTCTGATAAGGTTTAAACATGTAATGCCAGCTTGTGAATCCAACGGCCGCTATCAGAATGAACAGGATTACATACACACGGGGTCGCATCCCCAATAGAAAAACACTACCGGCCCCCATAATCAGAATAGTGGACGCAGTGCCAAAATCCGGCTGCAATAGAATTAGGAGCACCGGAATCGTTACAACGACAGCACTCTTGAAAATTGCCAGAAGATCAAGATGAGACGTTTTGTCTCCCTTGGATAACCAGGCAAGCATAAGCAGAACTGACAGTTTCAACGGCTCCGCTGGTTGAAGTCGGAAAGCTCCAAGGTCCAGCCAGGACCGGGAACCGTGGATTGACGATCCAAATACCAGAACAAGAAACAAAAGGCACATGGCAAATCCGTAAAATAACGGAGCAAATTCTATCCACACGCGATAATTAACCGCAAATGCAATTGTCCCCAATGCCAGCCCTGCGCAAATCCAGACAAGTTGCCGTGATATCAGGGTATCTCCTCCTTTTACAGTAACAGCAGCACTACTCAGAGTAATCATCCCCAGGACCAGCGCCAGAACAAGTGCAAGAAACAAGGGGACATCAAAGCGGCCCTTCATTTGAACATCTCCCTGTTATCCCGAAAAAACTCAATAATTTTTGAAGCGATAGGTACTGCGGTGTCTGTACCATGGCCTCCCTTCTCCGCGATCACGGCAACGGCTATTTCAGGATCACGGACAGGGGCAAAGCCAACAAACCAGGACAATTCCAGTGCTTTTCGGTCTGCGCCGGACACCGTCTGTGCTGTACCGGTTTTACCGGCAACAGGTAGGCCCAACTCACTCAGGGCCATTCCGGTGCCACCTGTCACCATCATTCGCATCCCTCTCTTGACCGCCCTGAAGTCACTAGCCGGTAAATCTACCTTCCCTCGAATCCATTTCTTTCCTTTCTTGTTTACGAGATGAGGTGTCAATAATATTCCATTGTTTGCAATACTGGCAGTCATGGATACCGCCTGAACAGGGGTCATCAATAAATATCCCTGACCAATGCAGGTGTTCAGTGTGTCCCCGGGAAACCACGGGCGACCGGTTTTTCTCCGCTTCCATTCAGGAGTTGGGAGTAAGCCGGATTTTTCTCCCGGTATGTCAATACCTGTTTTCGTACCTATGTCGAATTCTCTGGCAACAGGCCAAAGTTTGTCAATGCCGATCTTCAATCCCACATTGTAAAAGTATACGTTGCAGGAGTGGGCAATGGCCCCTGTCAGGGATAAACTTCCGTGGCCTTCCTCGTTCCAGCAGAGAAAGGTTCGCCCTCCCACCTCCAGGCCGCCTTGACAGGTAAATCGCGTCCCGGGCGTTAAGCCCGACTTCAAACCAGCAAGTGCCACCAGTGGTTTGAAAATTGACCCCGGGGGATAAGTGCCCTGGGTTGCACGATTCAGCATGGGTTCACCTTTAGCTGTCTTTAATGCCTCCCATTCCTTTTGTCTGAATCGAAAAGTTAAGATATTCGGATCGAATGTGGGACCTGAAACCATGGCAAATATCCGACCATCCCGTGGACTCATCACAATGACAGCACCCTGGTATTTCCCCAGGTACTTCATAGCCAGTTGCTGAAGGGGGAAAAGCAGAGATAAGGTCAGATTCTTTCCATGACGGGGTTCATGGATCAGCTGTGTCCGGATGAAATGATTACTTGAATCCACCACAATTCTTCGAGTTCCGTCTTTTCCCCTGAGAATCTCATCATATGATTTCTCTATTCCCATTTTTCCTACTTTCTGCAAAGTGAACAGATTGCGTGCTTCTTGCTCTGTCGGTTCACCGATGTATCCCACAGTATGTGCGAACATTCCCCTGTATGGATAAAACCTCTGAGGTGCAAGTTCAACAAAAATTTCCGGATAATCTTTTTTTCTTGCTTCAAGTGGGGCAATTTCAGAAAACGAAAGGTTTTCGAGGACAGGTACCGGTTTATAAAGAGGAACTCTTTTGTATCGCCCGATTCTGTCTTGTAATTCATCGGGTGAAAGTTCCAGAAATTCTGCAATTGCTTTCAAACGGTCTGCGTGGAAAGTGCTCCGGTCCAGCATAATATCGTACGCTACTTTGTAATCCGCCAGAACCTTTCCGTCCTTTGAATAAATTCTCCCCCTTCTGGAAGGAATGGTAACTTCCCGAAGTGTATTATCTGCCGCTGCCTGAAAATACGATGGCCCTAACACCACCTGAAGATACCAATACCGGAAAAAGAGCGCCAAAAACACTCCCATAACAACAATATAAAAGAACTGAATACGACCTCGAAAGACAGGATGGCTTTCACTGAACATCTATTCTTCCGATAACCAGACATGTGAGAAAAGTTGTGGAAAGGAGAAAAACGATATAACCGTAGATCGAAACAGGCAGGAGTGCAAAGCCGAGGAGCGAAGAAAGCCACCGGGCCCCCAGTGCAACAAAAAGTGCGTAGGCACCAACTGTCAGACAAGCTGCAGCGCCCTTCACCACAACTCTCCTGGCAAACTGGTGCAGGGCAAAGGCCAGCACGAGGGCAGACATGGTTTTTATTCCAGTAATCGGGGAAGCAGGATACACCAGTTCCATCATCAGATTGCCAAAAAAAACAAATGCCATAGCTCGGCCCACGGTGCTTCGAATTGAATAGATTCCAGACAGTATCAGGAGAAGGTCTACCCTCGCAAAAGGGAGAGGGAAAATATTGATGAGCATTGATTGAAGAAAAATTGTTATGATGACCAGTATAACGTCATAACCTACGATCATTTCCCACTTCCCTTTTTACCAGTATCCGGCCTGGACACATTGGATCTGAGAACCAGCACGTGCTCCAGATTACTCAGTGGAGCGGAAAAAGCTACTTTGATATTCTGAAAGAAACTGTCCGTTGGAACAGCAGATATAATTTCCCCAGCTTCGACGCCTGCGGGACAAATACCATCTCCCCCCGTCGTAATGACTCGGGCACCCTGCTTCACTACTTCGTTGTTCGGGAAATATCGGATTGAACCAATGCGAATGTCTCCCTCGCCTGAAAGAAGCCCGGCAGATGGTGCTCCTTCAATCCGAACTGAATAGCCTGAAGCTGGATCAGAGAGCAGCTGGACCTGAGACTGGTGAGAAAAAGCCTTCCACACACGGCCTACCAGTCCGGTTTCACTGATCACAGCCATATTTTTTGTTACACCGTCCCGTTCTCCCCGATCAATGAGTACCAGATTCATGCCACTAAAGGAGGCATTACCAATTACGCTGGCAGCCAGGCCTGGGCGTTCAAGTTTTCGTTTTAACGCTAACAGGTCCCTTAAGTGACGATTTTCATAGTTTAGATTTCGATTCAGCAAAAGCCGTGTGCGCAAGTTAAATGTTTCTTCCCTCAATTTTCGATTTTCTTCCTGAGCATGGATGTTATCAATATAGGTTTTGTATGTTTTTTTGACCCACCGAGTCAAGGTAATCGACGCTGTAACGACAGGAATAGAAACCGCGTTAACTGTTCTTTCAACATACAGCACACCGGTATCGTCTTTTAGTTGGACGGAAACCAACAAGAGATTCAGAAGAAACAAAACCAGAAAAACCCGGAACTCGCGGATAACATCCCCCTGACAAGTACTGATTTTTATTCTACTATACCCTTGGAAGTGCCACGAAACATTTTATAATGAATTGTGAGAATATTCTGATCATATCCAGAAAGGAGGCTCCTTTGAAGAAAACAATCCTGATTGTAACCGTAGTATTGGTATTTTTCGCTTTGCTTGTAGTGCTGGTTGGCCGTTCCATCGGTTACCTCACCGGCCAGGCAACCGTACCATCCAAATCAGCCCTCGTAATTTCCCTTGACAGAGGACTAACTGAGCAGACACCGGAGCTGCCATTTCAGAGGAGTCTGGATTTTCATAATATGATTGACGCCGTACATAAAGCTGCGAGGGACAGCCATATTGAAGGAGTTCTGGTCTATGGCAACTCTCTGGCAATGTCAATGGCTCAGAAAGAAGAATTAAGGCAGGCCCTCGCGACAGTTATAAAGGTGAAGAAGCCTGTCACCGTCTATTTTGATGCAATCTCGATCGGCAGCTACTATGTCGTACCCAAAGGAGCAAAGGTAGTGATGCAGGGAACCGAGGGCGGCTATGTCACAATGACCGGATACTATGCGCCTCAGATATTCATGCGGGAGCTTCTGCAAGAAAAACTGGGCATCAAAATGAATGTCGTTCACATCGGAAAGTACAAGGGAGCAGGAGAACCCTTCTCCCGGGATTCAATGTCCAGTTATCTTCGGGAGGAATTGGCCTCTTATCTGGATGACGTCTGGAAAAATTTTACAGATTCAATTCCCGCGGCCCGTGGACTCGACAAGGAAAACTTCCAGAAAAATCTATACGAAGGCAAGTACTTCGCACTTTCCCCACAAGAAGCAAAAGCTGACGGTTTCGTTGATACATTTGGATACAAGCTCGACCAGGAAGATCTATATTCTGACACCGTTGGAATTGCCCGTTACTCACAAAGCAAAAATCTTCAATCCTCTTCCGGTCGCATTGCCCTGATTGTCGCCGAAGGAGAAATCCAGATGGGAACAGCAAACCCAAGCCCCTTCGGCGGAAGCTCTGTGATTGCAAGTGACACCATTTGCCGCACCATTCGGCGGGCAGCCGACAATTCCATGGTCAAAGCAATCGTGTTCCGCATTAACTCTCCAGGTGGCTCCGCCCTTGCTTCTGAATTGATCTATCAGGAACTCCGGAGGGCTGCAAAGAAAAAACCGGTGATCGCCTCCATCGGCGGCATGGGTGCGTCCGGTGGTTTCTACATCGCCTGCGGATGTGATGAAATTTTAGCTGACAACGCATCCATTGTCGGTTCTATTGGTGTCATTTCCATTGTTCCGGAATTTACACGTCTCATGGATAAGGTCGGAGTGCACATTGATCCTGTTCAAAAAGGGAAGTACTCTGATTTTCTTTCTCCTTACCAGAAATTAAAACCTGAAGAGGCCAATATTCTGACTGACGAGATGCTGAAAATTTACACCGTCTTTAAGAGCCGGGTCGCAGCATCCCGAAAAATGGACATGGAAAAAGTCGAGGAGCTAGCCCAGGGCCGTATTTATTCGGGTAGAAAAGGGCTCGAACTGGGCCTTGTGGACCGCATTGGTGGACTCAGGGAAGCACTGAAAGAAGCGGCAAAGCGGGCAAAACTTACTTCCATCCGCTACCGAGTATTCAGCAGCCGGAAGAGCTTTATTGAAATGATCCTGGATCGACAGGCAAAAGTCAGCACAAAATTGCAGGACTTGCTGGAATTGCCACCTATGGGCCGTCCGCTTCTCATTACGCCCTCTCTTGTCTGGCAGGATGAAGCTTCCAAATGAAGAAATTTTTCGTCTTTCTCTTGTTGTCTGTTCCCGTATGGGCGGTACAACCAGTTGACCCGGTCTTTACACGGACAATGGACGCAATACAGACCCGAAGCCTCGCCCCTTTTTCTTTAAAATGGTCGCGTCAGGGAAACTATCTTGCCTATCTGAAACCTTCCCCTGATGCTGAGGTAAATGAACTCTGGGTAACAGATTTGAAAACCAATAGAGAAATGAAATTGGCCGGAGCTGAACAGAAAAGCAATGAATCGGAAGCGGAAAAAGAACTCAAGGAAAGGATGCGAATAGGCGGTGGCGGCGTCACGTTCTTTTCATGGTTTCACAATTCCGAGAAGATCCTCTATAAGAACGGAGGAAAGCTATGGCAGGTGGTCATTGCCACGGGCAAAAAACAAGTAATTCCTGTTAAATTGAATCCCGTACTGTTTCCTCTGGTGTCGCCAGATGATAACACGATTTCCGTAGTCTCAAACGGTGAAATATATCTGGTAGAGGTCTCCACAGGCAAATACAGAAGGCTCACAAAAAGTGCAAGTGACAACATTTATAATGGAATGGCAGATTTTAACGCAGCTGAAGAATTGGATCGTTACCAGGGAATGTGGTGGTCCCCGGATAGCCGTTTCCTTTATTTCACCCACGTGGATGAGTCCAGAATGGCAAAATGGGCACTTCCAAGAGACACTTCATTTAAACCCCGCTACCAGTTGCAGCGCTATCCTGTTTCAGGAGGAATAAATGCAGATGTCTCCCTTTATCGTGCTTGTCTGAAAACTGGAAATCTGAAAAAAGTGCCGGTCCCTCTGGGAGGGGACTGGTATCTCGTCAGGGTTCATTTTATGGGTGAAGATCCAACTATTCAGATTTTAAGCCGTGATCAGAAGAATCTGTATATCTACCGATACAGAAACTTGAAGCCCACGCTGATTTACCATGAACATGATGCATGCTGGCTTAATCTCAACAAAAGTTTTCACTACTTTCCCAGCCGGAACGCTTTTCTGTGGACATCCGAAGAGTCCGGCATCAACCAGATTTATCTGGTTTACCCGAAACCAAACGGGACTACCAAATTGCCTATGACTCATGAGAAGAGTCCTGTGCTTAAGATTGTCGGAGTAAGCGGGGAACAGGTTTATTTTACCGAATCAGCTGACAATCCAACCGAAAATCGACTGATGAATCTGAATCTCAACACCGGCAGAGTTTTACCGGTGGAGGAAGACAGAGGGTGGATCCGTGTTTCAATGTCTGTGGATACATATCACTATCTTGTATTTGCCAGTCGCCTGAACCAGCCTCCCGTCGCGACACTGGTAACAACGGGAAAGGGCAAACGGGAATTCTTTCATGACACAATTCCCGACATACCAGGGCTGGCAAAGAATGTCCATGTCCAGTTTCATTTTACAACGACAGATAATGTCGTTCTTTATGGCGTGCTGGATCGGCCAGCTGTTCTTGAGTCAGGCAGAAAATATCCAGTGCTTGTCTATACCTACGGCGGCCCTCACGAACAGGTTGCATCCAGCCGTTATTCTTCTCGGAATGATCTCTGGCATCGATATCTCAACACAAAAGGCATCTGCGTTTTTCGGATGGACAACCGGGGTTCATCGGATCGATCCCGTGCTTTTGAACGGGCAATTTATCACAATATGGGAGACCTGGAGTTGAAAGATCAGGTTGCCGGGCTGGACGCAATCTGTCAAAAGTTCACTTTTCTGGATCGTTCCAGAGCCGGTATCTGGGGATGGAGTTACGGCGGGTACATGACCTGTATGGCCATGACTCGTTTCGCCGGACAGTTTAAGGTGGGCGTGGCCGTGGCACCGGTCACAGACTGGCACATGTACGATTCCGCTTATACTGAACGCTACATGGGGACAGCACAGGAAAATCCGGATGGATACAGGAACTCATCCGTTTTAACATGGGCAGGTAAACTGAGGGGGAAGCTGTTGATTATGGCAGGTGTCTCAGATGACAATGTTCACTTTCACAATACGGAACTCCTTCTGAACAAATTTGTAGAAACGGATCGTTTCCCTGATCTGATGGTGTATCCGGGAAAGAAACACTCGATTCGGGGACGCCAGACCCGCAAGTATCTTTTCTGGCGCATTTCCGATTACTTTATCTCTAATTTGTAGATCCTATCTTGTGAATGGAATGAAAAGAGCCGGGCTTTTCTGCCCGGCTCTTTTTTGTCTTTCCAAATCACCAAATACAAATCACAGGCCGCGATGCGGCATCATCCATTTTCAGCTTGTCAGAGAAATCTTCCTGAGTAAATTGATATTGGTAAGCATAGCGCCGGTACCCAGCACCACACAGGTTAACGGATCCTCTGCTAATGATACCGGCAACCCTGTTTCTTCCCGAAGTCTCTTGTCAAGATTACGGAGGAGTGCCCCGCCGCCTGCCAGAATGATGCCCCTGTCAACAATGTCTGCCGAAAGAGCGGGAGGTGTCTTTTCCAGAGTTATCTTGATTGTCTCCACAATACTGTCCACGGCCGGTGTCAACGCTTCCCGAATCTCTGAATCAGTGAGCGTCAGCCCCTTGGGGAGCCCTGTTTCAAGGTCGCGTCCCTTTATCTCCATTTCCAGTTGCTTGTCCAGCGCATAGGCAGAACCGATATTTATTTTCACGTCTTCTGCCGTTCTCTCTCCAATCAGCAGGCGATATTGTTTCTTAATGTATCGGATAATCGACTGATCCATCTCATTCCCGGCAACTCGAAGCGACTTGCAGAACACGATACCAGCCAGCGAAATCACAGCAACGTCAGTGGTACCGCCGCCGATGTCCACAATCATGTTTCCGGTTGGTTCTGTGATTGGCAGACCGGCGCCAATAGCTGCCACCATTGCCTGCTCTACCAGATAAACCTCTGATGCTCCGGCCTTCAAGGCAGAATCCCGAACCGCACGACGCTCCACCTGAGTAATTTCGGAAGGCACAGAAATAATAATCCGGGGCCGTACCGCGACCCTTCGGTTATGCGCTTTCTTAATGAAGTAATCCAACATTCTCTCTGTTACTTCAAAATCAGCAATAACTCCCTCTTTCATCGGCTGAATTGCCACAATGTTGGAAGGAGTCTTTCCCAGCATTTCTTTTGCTTCTGATCCTACAGCTTCCACGCGGTTGTTTTTGACATTAATTGCAACAATGGAAGGTTCACGCACAACAATTCCTTTGTTGCGGATAAATACAAGGGTATTGGCTGTCCCCAGATCAATCGCAAGATCACTTGAAAAAATCGATAACCACGAGAGCGGATTCATCACACCCATCATTCACTCCTGCTGAAGTTTCGCCATTTGATTCATCCGGTCGTCCTCCGGAGCCCGACAAAGGAACAGGCATAAGCATTATGACAGAATTATCTTAACGTTGTCACTCGGCAATTTCAATACCATTCTTCTGGTTCATTTTTCGCTTATACATCGCCTTGTCCGCTTTGGATAGAATTGCTTCTGTTGTTGATCCATGTTCCGGGAAAGAGGCAATGCCAATACTGACAGTCAATCGAATATCGCGGTAGTTATAGTTGCAAACGGATCTGGAAATTGCTTCCGCATATTTTCGACTTTCTTCAGCAGTCAGTCCAGGCTGGATAACGGTAAATTCATCTCCACCGTAGCGTGAGGCCACATCTTCCTCCCGAACTGCTTCCTTAATCAGTTGAGCCACATCCACCAGAACAGAACTTCCCGCAAGATGTCCATAATTGTCATTCACTGATTTGAAGTTGTCCAGATCCAGAAAAATTATTGAAAGGAACCCCTGGTATTGGGTAGCCTTTTTAATGGACTCCTCCAGAAACCAATTCTGATACCTTGAATTAAAAAGAGACGTCAGATCATCACGCTTGGTCATTTCCTCCATTTCTTTGAACATCAATGCATTGTGAAGAATAATGGATCCATATTTCACCATGGTTTTAAGGGAATCCAGGTCATCATCTGTGAAGGGTTTTCCTGAATCTTTGTTGATCAGCTCAATCACACCAAACAGTTCTCCTTTGCCTACAAGTGGTGCAGCCATAATCCGTTTTGTTTCAAAACCGGTGGCTTCATCCACCTCCTGCAAAAAGCGGGCATCCGTTTCTACATCGTTGATAATGATTGCCTCGCGTGTACTGGCTACCCATCCGGCCACACCCCTTCCAACGGGAATTTCAATCTTGCTCAATTTTTTCCGTACGTTCTGGTTGGTCATTCGAAAATAAAGGGCATTGCGTTCCCGATTTAAAAGCAATAATGACCATGAACGCGTATTGAGGAGGGTTTGCACCTTGTTCATAAATTCCCGCATGATGACATCCGGATCAGAAAGATTGATTGCAGACGTGGTCACGTGGTTCAGCACTTCATAGTTGCGCGAAAGAACCCGTTCTGATTCCTTCAGTTTCATCAACTTTTTTTCAATGAAAAGCATTAAACGAAATTCCTTTTCTGAAGAAAATGTCATACAACCGCTGATGTCCTGACCACTCCTGCGTCTGGTATACACATAATAATCATCCACCGGGATAATTCCCTTGATTTCAGATTGGTGGCCAATATAAAAAACATCCGTGAAAATAACGATGTCGTGGGAAAATAGTGTCAAGGCGGAAAGATCCGTCTGGGAGGAACCCACATAGCGCGCGTATTTTCTTGGTACTTCTCCGAACCATAGGATGTTCAGTAGATTTTTATGAATACCCATTTTTCCAAAATTGTCTCGTTGTCGCTGGCATCACGGGAAATGACCTCAATCCGGTTCTTTCCGGACTGGTACAATGTAATAATGGAACTGAAAGTACCATCTTCTTTCACTTCCGCCAGCTGGTTGTTAACCGTTACCCGTGCATTGGGTTCGGTCTTTCCTCGCACAATGGCAGTCGTACCAAAAATGCGAATCGGCTCCAAAGTAAGAGGCGGCGGCGTCTGGTCCACGAGAAGCTCATGTTGGCGTGTTCCCACCACCTTAAATTCACGAATATCGGAAAAACGTCCCTGCTCATTGGCCTCGTTCAAAGCTGCCACCCGCCAGAAATAAGTTCCTTTACCCGGAATGGGAAGCGTCAAGGAGGTCCCGCTGTAACCGTTTCGCCGTTCAATACAGCTCGCAAAAACCGTGTTGTTCGCCAATTCAAAGGCATAACCTGCGGCATTATAAACTTTTGACCAGCGAAATTGGACATTTCCTCCCTTTCCAGAGGTCTCAATGGTTTTGAAATTGGGGGGCTCTTCCGCAAGCGGCATAGGCGGCAACAGATAGGTCTTTTCTGCCATTGTGTGCTGGGAAAACCTTAGAACCTGCTGTGGACTCAGTTTACGATCTCTTTCTCCTCCCTCCACCATAAGGTTCCCTTCCAGGCACGCAATCGTTGTTGTCAAAACACTGCTGTCCAGTCCAGCGCGTCCCATTGCGTTTAAAGAGTACAGAACCCGTGCCTTTCCGATAACCAGTTCAAATTTCGGCTGATAATCTGTAATTTTGGAAGCAGTAAATGAGATCCCGCCATTTTTCAGCTCCATGGACACGTTCAGAGAATGGGTGACTTTGTCTTCCTCAATCTGACTGAAAACTAATGTGGCCGGGTAGCGGAGAGTGACAGTGGAACCGTCAATAAAAATGATTTCACATCCAGACCCCTTCTTCATGGTCATCACGTCTCCAGAACGGATTTTCATGCTGCTTTCAACCTGAACTACGCGGGTCCCGCCCTCCAGATAATCCACCTGGCCCACCAGTTGGGCGATGTGGGCGCCGGACATTACAGCAGATTTTCTGGCCTCCATAATGCTGTTTGCCGCATCAAATACTTCTCTACTGAGTTTATCCAGTTTTGCAAACTCGTAGTTGTCCAGGTTTTCTTTCAGTGCATCTAAATGGTCCAGTGCTTTGTTCAGTTTTGCTTTTTCTTCATCAAGTCTCGCAACGACAAATGCCTTCTGGAGCAAGGCCAGAGATTCAAATAATTTTTTTTCACTCTGCTGACGCATCACGTGGACATAAACCGGGTAAGCTATCATAGAAATCAGAACCAGGAGAATAATGACCATCGCCGAAGTTTTTATAACTTTCACAGTTTCTTCCTTTCTGTTCTTTCATTTTTATCATAATGTACACTATACTTTCAAGAGTTGATATAGAAAACTGGAGATAATCTATGGCTGATAGGAAAAAACTTCACACAATTCTGGATTCATTGACAATCCGTAAATCAACTGTTGAAAAACTGAACATGGATCCCATTACTTTCCCCCGGCGCTATCCCGATTTACCGGACAGGGAGGTTGCCGCGCTGATTGCCGCTTCGTTTGCTTTTGGCAAAGTAGCTGGCATCCTGGGGGCAGTGAAACAGGTACTGGCCCCCCTGGGGCCGTCTCCAGCAACCACTCTGCAAACAACAAAACAAAGTGATTTGAAGAAACTCTACCCGGATTTCAGATACCGATTTGTGAGCCATGAAGGTCTGATCGCTTTCCTTTCCGGTATTCGTGAGATTTTATTGAAATCAGGGAGGTTAAGTGCACATGTAAGAAAAGATTCCCCCATCGAAACAGCAGACAACCTCTTTCGGGAACTTCTGTCCGGCAGCGGAAATGAAATCGCCCTGCGCGCTTCCAATCTGCTGGCAGATCCCAAACGAGGCGGACCGGCCAAACGCTGGATGCTATTTCTCCGGTGGATGGTTCGAAGCAAATTCCCTGATTTTGGTATTTGGAACCATCTGATCTCTCCTTCCCGGCTGATTATTCCCCTGGACACCCACGTTCTCAGAATTTCCCGTTACCTGGGCTTTACAATGAAAACCTCTCCTTCCATGAAAGTTGCGAGGGAAATCACCGAAGCTCTGGTCCAGTTTTCCCCCGCTGACCCCCTTCAGTTTGATTTTGCCCTTGCCCACATGGGAATAGATGGCATCTGCCCCAGGAACCGGGAATTGCGTCGCTGCGACATTTGCCCTTTGCAAGAATTCTGTTTGGAAGGTAGAATGGCAGGGAACATAGAATCGAAGGCAGGAAGGGAGTTCCAATGAAACAAAACAAGGTTGTAGTACTGGATTTCGGCTCCCAATACACAAAACTCATCTTAAGACGAATTCGGGAGCACCACATTTACAGTGAAATCGTTCCCATTGACACAGCTGTGGAAAAAATCCGAGAAATGGCCCCGGCCGCCATTATTCTCTCCGGCGGGCCCCGTTCCGTCTACGAAGAAGGGGCATTTCACGCTGATCCCGCACTCTTTTCCATGGGTATTCCGGTTCTGGGTATCTGTTATGGCATGCAATTGATGGCCCATCTGCTGAATGGGAAAGTTGCGGCTTCCAATGACCGGGAATACGGTCGGGCCACAGCAAAGTTCCGAACAAATTCTCCGCTTTTTCAGGGAACCAAGGCGGAATCCGTGGCCTGGATGAGCCATGGAGATAAAGTAGAAGCGGTTCCTCCCGGTTTCCGCGCCATTGCCGAAACCGATACAACTCCGATCGCAGCCATGGAAAACTATGAGAAACGCCTGTACGCAGTGCAATTTCACCCGGAAGTCACCCACACTGAAATGGGGAAAGATATCCTGAAGAATTTCCTGATCAACATCGCCAGAATTGACCCGGACTGGCAGATGGGGTCATTTGTGGATGCGGAAATTTCCCGCATCCGTGAAATTGTAGGGAATGGAACTGTCATCTGTGGCCTTTCCGGCGGCGTGGATTCCTCCGTGGCAGCCGCCCTCATCCATCGGGCCATCGGCGATCAGCTGCAATGCATATTCGTAGATCATGGACTCTTGAGAAAAAATGAAAAAAATCTGGTAATTGAAACCTTTACCCATCAATTTCATTTCAACCTGAAGGCCGTGGATGGTTCTGAAACCTTCCTCAACCGATTGTCTGGTCTCTCTGATCCGGAAGAGAAACGTAAAATCATTGGTCGTACATTTATCGAAGTGTTTGAGGAAGAAGCCCGTCAATTTGACAATGCCCGCTTCCTTGCCCAGGGAACGCTGTACCCGGATGTTATTGAGTCCGCAGCACACGGCGGTGCCTCGGTTACCATCAAATCCCACCACAACGTCGGGGGATTGCCTGCACACATGAACCTGAAGCTGCTGGAACCGCTGAAAGAGTTGTTCAAAGATGAAGTCCGGGAATTGGGCCGTCTGCTGGGTCTGCCGGAGGAAATTGTCGGCCGCCATCCCTTTCCGGGACCGGGACTGGCCGTTCGGATCCCCGGCGCAGTGGATAGAGAAAAAATTGCCATCTTACAGGAAGCCGATGATATCTTCATTGAAATGCTCCGTTCAGCCGGACTTTACGATGAAATCGCCCAGGCCTTCGCGGTGCTGATTCCGGTCAAAACCGTTGGAGTGATGGGGGATTTCAGAACCTACGAGTACGTCGCGGCACTTCGGGCCGTTAAATCCGAGGACTTCATGACAGCAGACTGGTACCCCATGCCCCACAGCCTGCTCGCTGATATATCCGCCAGGATTGTTAACGAAGTCAAGGGTATCAACCGGGTGGTCTACGACATTACCTCCAAACCCCCCGGAACAGTGGAGTGGGAATAATATAAGCCTGAGCAGGGGTAGGAGCAGGGGGGAAGAACAACATGGAATTGCACACTCATCACTCATCACTCATCACCCATCACGCCTCACCCTCCGTTTCTGTGATTATCCCAACATTTAACAGGCGTGAGCGCGTACTTAAGGCGATTGCAAGCGTTGTTTCGCAAACCCGGCAGCCGGATGAGATTATTGTGGTGGATGACGGGTCTACAGACGGAAGCAGCGTCGCAATCCGGAATAACTTTCCCACCGTAACAGTTATTCGGCAGGAAAACTCCGGTGTAAGTTCAGCACGAAACGCCGGGATCCGGGCAGCCACAGGAGAATGGCTGGCATTTCTGGACTCTGACGATGAATGGAAGCCGGAAAAACTTGGAAAACATATGGCGTATGCCCTGTCCCATCCAAAATACAGAGTTTCCCAGACTGATGAGGTGTGGATTCGAAACGGCTATTTTGTAAACCCAATGAAAAAGCATGGGAAAAAAGCCGGGCGTTTCTTCCGGGACGCACTGAAGCTTTGTCTGGTCAGCCCTTCCGCCGTAATGATTCACCAAAATGTGTTCCGGGATATTGGTTATTTTGATCAGACTCTTCCGGCCTGTGAAGATTATGACCTGTGGCTTCGTATTCTGGCTCGGGAACAAATTGGATTTCTTGCGGAAAAACTGGTGGTCAAACATGGCGGTCATCCGGATCAGCTCTCCCGTAATTTCATTGCCATGGACCGGTTCCGCGTGCGTGCCATCTTGAAGATTCTCCGGTTTCCTGAACTGGTAATTGAGGACAGAAAAGATGCGGTGGTGGAACTGGCTGAGAAGTGTCACATTCTGGAACAGGGATATGCAAAACACGGCTCCCCGGAAAAGTGCGCCCGTTTTCGATGGATTCGGGAAACAGTGACAGGTAAATTGGACAGAAAAGTGTAAGCTGTGGTATATCTCTACAAGCACCATTTTGAGGAGGGCCCAATGAAAAGAATGATCCGAACATTTGTTATTACCCTGTTGATAGCAGCAGCCACTGTAGCCCAGGCAGGGATTATTTACAGTGCCAGAACAAGTACAGAGCTCTACGGAGAAAATGCTGAACAGCAAAAGCAAAACCCCATGATGCAGCAGGTTCTGGAACCGCAGGAAATGAAGGTTTTTGCCCAGGACAAGGGCGCGAGAATCAAATTTCTCAGCGATTCCATATTATACAAGAAGGGAGATTTTATGGTCACTGAGGACGGGAAGACCATGTATCTCTGCGACCCTCAGGCCAAAACCTATCACAAACTGGATCTGGAGGCCATGAAAGGAAAGGCCCTGGGATTGATGAAAACAATGACAAAAATGACAAAAATGACCTACAGTAACGTTTTTGTCAACATTGTGGATAAAGGTGATGCCGGAACAGTCGCCGGCTATCCGGTGAAAAAGTATCGCCTGCTGGTAGAGTATGATACGAACATGAAGATCCTGTTCAAGAAGATCAAAACTCATGAAAGAAAGGAATTTTTCATCTATGTAACCTCGAAGCTGTCAATGAACCTGGTACCGGAATACAACAACAGCCAGATGTTTACAACCGGTGTGGATCAAGTGGACAGTCAGATCCAGTCGAAGTTGAAAGGATTGGGATTCCCCATGAAAACTGAACAGCTCAGTTATGGCAAGAATAACGAATTGACTTCCAAGACCTCTTTCGAGATCACATCCATCAATGAAAAATCTCTGAATCCTGCGTTGTTCAAACTTCCCAGTGGATACACCGAGAAAGAAATCCAGGTTGAAGGAACGGATTCAGAAGGAAATACCGAGAAACATAAATTCAAGATGGGAGATCTATTTAAATGACACTGTTGCAGGCTCTGGTCCTGGCCTTTGTGCAGGGGATGACAGAATTCCTGCCTGTATCCAGTTCCGGCCACCTGGCACTGTTCGGACGGTTATTTGGAATGAAGGCTCCGGATATCAATTTTGATATTGTGCTGCACATGGCTACGCTGCTCGCGGTGTTGATCTACTACCGGAAGCAACTGATTGATCTCGCTATCCACCTGTTCTCAAGGAAGGGCGGAGAAGGGTTTGCTGAAAACCCTCTCCGCTTTCTCTTTTTCGTCATTCTGACATCTATTCCCACCGGTATCATCGGCCTGGCACTGGACAGCAGAATGGAAACCCTGCATGAAAACCTGATTTTTGTAGGCGTCTGCTTTTTTATCACCGCAATTATGCTCCTGACAACTCATCTGAAACAGAAAAAAAGGCTTATCGGAAAATCGTTGTTGAATTCCCCCTGGTGGGTTCCGGCACTGATCGGGATCGCACAGGGGATTGCCGTCCTTCCCGGAGTGTCCCGATCCGGTTTTACTATCGGTGCTGCACTTCTTCTGGGCATTGCCGCCACCGATTCGGCAGATTACGGCTTTATCGTTTCCATCCCGGCCATACTGGGCGCTTTTCTGTTAAAGCTTGGGGGCATTAGCGCCATGGGATTCTCCATGAATTATGTGCTGGGCTTTGTACTGGCCTTTCTCGTAGGACTGGCCTCCATCCGCCTGGTTGTGGTATTTGTGGAAAAGGCCCGACTCCATTATTTTGCGGCTTACATGGTCATTGTTTCTATTGTCACTCTTATCCTTGGTGTTACAGGATGAATGATGGACTACATTGATTCCCACTGCCATATCGTTATGGACCGGTTTGACGAAGACCGGAATGAGATTCTGACGGATTATTTTAAATCCGGGGGGAAAGCCATGCTGTCCGTGGCCACCGGAAGGGAAGATCACGAATTCAACCTGACACTGAGCTTGAAATGGGACAATTTTTACACTTCGCTGGGATGGCACCCCCATGATGCGAAGGATTTTGGAAAGAATGAAGAGGCTTTCTTACTTTCCGCAATTGAGAAAAGAGAAATCCAGGCAGTGGGTGAAATCGGCCTGGACTATCACTACAACCTCTCGGAACGGGCTGAACAGCTCAGAACATTTGGCCGACAGATGGCTATAGCCGATAAGTCCGGATTGCCCGTCATTATTCACACCCGGGAAGCAGATCGGGATACCATGGACATCCTGAGACGGTACCGGAAGGTTCGGGGCATTCTCCATTGTTACACTTCCGGCCGGGAACTGATGGAAGCAGGGCTGGAACTGGACTATTTTGTTTCTTTCAGCGGTATCATCACCTTTCAGAAATCCGCCGAAGAGATCCGGGAGCTGTTGAAAGTTGTGCCACTGGATCGGCTGCTATTTGAAACTGATTCCCCCTACCTGGCGCCGGCTCCTTTCCGGGGCAAGCGAAATGATCCCCGGAAAGTTGTTTATGTCATTGAGAAAGCCGCTGAACTCAAGGGCCTCGAACCAGAAAAGCTTTCCGCCCAGGCAAACCAGAATTTCTACCAGATCTTTCCTGGAAGAGAATTTTGACGTTAAGCAGAAAGCGAGATTGAGCCAAAGCGGGAAAGTACGTAAAATCCTTTACATTGCCAAATCATCATTCCGCAAAACCCCCTTTTCGAATCCATGATTTTGTATTAATTTCTACTCCTTTTTCCCTGCACTCCCCCGGGATGAGTAGGAGAACGGCTGTGGAAAAGAGAAATAATAGAATTACCTCTCTTTGCCATTCTTCACTCGTCACTCATTACCCATCACCTGGCATAGCAGGACCGAAGGTTCCAGTGGAAATTCAAGGCAAAATCTGGGAAAATAAGGGGAAGAATAAAACGGAGCGAATGGAAATTCGATGAAAAAACTCACGACAAAGGTCCTGAAAGGCAGTGCAGTCCTCACATCCGGCACTCTGTTGTCCCGGTTATTGGGACTTACGCGTGAAATTCTTGCCGCAGCTTTTTTTGGTGGTGGTCGGATTTATGATGCCTTTGTCATTGCCTTTTCCGTTCCTGCACTTTTCCGCCGAATCCTTGGTGAAGAAATGTTTGAGCGGGCATTTATGCCTCCATTTGAACGGCTGAGAAGCCAGGGTCAGGCCGGTACAGCGAGGCGACTGGTGGTCAGGCTTTTTATCATTCTCGGCCTGGTACTACTGGTTCTGACTGCTCTTCTCTTTTTCTTTATGCCGGCAGTGGTACATTTTCTGGCTCCGGGTCTTAGCCTAGATACTGAGCTGCAAACAATACTCCTTGGGAAACAGATTCTGCCCTTTCTGATTCTCATCAGTTTCTCAACCTTGACCGCAGCGGTGCTGTTGTTTTCTGACCGCAAACTGATCTACAGCACGGCACCCGCAGTAATGAACATGATAATTATTCTGGTTCTGGTTGGTTTCCATAAACACTTTGGCATTGCCACCCTGATTGTTGCTTACCTTAGTGGTGCCACTGCCTTTCTCCTGTTCCAGTTACCCGCCTTTTTTAAAGTAATGAAAAGTTTGAAAGAAGACGAAACAGAAGGTACCGAGGATCCGTTGAACCGTTCCCTGAAGGAGTCTTCCAGAATTTTTGTCACTGCTCTTGCCAACAAAGGTGTGGAAGTGGTGGATAGAATGGTGGCCTCCCTGGTCGGCTCCGGGGCCATCTCCTCTCTCTGGTACAGCTTTCGAATCATACATCTGCCCTTTGCGATTATGGGGCTGGCCATTTCCCGTTCCATTGCACCGGAGCTCTCTCGTCTTAGAGGCAGCCGGAACCACCGGGATTTCAGTAATGTGATTCATTTGGGCCTCGATACAAATCTCTTTCTGCTGGTCCCGGTCACGGTTTTTTTCATGATGTTTTCCAGGGAAGTAATCACCTTGTTTTACTTCCGGGGTGCTTTCACACTGGAAGCAGTAAACCGTACTTCTCTGGCATTTTTCTACTACGCTCTTGCGATAACCCCGATGGGACTCATCGCCCTTCTCAACCGGATGTTTGCAGCATTTGAAAATAACCGGGCACCGATGCGGGTGGCTATTTTCGGAGCCGGCATTAATGTGGTTCTGGATTTTATTCTGTATCAGACACCGTTGAAGCAGGGTGGTATCGCGCTGGCAACTGCGATTTCACAGACTGTGCAAGTGCTGCTCCTGTTTGCTGCGCTGCATCATTATCCCATCCGTATCCGGCTGAGCCGCATTCTGGCCACTTTGGGACAATTGCTGTTCGCCTTGCTCTTCTTTGTTCCAATTCTCATTGTGGGTAAGTTGTGGATGCCCGAAACGCTGCATTTTCTTCCTCTTTTCCTCTGGCTGGTGGGAATTGCCGTCATCGCTTTTCTGTTTTACGGAACGGTGGCCTATGGCTTTCTCCGGTCTCGACGAACCGAAAAAATGAAGGTGGTTCTCACGGGAGGCGGCACCGGCGGGCATGTTTATCCATCATTGTCCATCTACCAGATTCTTCTGGACAAAAATAGAATTTATCAAGTCAGATACTGGGGCATCCGAGGTAGGGCAGAAGAGGCCATTGTTCCCAGAACCAATATCCCACTGGAATTTGTGCCTGCCGCACCCATTGCTGGTGGGTCTCCGGTCGCAAAGCTTCGATCCGGTGTCACCATTCTCCGCGGTACACTAACGGCCATGGGAAAACTGATACGCTTCAGACCTCACCTGGTGGTAGCTGCGGGAGGTTATGTCTCTGCTCCTGTGGTATTCGGTGCATATCTCCTGAAACCCTTCCTGAAATTGAAAATTGTTATTGATGAACAGAACATGGTGCCGGGTCTCTTGAACAAGGTGGCCTCTCTGATGGCGGACGCCGTGCTTGTTAACTTTCGGGAAAGTGCTTACTTCATGTGGAGCAACCGTTGTGTGTACACCGGATATCCGGTACGTCCAGACTACCTGAAACCGGAAAAACAGCCGCTCGAACTCAGAAAAGAACTGGGAATACCGGAAAATGCCTTTCTTGTGGTGGTGTCTGGTGGCTCCATGGGAGCGAGGGCCATCAACCGGTGCCTTTCCGATGCTATGGATAGACTGTCTGAAATGGATAATTTGTTCGTTATACACAGTATCGGGATGAGCGAGACCCCCGAATATAACGCATTGAAAGATACAATTCACCGCTTGACCGCGTCTATGGGCAAAAATTTTGATAAAGATACTCTGGAAGCTCGCAGGTCAGATGGCACCATTTTTTATCGGGGTTCCGACTATTTCCATGATCTGTTCCGCTACCAGCAGGTGGCCGACTTGCTGATTTGTCGGGCGGGGGCCGGTGCGTTGGCTGAATCCATGGCACTTGCCAAACCCACTCTGTTGATACCAAAGAGAGGACTTCCGGGGGACCACCAGGAACTGAACGCCATCAGCATTGCCGAGCAGGGAGCAATGGATGTTCTTTTTGAAGAGGCTGGTTCGGGAAGTGAGGTGGACAGGATTCCGGTGCCCCTGTTTCTGGAGCGTGTCGGCAAACTCATGGAAGATAAAGCATATCGGAATAGCCTGGGAGAATCCGCAGGACGGATCTTTTTCCGTCATTCTGCTGAACGAATTTATAGCACAATTGATCGGGTAATCCGTCAGAAGGTAATCGAGGGCGAAACCCAGATCGTTGAACCCCGGTTTGTTCAATTTCAGCGGACCTTTGACAATCTGATTCACTTTCTGGATCACAACGCTTCAAGAAAGAATAATCTTTACGTTCGGTTCTACAACATAAAGGTACACGAATATCTGGCATCAGATCAGGTCCTTATCATAAACAAGGGAATCAAACTGATCGGTTCACTGAAACGGGTCGATCTCTACCCCTTTATCTACGAAAACTTTGACTCGTTCCAGGGCTACCAAAAACGCAACGCTCTGGCCGCCTTGACCAAGGCCGACCAATTTCAGCCCCCTTTCAAGGGCCTGGTCGAAAAAGGACTAAGAGACAGCTACTTTGAGACCCGGCGGGAAGCCATCGCTTTGTTTAACCGCTTCTTTAACCAGTTGACAGATGAAGGAATTCACCGGCAAATTCTTAAACTTCTGAATAAACAGATTGGAAGTTTCGAAGTGAAGGCAGAAGCAATTCGAGCGGCAGTGCGAATTCTGGAGCAGGACGCATTTTTGAAACAGATGGAGCCGATTCTCTTTGCCCGAAACATCCGCCACCGGGAAGCTTTACTGGATGCCATCCGAGATGGACTGAACCTCAACCGTTTTGACAACAAAGAAATCGTTCGCAATTTCCTGAAGCGCATGTTGATTACGACATCCCAATTCCAACCGAGTTTTACGGTCCGCCAGCGCTTTATCACCACCATCAAAAAACTGGAGGAAACCAACCATGATTAAACTGCTGGTGGAAGCCCTCACGGGAAATGGAATGGACATTGGCGTTCTACGACTGGTCAACTACCTCAGTTTCCGCGTTATCATGGGAATGGTCACATCCCTTCTCTTTGCCTTGACCTTCGGTTTTCGTTTCATTGTTTTTCTCTACCGGAAGAAGCTCCGGGACGTCTCCGGAGATATTTCAGCCATAAACGCCTTCGGGAAACGGGGAATTCCAACCGCTGGCGGTCTGCTGGTTATGTTGTCTGTGGCATTCTCCGTCCTGCTCTGGGGAGACCTGACCAACCGTTTTACCATCGTTCTCGTGGGCGGATTTCTCTACCTGGGTCTGGTGGGTTTTATTGACGACTTCCAGAAAGTTCGGTTCAAGTCATCTCTTTCCGGACTGAGCCAGTTGGGAAAGACCCTGCTCTTACTGCTGTTCATCATCCCTTTTGCTCTTTTTCTTGTTTCCGCCCTGAATCCAGTCCCGGAACCCCTTCGAACGGTCATTTTTATTCCCTTCCTGAAAAATCCTGTTCTGAATCTCAGTACCGGATTCTATATCGCCTTCGTTGTTTTTGCGGTCTTTTCCATAGTCAATGCAGTCAATATCACTGACGGCATGGACGGACTGCTGGGGGGGACAGCCATCCTCACAATTGGCGTGTATATGATTTTTGCCTATATCATTGGAAATGCCGTATATGCCAACTACCTTCTCTTTCCGTTTGTGGCTGGGACAGGAGAGATTGCCGTGTTCGGTGCAATTCTTATCGGCGCACTCTTTGGGTTTTTATGGTTTAACACCTATCCGGCAGAGGTGTTTCTCGGGGACACCGGGTCACTGGCAGTGGGTGGTGCCATCGCCATGATGGCCTTTCTGACCAAACAGGAACTGCTCTTCCCAATCGTCGGCGGGCTCTTTGTATTCGAGATATTTACATCCCTCCTTCAACAGAAAATCGGCGGTCGTCTGGGCCGGCGCATTCTTCACCGGGCCCCCTTCCACCATGAAATGACCCACCGGGGCATCGCGGAACCCAAGGTTGTTGTGCGCCTCATCATTGTATCTATCATCCTGGCTCTCATAGCACTTCTTTCACTCAAAGTGAGGTAGCAAATGAATGTTGAATGTGAAAAATAACAATGCCCACCACAGGATTCAAGAATGACCGCTTACTGTGAAAAGCCCAGAATTCGCCCTCATTCTACAGAATAAAAAAAGGATAGTCCGGAGCCTTCTGAGGTACAATAGCAACATCTTTAGTACTGGAGTGGCTTGAATAACAATAATTCGGCATGGATAATGCCGCGTACCGCTTCATGGAGGATGCATAATGAACGACTTGACCGGCATTCTACTCAAAGAGGGATTGACACTGGCCCTCGGATTCTTGTTCGGATATGTACGGCAAAAACTGCGTAAGCCAATCGGATTCGGCACCTTCATTTTCGTATCCGTAGGCGCATGTTCGTTGTCCATCATTGCCTTGCGCCTACCTGTCGCGAACACGGTTCCGCTCCTTGCAGCGATCGTCACCGGCATCGGCTTTCTGGGAGCCGGCGCACTGATCAAGTCGGGTGAAAAAATCCACGGTTTCACATCTGCGGCATTGATCTGGCTGTTCGCCATTTTTGGACTCACCATCGGCGTCGGGGAAGTATGGGTTGGTATAACGATCTACGTCATTGTCTGGGTGGTCTCACTTGTGGATGATCTCTTTCAGCGAAGGGGTCTGGGCGCATACACCAAACAACTTCGGGTTGTTGCGGAATCTCCCCTCCCTGACGAGTCAATTCATTCCGGGCCCCTGGAGGGACACGAATGCCGACTGACCGCCGTCAGTTCCGACCGCACCGCTTCCCTGCACACATTCACATACGATATCGTGCTTTCTGGCGAAGCCAGTATACAACTGGTGGCCCAGCTTCTATCCCAGAATGGTGTTCGCACGTTGATGTAGAATGAATCAGACTATTTTGGTTGAATCCTTTTTAAAATTATGGATTTACAGGCTATAGTGATGGTGTCAGCTAGACCTGGCCGACTGCATCCACCAACCCTGCTGAAGTAGTCCGGGATGAAAGATAAATGTCCACATTTGATGGGTCTTTCAGCGGTCCTCCCGGTCGCTGATTATTGTCTGTCCTTCAGCACATCATCCAGGACTCTCGCCATCTGTTCCGAGCTGTATGGTTTGGACATGATTGTGGTTCGGGGCAATGACTTTGTTTTTACATCATTCAGCATTTCACTATAACCGGATAGAAGAATAACCGGTCTTAAATCACCCCGTTTGCGCATATTCTCAATTAATTGAATGCCATTGATGTGGGGCATGTTCAGGTCCGTGATCAGCAGATCATCCGCCTTCGGCTTTTCTTTAAGGCGCTGGTCAGCTTTTCGACTATCCTGTTCCACATAGACAGAATATCCCCACGATGACAGTAATTGACCAGTTGATTTCCCAATATTTTCTTCGTCATCCACAAATAGGATTCGGCCCGTTCCAGCATGAGGCTTTTCGTTTGTTTCAGAAATTTCAGCGTCGCGTTGCGGCATCATCGTGGGCAGTACCACTGTCACGATTGTCCCCTTCCCGGGTGTGGAGTGAACGTCGATTGTCCCCTTGAGGCTGCTTACGATCCCGTGAACGACAGCCAGTCCCATGCCGGAACCCTGGCCGACAGGTTTTGTTGTAAAGTAGGGTTCAAAGATGCGCTTTTGTGTCTCTGAATCCATTCCAACACCAGTGTCTTCGATGGAAAGAATACAGGCTGCTTTATTCTCGTTTCCGGTTCTGGTTTCCAGTTTCAGTTGAACAGTCAAAACTCCACCCGTTTCCTGCATGGCATGAAAGGCATTGGTACACAGGTTCATAGCGATCTGGTACAACTGGGACGGCTCGGCCATCACGTATATGTCTGTAGTTTCAATTTCCTTTCGAACGGAGATGCTCTTGGGCAGGGTTGCCTTGAGCAGTTTGACCGCCTCTTTGAGAATCAGTGAAATTTGAATTGGCTTCTTCTCCTGTCTGGCTTGACGACTGAAAGTCATGATCTGTCCTACCAGGTCAGTTGCCCGGTGAATGGCTTTTTGAATTTCCAGCATACTCTCATGTTCCGCCGTCCCCGGCTTCAGTTGTTCAATGATGATGTCCGAGTACGTGAACATATATGTCAGAATATTGTTGAAATCATGGGCGATCCCGCCTGCAAGAGTGCCGATGGACTCCATCCGCTGGTTGTATTCCATTACTTCTTCCATCTTTCTTCGCTCATTGATCTGATTCACAAATGCATCAATCAACTGATTGGTTCTGGACACAACCCGTCGAAAGTCGGTCCCGACTTTATCCGGATCGCCTCTGGCATGTAATTTACCCTTTAAGATTTCATCCACCAGATTTTCCGTTTCGGATGTAACTCTGGAGATACCCCTGCTGAAGAACGCTGATATTAGAAATGCCAGGGACAATAGCAATGCGATTGACAGCAACATAATAATCAAGATCCGGCTGTTGAGGGCCTCCGCTATCCGCTGGTCAATTTCCCGTTCGTCTATCTCAGCCATCAGGGCCCATGAAAAAGTGCCCAGCTTCACCGGTCCGTAAGCGGACAGTACACGGTTCCCATTGTAGTCCGTCACTATCTCAGCCCCGGTTTCTCCATCAAGTGCTTTCTGAGAGGCCACCGTGTCCACGCCATTATTCTTCACCGATCCGGATAGAGAGGCCAGTATGGAATGCCCTTTCGGGTCCAGGTAGGAGTCGGAACGCATGAGCTGGTCCCGGCCCACCAGGTATGTTTCCCCAGTTTTGCCCATTCCGGACCGTTCGCCCATTATCCTGTCAATGGAATCCATTGAGATTTGCACAGCAAGGTAGCCCACTGTGCTTTCTCCATCTTTCACCCGGACAATTGCAAATTGTGCAGGGACGTTGTTGGATGGCTGGTAGAGGTGGGTGTCCGTCAAGACGACGTCGCCAGAAGAACGGGCTAATTTCCAGGCATCACAGAGCGGTGATCGTGTCCGGGATAGAATGGTGCCAAAATCCGGTTCTTTGATTACGCTGAAGGCAACCATTCCATCCTCCGGTTCTATCAGAAACAGGTCATAAAATCCGTGTTGTTTTACGAAATACTCGAAATAGTCAATGTACTGATCATGGATGATCCTGTAGTCTGAATCCGCTTCAAATTTACCACGCGTGAGTCCCGAAAGAGGCGTCTGCTTTTCGGCTCCGACATTCTGCTGACGCCATTGTTTCATATCACGGAAAAATTGCCTGACTTGTGGATTACGGGCCAGTACCCGGACCTGTGATTTTGTTTCATTGAAGAAATGCTCCAACTGGTGGATTTTGATATTCCGAATGGACTCGAATTGTTGAAATGCCTGATCTTTTAGAATGTTACGTGAAGCCGTGTAGCTCATCAGAGCAAATATCATCAGCGGAAGGAGGCCGGCGACGAGGAATCCCATCACCAGCAGCGCTTTGATTGAAACATCTCTCAACATGGGCAATCATCACCGGTTGTGAACTTATAGCCAACACCCCTTACCGTTTCAATTCGAGTACCATACTGTCCCAGTTTCTTGCGGATGCGGCAGACCTGAAAATCCACGATCCTGTCGGTTACATAGCAGTCGAACCCCCTGACTGCATTGATAATCTGCTCCCTTGAAAGAACTTTCTCAGGAGAACGCATCAACAGCTCCAGAATCCGGAATTCAGATTTGGTCAATCGAACCGGTTTGTCATCCACCGTAATCATAAAGGAGTCTCGATTGATCTCAATGGGTGTATGCCGAAGTGTGTTCGTTTCATGGTCCGACTCAATTCTCCGCAGAACGGACTGGATACGGGCAATGAGTACTCTCGGCTGAACAGGTTTGATGATATAATCATCGGCAAACCGTTCCAGGCCGCATACCATGTCTTCTTCTGCGCTCCTTCCGGTGATAACAATGATGGCAGGACAATTGTGCGGACAGAAGGTTGCGAGCTGTTCGGCCACCTCGAATCCATCCATACCGGGCAGATTCAGGTCAAGGAGTATGAGATCTGGCAGAAATTCCGGAATAAGCTTGAGACCGGCTTCTCCCGTACACGCTTTCTTTACCTCAAAACCTTCCCGCTCCAGAATAAATGCCATACTGTTCAACAGATTCTGTTCATCTTCAATAAACAGGATTCTGGCTCTCCCGGTTTCCATTACACCCCCTGTTCAATTCGTGTTGCGCCATACGAACTGAATGCCTCTTCATTTAATAACACATTTGTTAGCGTTATGTGAGCAAATCAACTGGATTGAAACTTTTGCTCACCAAAAAATAACAGAATTGCAATAAGATGGCCAACTCCCTTTGGTAGAAGGTAAGGTGGTCTATAGTTTGCAAATATCTTTTAGGAGGGGCAGATGCACTTTGATCCTGGGAACACGGGTTTCATGTTGCTGGCAACCAGCCTTGTCATGCTGATGACGCCGGGCCTTGCTTTTTTTTATGGAGGACTTGTCGGACGGAAGAACGTGCTGACAATTATGATTCAGAGCTTTGTATCCATGGGCGTGACTACCGTGTTGTGGTATGCGGTCGGCTACTCGCTGTGTTTCAGCGGCGATGTTGGAGGTGTGATCGGTAACTTGAACATGGCATTTCTACACGGGGTTGATCCAAGCACGGTTTTTTCGGCAACCAACAACATTCCGCTGCTTGTCTTTGTTGCATACCAGATGATGTTTGCAATTATCACGCCGGCACTGATTACCGGCGCTTTCACCAACCGGGTCCGCTTTTCAGCCTACCTGTTCTTCCTGGTGGGCTGGCTGTTATTTGTCTATTTCCCAATCTGTCACATGGTCTGGGGTGGTGGTATTCTGCAGCAGTGGGGCGTCCTGGATTTCGCCGGTGGTATCGTGGTGCATGCAATTGCCGGAATGGCCGCACTAGCTTCCGTCTTTTATGTGGGTCGAAGGAAAGTCGATGAACACGGTCCCCACAGCATTCCCCTGGTCGCACTGGGTACAGGCCTGCTCTGGTTCGGCTGGTACGGATTCAATGCCGGAAGTGAGCTGCAGGTAGATGCCATTACCGCGCTGGCTTTTGTCAACACGGATATTGCTGCCTCCTTTGCCGCCATCACGTGGCTGATTATTGAGTGGTCCCGTGCAAAGAAACCCAAATTTGTTGGACTGTTGACCGGAGCTGTCGCCGGTCTGGCCACGATTACGCCAGCAGCCGGGTTTGTCAGTCCCGGTTCGGCCGCTCTCATCGGTGTTATTTCCGGTGTTGTTTGCTATCTTGCTGTATCATTAAAGAATCGTGTAGGGTGGGATGATGCTCTGGATGTATGGGGAGTTCACGGTGTTGGCGGCACCATTGGCGTTATCATGCTGGGTATTTTTGCGACCACGTCCATTAATCCCGGTGGTGCCAATGGCCTGTTAACGGGAGGGACCGCCTTCTTCCTGAAAGAAACGGTAGCTGTAATCGGGGCTTCACTGTATGCTTTTATTTTTTCCTATGTTATGCTCATGGTCATCAACAAGATTACACCGGTGACTGTCAGCCAGATTGAAGAAGAAGCCGGGATGGACGAAATCCTGCACGGAGAAAACGCATATCTGTAATTGTCGTAAGCGGTGACGCTCTAAAGAGAGGGGAGTAACATGAAAAAACTTGTTTTACTTGCGTTAATTGCAGTGGCTCTGCCTGCGCTGGCTGCAGACATCAGTATGAACACCGCAGTCAATAGCCGGTATGTCTGGCGGGGCCTTCTGGTAAATAATCATGCTGTGTTTCAACCGGACGTAACAGTTGCCGGAAGTGGTTTCGAATTCAATGTTTGGGGCAGCATGGATCTGACAGATAACTATAACAATCAATTCGAGTTCAATGAAGTGGATTACACCCTTTCTTACAATTGGCATACGTCCCGCGCAGAGTGGTCCGCAGGTGTCATTTCCTATGTCTTTCCAAATACGGATCTGTCTTCTACAACGGAAGCTTATGTGGGAGTGACACTGAAACACCTGGCATTCAGCCCGTCTGTTACGGCATACTACGACTTTGATGAAGTGGATGGGCTTTATCTGGAGTTCGGTACTTCTCATGAGTTTGAGAATGGAATTTCACTGGGTGCGACGCTGGGTTATGCATCTAAAGACTACGTCAATGGGTATTTTGTTGTGGATGGTGATGTTGGTGGTGCTTTCACCGACTACTCAATTTCCGTCAACTATCCGGTTGCTCTGAGACTTGGGAAACTCAATTTGAATGTTACGTATACCAACCTGGTTGACACCCACATCCATTCTCCTGGCTTTCGAAATGGTGATAATAACCTCATCTTTGGTGTTAATTGGTCCTACAGCTTCTGAACGTTGACAAAGGACTTACAAAAAAGAAGCGGCGGTCAATATGACCGCCGCCTTTTTTTTAAAAATGGTCGGGGCGAGAAGATTTGAACTTCCGACCTTTCGGTCCCGAACCGAACGCTCTACCAGGCTGAGCCACGCCCCGACAATCGGAACAGGCGCTATTCTACAAGATTTAAATCCCGAAGCATAGTATCAATTTTGTTTTTAACGCTTTTTCCCATCACGATGTCTTCAGGCCATTCACGGACAAATCCTTCTGAAGTCCATTTCCTTGTGGCATCAATGCCAATCTTGGTACCGATCCGTGCAACAGGAGCGGCGTGATCCAGTACATCCAGCGGGCCGTCCGTGAAGGTCATGTCCCGTTTGGGGTCAACATTGTTGCCCACTCGCCACATAACGTCGTTGAGATTGTGAATATCCACATCCTCATCCACAATAATCACGAATTTGGTAAACATCATCTGGCCCATTCCCCAGACTGCGTTCATCACTTTTTTGGCATGCCACGGGTACTGTTTTTGAATGGACAAAATTGCAAAATTATGGAAAACACCAAAAATGGGCAAATTCATGTCCACAACTTCCGGCAATTGGGTTTTCAGCAGGGGGAGAAAAATTCTTTCGGTTGCTTTTCCCATGTAACAATCTTCCTGGGGAGGCTTTCCCACGACTGTGGCTGGATAAATCGGGTTTTCCCGACTGGTTACACAGGTGACATGGAAGGTGGGATAGGAATCCGCAAGGGAATAATATCCAGTGTGGTCTCCGAAGGGACCTTCGGTCCGCATGTCGTCCAGGTCCACATAGCCTTCCAGTATAATTTCCGCGTTTGCCGGAACTACCATGTCCACTGTCCGGCATCTGACCACCGGTACACCACTTTTGCGAAGAAAACCGGCAAACATCAGTTCACTGATCATGGGCGGCAACGGTGCTGTAGCTGCGTAGGTCAGTGCGGGATCTCCTCCCAGCGCAACAGCTACCGGTACATGTCGGGTGTTTCGTCCGGCATTTCTGAGGTTCCTGGCTCCATCGTGGTGAATATGGATGTGCATGCCGGTAGTGTTTTGATCATAAACCTGCATTCGATACATACCGATATTCTGTCGGCCGTTTTCATCCTTTGTGCAAACAAGGGGCAGGGTAATGAATCGACCGGCATCTCCCGGCCATGTTTTCAACACCGGAAATTGCCCGAGATCCACATCATTCCCCTCAAACACAAGTTCCTGACAGGGGGCTTTCTTAACAATCCGTGGTTTGTAACTGGCAATTTCATTGAGGAGCGGGAGCTTTTTCAACTTGTCCATCAGGTTGCTTTCAAGGGGTGGAATCATTTCTTCCATAAGGGACTCAATGCGATGGGCAATGTCGTCCAGATTATCCACACCAAGAGCCAGCGCCATGCGGTCCATGGAACCAAAGAGGTTGGTTACCACCGGAATCCGGCTGCCTGTTGGATTTTCAAAAAGTAGTCCGGGACCATTCATTTTAGAAATTCGGTCGGTGAACTCACAGATCTCCAGTTCAGGGTCAACTTCCACGGAAACCCGAAGCAGTTTATCCTTTTTTTCCAGTTCTGAAATGAACCAGCGAAGGTCCCGATTCATTGGAACTCTCTATTTTTTTGCCGATTCCCAGTCTTTCAGGAATCGTGCAATACCGATATCGGTCAATGGATGTTTGATCATCTGGTCCACAACCTTGGGCGGAATGGTAGCAATATCGGCTCCGGCCAGCGCTGCGTCCCGGACATGAAGCGGATTACGGACCGATGCCACAATAATCTCCGTGTGCATACAGTAGTTATCGAAAATTTGTCGAATCTCCGGCACAACGCCAATTCCGTCCTGAACAATGTCATCCAGTCGGCCTACAAATGGGGAAACGTAGGATGCGCCTGCTTTGGCCGCCAGAAGTGCCTGAGTGGCAGTAAAAATCAGAGTCACGTTGGTATGGATGTTTTGATCCGCGCACCAGCTAACGGCTTTCAGTCCCTCTGTCGTCATGGGAATCTTCACGACAATATTTTCCGCCCAGGTGGCAATATCTTTTGCTTCCCGGATCATACCATCGGCATCCAGTGAAACCGCCTCTGCGGAAACCGGTCCTTTAACAAAAGAACAGATTTCATTAATAACTTCCCTGAAATTGCGCCCTTCCCGGGCCACAAGAGAAGGATTGGTGGTTACACCGTCGACCAGACCAAGCTCATGAAGCCGCCGGATTTCTTCTACATTTGCAGTATCAATAAAGAATTTCATATTCCCCTCCTGTGATAAAACCGGTCGTCCGGTTGCTCATTCATTTTCTGTGGAATCTATGATTGTGTTTCCTGCTTCCACAGCCATTTCATTTTTAGCAATTTTGGCCACAGATGACACGCTGTCTTCACCGTCCAATGCCAGCATCCTGACACCCTGGGTGTTGCGGCCTATCCGGCTTACACCGGATACTTTCACCCGGATGGCTTTCCCTGCTTCAGTAATAATTACCGCTTCGTCATCATTGTCCACCGGCATTACGCCAATTACCTTGCCCGTTTTCGGAGAAAGTTTCATATTGATAATTCCACCTCCCCCCCGAGACTGAAGGCGATATTCCGAAACAACAGTACGTTTGCCACTGCCAAACTCTGAGACGGTCAAAACATCCACATCATCCGGTACCACATTCATGGAAATCACGCGGTCTTTGCCCTTCAACTTTATACCCCGCACACCTGCCGCTGTCCGCCCCATGGGACGGACGTCGGTTTCCGCGAATTTGATTGCTTTACCCAATTCTGTGGCAATAAAGATATTGTCATTCCCGCTGGACAGAGATACAGACACAAGACGGTCCCCTTCCCTGAGGTTGATCGCAACAATCCCGCCTTTTCTCGGGTGGGAATATGCGCTCAACATCGTTTTCTTTACAAGTCCTTTTTCAGTGGAAAATACAATATTCCCTTCATCTGTAAAACTACGGGTTGTCAATACAGCTGCAACCCTTTCATCCGTACTCAGCATCAACAGGTTTGCGATGGAGCGTCCCTTGGCTGCGGTGGAAAGCTCTGGAATACTGTAGGCTTTCAACCAGTACACGCGACCAATATCAGTAAAAACAAGAATATCGTCGTGGGTAGACGCTATAAACACATTTTCGACAAAATCTTCATCCCTCGTCGTTATACCCCGGATACCTTTTCCACCGCGATGCTGATTCCGATATGCCGTGATGGGTGTTCGTTTGATGTATCCTTCCCCGGTGATGGTGATGACTACATCTTCCTCTACGATAAAGTCCTCGATATTCATCTCCCGTTCTTCCGGTACAATCTGGGATAGCCTTTCGTCACCAAAGGTTTCGACCACTTCTTTCAATTCCTTCTTAACAATCCCCAGGACCTTTTGTTCACTGGCAAGGATTTCTTCCAGCTTCTGAATCAATTTCAGTAACTGGCGGTATTCTTCCAGGATCTTATCCCTCTCGAGCCCCGTGAGACGCTGAAGCTTCATATCCAGAATCGCCTGAGCCTGAAGATCGGAAAAAGAAAAACGATCGATCAATGCCTTTTTAGCTTCCGGCGGGTTGGTTGCGGCTTTGATGAGTCGAATGACTTCATCGATATTTTCAATGGCAATTTTTAACCCTTCCAGGATGTGGGCCCGTGCACGTGCTTTCGCCAGCTCAAAAATTGTGCGCTTGACAATAACATCCTTCCTGAAAGCAACAAACTCCTCAATGATTTCCTTGAGACTAAGTACCTTTGGCTGCAGATGAACCAATGACAGCAGGATAATGGAAAAACTGGATTCCAGTTGCGTATGTTTGAACAGGTGGTTCAGCAGGACCTGGGGAACTGTTCCCTTTTTCAGCTCTATCACTACCCGGATACCGTCCCGATCGGATTCATCTCTGAGATCACTGATTCCCTCAATTTTCTTATCTTTTACAAGAGTCGCAATTTTTTCAATCAGATTGGCTTTATTCACCTGATAGGGAATTTCACTGATGATAATCTTTTCTCTGTCCCCTTTAAATTTTTCCACATAGGTTCGGGCACGCATGATGGCTTTTCCCCGTCCGGTTCGATAAGCACTTTCAATTCCAGAAATTCCATAAATAATACCACCGGTAGGAAAATCAGGACCTTTGATATGCTTCATCAATTCCGGCAATTCAATATCAGGGTTCTCAATAGTGGCAATAATCCCGCTTATCACTTCCCTAAGATTATGGGGCGGAATACTGGTTGCCATCCCAACGGCAATTCCACTTGACCCATTTACCAACAGATTTGGAATTCTGGCTGGCAAAACGGTCGGTTCCTGAAGAGAACCATCGTAGTTGGGAAGAAAATCCACCGTCTCCTTCTCCAGATCATTGAGAAGTTCATGGGCAATTTTCTTCATTCGGATTTCCGTGTATCGCATGGCCGCTGCGGGGTCACCATCAATGGAACCGAAGTTTCCCTGCCCATCTACCAGCATATATCGCAGTGAAAAATTCTGAGCCATCCGGACAATGGTATCGTAAACTGCTGAATCGCCGTGTGGGTGATATTTACCAATTACATCACCGACCACTCTGGCTGATTTCTTGTATGGCTTGTTGTAGTCATTTTTCATGTCGTACATGGCATACAACACTCTGCGATGCACCGGTTTCAGTCCATCCCGTACATCCGGAATGGCCCGACCCACAATTACACTCATCGCATAGTCCAGGTAAGATTTCTTTACTTCTTTTTCAATTTCTATCTTGCGAATATCTTCCGACATCTCTTACACCACCTGTCAGATATCCAGATTCTGGACGTCATGTGAATTTTCTTCAATAAACTGGCGACGGGGCTCTACCGCATCTCCCATCAACCGGGAAAAAGTATCTTCCGCTTCCACGGTATCCTCTATAGCAACACGAAGGAGGGACCGGGATTCCGGATCCAGAGTGGTTTCCCACAGCTGTTCAGGGTTCATCTCACCAAGTCCCTTATAGCGCTGAATGTTCAAACCCTTCTGGGAAAACTCTTCCACCTTTTCCAGCAGCTTGAAAATAGACTTTACCGTATCCAGTTTAACTCCGTCTTTTTTGATGATAATCCTCCGCTTCATAAAAGGACCAATAGTTTTGTGCAAACCACCAAGCAGGCGGAAGGAGGGCTGACGCATAAGAGCCTGTCCAATTACAGAGCCTGAAAATGCAATTCCTGAAACGCCATTCACCGTTAAGGTATAATCTCCGTGTTCTTCATCAAAATCGATGGATTCCACCGAAAGACCATATTCTATGAGCGCCGCTTTCAGCTCGTGTACGTAGTCCGCTTTTTCAAAATTATTGGCCGAAATGCAACCATAGGCCAACAGAAACTCTACAATCTTTCGACTGTATCCTTTTCTTTCCAGACGGGAAAAATAGTCATTCATCTGTTTGGCTGATTTCAGTAAATCAAGCCATCGGCTGGTTCGGATACGATTTTCACCGTCTTCAGGAACCAGTTGGTACCGTTCAAAGAACAATTGAAGCAGATACTCCTGCATCGCCACTTCATCTTTCAGGTAAACGCTTTTCTTTCCGGCTTTCACCCTGAATAATGGGGGTTGTGCAATATAGAGGTAACCCCTCTCAATCAACTCTCTCATCTGTCGAAAGAAAAATGTCATGAGCAGTGTCCGGATGTGGGCACCATCGACATCGGCATCTGTCATGATAATCACTTTATGGTAGCGGAGTTTGCTGATGTCAAAATCCTCTTTCCCGATGCCGGTTCCAAGGGCGGTAATCATCAGTCGAATTTCCTGGGAAGAAAGTATTTTGTCGAAACGGGCCTTTTCTACATTCAAAATCTTACCCTTCAATGGCAAAATAGCCTGGGATTTTCTATCTCGTCCCTGTTTAGCGGATCCACCAGCGGAATCGCCCTCTACTAAAAAGATTTCGGAAAGTGCCGGGTCCTTTTCCTGGCAATCAGCCAGTTTTCCCGGAAGATTGGAAGAATCCAGTGCGCCTTTACGCCGCGTTAGTTCCCTGGCCTTTCTTGCTGCTTCTCTGGCCCGGGACGCATCGATTGCCTTTTCAATGATGGTTTTCGCAATTTTGGGATTGCGATCAAAATAATCCATAAGGTTTTCACCGACAACCGATTCAACAATTCCCCTCACTTCTGATGAAATGAGTTTCTCTTTAGTCTGGGACGAAAACTTTGGATCGGGGTGTTTTACCGATAAAATTGCAGTAAGACCCTCCCGTACATCATCCCCTGAAAGTGTTGCCTTTTTCTGTTTTTCCATACCATTTAAAGACAGGTATGTATTCAGTGTTCGGGTAAGGGCCGAACGAAACCCCATCAGGTGTGTTCCACCGTCTTTATTGTGAATATTGTTGGCAAAGCAATACACTGTTTCGTTGTAGGCATCGGTCCACTGCATCGCTACTTCTACAATTGTTCCGTCTTTGTCTTTATTGAAAAATACAACATCATGATGAAGTGGCTTTTTGTTTCGATTCAAGTGTTCCACAAAGGATACAATTCCGCCTTCGTAATTGAAGGTCTTTTTCTCACTGGTTCGTTCGTCTTCAATGCTGATCTTCAGGCCTTTGTTCAAAAAGGAGAGTTCCCGAAGGCGCTGGGCTAATGTTTCAAATTCATATTCAAGGATCTTAAAGACATCCGGGTCCGGCAAGAATCGAATCAGGGTACCGGTCTTGCTGCTTTTTCCTATTTTTTCAAGGGGGGTAACCGGTTCCCCTTTATGAAATTCCTGCCTGTAAACAAAACCATCTCTCTTGATTTCCATTTCCAATGTATCAGATAGTGCATTTACTACTGAAACACCAACTCCATGAAGACCACCGGAAACTTTATAGGAGCTCGCGTCGAATTTTCCCCCGGCATGCAGTACTGTCATGATCACTTCAGCTGCCGGTTTATTTTCCTCGGGCATTATATCTACGGGGATACCGCGGCCATTATCTTCTACTGTTACACTATTATCAATATGGACAATAACTTGAATATGGTCACAGTATCCGGCAAGGGCTTCATCAATTGAATTGTCCACCACCTCAAAGACCATATGGTGAAGGCCTGAACCGTCATCAGTGTCCCCAATATACATTCCCGGGCGTTTTCTAACTGCATCCAGTCCTTTCAGAACCTTAATGCTGTCCGCATTGTACTTTTCGCTCATTCAGTTATTCCTCTTTCTTCACTTTTCAACTGCACCAGCTTGTGTTGAAATCTGGAAAAGCGCTGGTGATCTGTTGTGGTTAACACAACTTGAAACTGGCCCATCACCAGGTCCAGGTTTCGGACCATGTTGGTTTTGTCAAATTCCGAGTCAAAATCGTCCAATAACAAAACCGGTTTAATTCCCCTTTGTTGGTGAAACAAATGACCAACGGTTGTAATTACATCAAAAAAAACCTTTTTTTGTTGGCCTGAAGAACTAAATTCCCGCACATCCTTTCCCTGGCGCAAAAAACGATAGCGATCCAGGTGGGAACCCGCAAGAACGATTTGCTTTTCCTGCTCAACCAATAAAAAACTATCCAGTGATTTATCGGGTTGACTGGGTAAATACTGGATTTCTACACCTTCAGGAAGCAGTTTGTTCAAAACAGATGTCAACCATTTTCGCTGTTTTGTCAGCTTCATCCTGTGCTCTTCCAGCACGCGGTTCCATGCTTGAATCATATCATTTCTTACCATTTTTTTCAACAGTAACCTCTTGTTATTCAGCCCTGTTCTATAACCGGAAAGCGCCTGAATATAGGTTGGAAAAAGTCTACTTAAAACCTTGTTAAAAAAGAGGTATGCGTTCTTTCTACCGGCGCGGACAACATCAAGAGATTTCTGGTTCAAGATGAAGAAAGGAAACTGTGTGGAAATGGCTGCTATTTTTTCCTTTTCTTCGTTGAGAAATATCTCTTTTTGTTTTTCAGGCAAGCTGTATCGAGCATCCAGATGACCGTTGTCTGTGTCAATCTCAACACGAAACCACGGTTTTGAAAACATTATCAATTGTTGAACATTTCGGGTTCTGAACGATCTTCCACATCCTGCAAAGTAAATAGCCTCAAGAATGGATGTTTTCCCTGACCCATTGGGACCGGAAATAACCGTCAGGTTTGGGTCAAACTGGATTTTTTTCTCCGTTAAAATCCGAAAATTTCTAATCCTACAATTGCGGATCACTGCTGAACGACCTAATCTACTCCAGAATTAACGGGTTAATAAGAAAGGTATAATCCACATTGTTCTTTGTAAAGAGGAAATTGGCTGCTTTTTCCCCTGTTGTATCCATAAGAGCTCGAACTTCCTCCACATCGACGACATTAAAAAATGAGCTGAGGTATTCAATATTGTACCCGAGTTTGAAATATTTTCCCTTGTATTGAAGGGGTTTTCGAACAATACCCACTGATCCTTCAATATCTTGAAGGGAAGCAACAATATTTCCCTGGTCGAATTCGAAAATTATCTTTTTTGAAAACTGGCCACTGAGAGGCTGAAGCTCTTTAATGATATCTTTTACGTTGACAACCTTCAGTAAAAGTTCGGTCAGTTGGTCCTGATCTGTAAAAAATGAACGATAATCTACAAAAGACTGGTTGACCAGACGGGAAAAAAGAACCCTTGATCCGGCTTGAAAGAAAATATTTGTGCCATCTCTACCCATCAGAAGTATGTCTGATTCTTTCGCATGTTGAATCATTTTTTTCAACTCAAGGAAGGTTTTCTTTGAGAGAATAAAATTTGTATTTTCAATTTCTTCTGTTTGTTCCAAAGATGTGGAAGCAACAAAAAGGGTATGGCGGTTTGATGTGACAATATTAATTTCATTATCGTGAAACTCAAAAAAAGCTCCATTAAGGGCCCTCTCTTTAATCATTTCCGTATTAATTGAAACAGATACGGTGCTGATTACATCAGAAATAGGGCCTTTTGGAAGTTGAATTGTATTGAACGAAAAATCATAGTCCGGGATAATCGGGTAGTTATCATCTACCTGGGCATTGATTGAATAAAAACTTTGGCCTTTCTCAATTTTAAGCCATTCATCTTCAATCCAGAAAGTTATGTCACCATCCGGAAGGACCCGCACAATTTCAAAAAATTTCTTCGCTGATACAATAACCACACCGTCTTCCTCAATATCAGCTTTCAGTGCGACTGTCAAACCGACTTCAAGGTCTGTTCCTTTCAGGTACAGTAATTGACCTTCTGCTTTAATATACATATTTGAGAGGATGGCAATTGTAGATCTTTTTTCGACAATTCCATTAATAAGGGAAAGCTCACGGATAAGATCTGCTTTGTTAATTGTGAAACGCATTTTCTATTTCTCCTCTGGAATATATTCTAGATTAGATTTTACCAGAAATAGTAGGGTTTGTGAATCCTGTGGAAAAACAATAAGGGATTGATTTTTCCCTGTGGAAAATTATTTAAGGAATTGTGGAAAAATAGAACCAATTAATGAGAAGAATCAGTCTGTGGAAAAGATATTGGACGCTTGAGTAAAAACAATTGTATGTTAAAGAAAAAGATTACTTTATAGATATTTTGAAACTGTCAATAAGTCGATGAAATTTGGGATCGTCCTTTATTTTTTTGCGGATTTTTTCAACGCCATAAATTACAGTTGTGTGGTGTTTTTTTCCAAAAGACCTTCCAATTTCAGGGTAGGATAGAGAAGTGAGTGTTTTACATAGATACATGGCAATTTGCCTTGGAAGAACAACGGAAGCAGAGTTGTTTTTTTCTTTTAGACGAGCGGGTGTAATTTTATAAAAATCCGCAATGTATTGGATGATTGTATCAGGGGTGAGATTTTCATTGTCATTTGAGTATATCTGAAGACTTTTTTTAACAAGTGCAGGGGTAATTTTCTTATCATTGAGCTTCGCCACAGCAATTACTTTATTCAGGGCCCCTTCAAGTTCCCGTACGTTCTGGCGAATTCTTTTGGCAATAAACAGGGCAATATCGTCTGGAAGTTGAATTTTATGTTTTTCAGCTTTTTTCTGAAGAATTGCAATACGAACCTCGAGCTCAGGGGGTTGAATGTCTGCAATAATTCCCCAGGAAAACCTTGTCATAAGGCGTTCTTCCAGGCGGGAAATATCTTTTGGTAGAGAATCACTTGAAAGAACAATTTGTTTTTGTCTGTCAAATAATTCATTAAAGGTATTAAAAAATTCTTCCTGAGTACCAACCTTACCTGCGAGAATATGGATATCATCCACAAGGAGCACGTCACAATTTCTATAATTAAGTCGGAATTGGTCCATTTTTTTAGTTCGCACAGCAACGATATACTCATTCATAAATGTTTCAGCAGATAAAAAAGCAATCCTGAGATCTGTATACTGGTGACTGAGCTGGTGTCCAATAGCATGGAGGAGATGGGTTTTTCCAAGCCCGGTGCCACCGTAGATAAATAGTGGGTTATATGTGTATCCGGGTTTTTCTGTTACCGCGATACTCGTGGCATAAGCTAATTCATTTGTAGGACCGACTACGAAATTTCCAAAGGTGTAATTTTCATTGAAACGGGGTTTTTTGAACCGGATTTTTGGTGTTGCTTCCAGAATATCTTGGTTGTGGGAAAATTCTTTATCGATGGATGCAATTTTAGAGGAAGAAGTTGATTTTGTTGTAAAGTCAATTTCTTTTGTTATCTTCAATTCATCCAGTATCTGTTGAAGGAATGTCTTATAGTAACGATTAATAAAATCAGCAAAATAAATCTCAGGAACATGAACGGTAATTTTCCCATTTTCACTGAATACCTGTTGACTGTCCGCAAACCATTCATTGAAAGATTCAGTAGGAATACGGTCCGCCAGTTTTGTTTTAATAAGGTCCCATGTGTTCATTTTTCCACAACTTTTCCACAGATTTGTTGAATATTTTATAATGAAATTATCAACAATGAAAGGGTAGCATAAAGGGTGTGAAAAAAACAAGTGGTTTGGGGGGTGGAAAAGCAATTGGTAAGAAAAATGGTGGGGCATTAGGGATTCGAACCCCAGACCCGCTGATTAAGAGTCAGCTGCTCTGCCAACTGAGCTAATGCCCCATCCTACGGCGGAAAATACTCTATCGGTTTTAAAAAGAAGTGTCAAGAAAAAAAGAAGGAGGCAGCTGCCTCCTTCTTTTCAGTGACTACTCAACGTAATCGAGATGGAAGTCTTTTTCTTTGTGGAATTTTAGATATCGGTAAATGTCGTTGCGATTTGGGTATACTTTATCTGCCATGTATTGAAAATATTCCGTTGGCTCCGGCAAGCGGCCAAGGATTGCTGAAACGGCAGCCAGTTCGGCGGATCCAAGAAAAACCTGAGCATGATCACCCATTCGGTTGTCAAAATTACGGGTTGATGTTGAAATTACAGTAGCATTTTCGTTAACACGGGCCTGATTTCCCATACAAAGGGAACATCCGGGAATTTCGGTGCGGGCACCAACGGCATTGTAAATACTATAATAACCCTCAGTCATTAAGGTAGCACGATCCATTTTGGTCGGAGGAGTAAGCCAGACTTTAGTAGGTGTTTTCTTTTCGCCCTTCCATATATAGCCGGCTGCTCTGAAATGTCCAATATTGGTCATACATGATCCGATAAAAACTTCATCAATTTTACGATTGGAAACATCTGAAAGAAGTTTGACATCGTCCGGATCATTGGGACATGCCAGAATCGGTTCTGTAATGTCGGAAAGTTCAATTTCCAGGACAGCCGCATATTCTGCATTGTCATCCCGGCTCAGAAGATGGGGGTTGGCCAACCATTCTTCACAAGCTTCAATTCGTTGTTTAAGGGTATCGGCACTCCGAAATCCGGTTTCAATCATCTTTTTCATTAAGGCAATGTTGCTTCTCAGATATTCCGCAACAGTATCTTCAGAGAGTTTTACTGTTGCTGCGGCCGCTGAGCGTTCAGCAGAGGCATCTGTCAGCTCAAAAGCCTGTTCAACGGTGAGGTCTGGTATGCCCTCAATCTCAAGAATACGTCCGTTGAAGATATTTTTTTTATTTTGTTTCTCTACAGTCAAAAGACCTTTTTGAATGGCGAAATAAGGAATTGCGTTGACTGCATCACGCAGGGTAATACCCGGGTTAAGCTTTCCCCTAAATTTTACCAGGACAGATTCAGGCATATCCAGTGGCATGAAACCCAATGCCCCGGCAAAAGCCACAAGTCCGGATCCGGCAGGAAAAGAAATACCCAGAGGAAAACGGGTATGACTGTCACCGCCGGTACCGACGGTATCTGGAAGAATGAGCCGGTTGAGCCAAGTGTGTACAACACCGTCTCCAGGATGAAGTGATACTCCTTTTCTTGAAGTTACAAAATCCGGAAGTGTCTGATGCATATGAACATCGGAAGGTTTGGGATAGGCAGCTGTGTGGCAGAAGGACTGCATGAACATACCTGCCTGAAACTCGAGGCAGGCAAGCTCTTTCAATTCGTCTGCCGTCATCAGTCCGGTGGTATCTTGAGAACCCACGGTAGCCATAGAGGGCTCACATGCAGTACCAGGAAGGACACCAGCCAGGCCACAAGCTTTCCCAACAATTTTTTGAGCAAGAGAATATCCCTGATTGGTTTTTGGTGTTGGATTATCCGGTGCAATGAAAGAGTTTGATTCCGGTAGATTAAGTGTTCTTCTTGCTTTCACAGTTAATGCGCGGCCAATGATCAGGTTTAAACGCCCGCCGGCGCGGAATTCATCTTTCAGTGTGGCGGGTTTTATCTCAAAGGAGGAAAGAACTTCCTGGTTAGAGGAGAAGATCTTTCCCTCTTCAGTATTAATTGTTACCACATCTCCTGTTTTGAGTTTTGTGACATCACATAAGATGGGCAAGCCGCCTGAGTCTTCCGCAGTATTGAAAAAAATAGGTGCAATCAGATTCCCGAGAACAATGCCGGCCCGACGTTTATTGGGAAGAAAATGAGTATCTTCTCCAATGTGCCACATCAGTGAATTGCAGGCAGATTTTCTGGATGATCCGGTTCCAACCACATCACCAACAAAAGCGACTTGGAACCCCTCTTCTCGAAACTTGCGAATAATTTCGAGTCCATCAGGGAAACGGGATTCGCCCATACAAAGAGAGTGCAGTGGGATATCCGAGCGGCTCCAGGCATCCTTTGCAGGAGAAAAATCATCTGTGTTGATTTCTCCGTCAACCTTGTAGATCTTGACGTTGAATTCTTCCGGGAAAGCGGGTCGACTGGTAAACCATTCTGCATCTGCCCAGGACTGAAGTACTGCCATAGCCCGAGGATTGGTATCGGACATTTCAACAATCCGGTCATAAGCATTATAGATGAGAATGGTATGTTTGAGAGCAGTTGCGGCAAGGTCCCCCAATGCATCATTTGAAAGAAGGGAGATTAAAGGTTCAATGTTGTAACCACCCAGCATTGTACCGAGATAGGTAACAGCTTCTGCCGGGGAAACGACAGGGGATTTTGTTTCCCCACAGGCAATTTTGTACAACCAGGCTGCCTTAATTTTTGCGGCAGGATCCACCCCTGGAGAAACATGTTCAAGTAGCAAGTCCAGAAGATATTGTTCTTTCTCAGCCGGAGGGCTTTCCAGGAGTTTGCACAACTGTTTTACCTGTGATGGGCTTAGAGGAAGAGGCGGAATTCCCTTTTCCCGACGTTCATTTGTGTGTTTTGTGTAAGCTTCAATCATTTTTTCCTCCTGGAAAGTACAATTCAGATATACGCCGATATTATACCGGATAGGATGAAAGAAGGCTGTGTTTTTTTAGTGCTGGATGGAAATGAAGTAGCAGCTTTTTGAAAAAGGCGTTGACAGGCGTGATTCAGTCGCATATGATACTGGCGAACTGACGACCACGATGAAAGGAGTGGAATATGCGACCGACATTCAAACCCAACCGCAGAAAGAGACACAAAACCCACGGTTTTCTTGTCAGGATGAAGACAAAAGCCGGGAAGAGAATAATCAATGCAAGACGACGCAAGGGCAGAAAGAAACTTGCAGCTTGATACTTGGGTATTTCCAGAGAAATCAGTCTGAAAAAGCGACCGCAATTTCTTCGTGTTTATGACGAAGGACATAAAAAGAATTGTAGAACCTTTGTCCTTTATTATTTAAGTGGTTGTGAAGAAAAGCGGTTCGGTTTTACTGTGTCTCGAAAAATCGGGAACGCAGTCATAAGAAACAAAGTGAAAAGAAGGCTCGGTGAGCTGGTGAGAAAACATTATGACCGCTTTAATGACGGCACATGGTATGTATTCAACGCCAAGCGTCGCACAGCCCTGGCTTCATTTGCGGAGTTGGATGCGGATTTCGAGCTATTTTTTCAGGAGGCACATGAAAAGGCTTCTGCTGATTCTCATCAAAGGGTATAGGAGATTTATTTCACCAATCTTTCCCTCGAGCTGCAGATTTACGCCGACATGTTCCCAATTTGGTTATGAAGCTATTGAAAAATATGGTAGTTGGAAAGGTGGTTGGCTGACTTTGAAAAGGATTTGCCGATGCAATCCATTTCATCGGGGCGGCCATGATCCGGTTCCCTGAGATGGGGAAATAATTACCAGGGAGAGAAAATGGAGAAGCGTACTGTTCTGGCAATTGTGATTTCGATCGTTTTTATCCTGATTTGGCAAAAAATGGTGGTGGATAAGGTAAACCCGGTGAAAGCACCGCAAACTGTAGCTGTGTCGCAAAACGGCGACAATAAGACGCCGATTCCTGTGAACGAAAACATTGAAAAATCTGGCGTGGAATCTCCTAAAATAAGTCAACAAACAGAAGATATCGCTGCAAAAGCTACTGAAGCAGACTCGGATATGGCAAATGTTCAGTCTGGAGAGGATTTTCCGGAACAATTTGTGACCCTGGAAAACCAGTTCATAAAGCTCATATTCACGAACAAAGGTGGAAGGCTTCTTTCAGCGCAGATAAAGGGATATAAGGACGAAGCGGGCAGAGAGATGGAACTGGTGAACCCTGTAATGGCCGAACGTTCACTAACGCCATTTTCAACCGAGGGAAAGCTTGAATATTTGAACAAAATTGGATTTAAGGTTGTCGAAGGTCAGTCAAGTGTGTTATTTACATATGTTGCCGGAGATAAGAGAGTTGAAAAAAAATTCGAGTTATCCGAAGGGTATCAACTAAAAATAACCGTTCATGAACAAGGTTTCGGGGAATTGGAATTGAGTCTTGGCCCTGGAATTGATTCAGCAGAGAAATTGAACAGTCGGTACAGCACCGAAGACACAGTGGTTTTTTACACTGATGATAGTGTTGAGAGAATCAATAAAAAGAAATTGAAAAATGGGGCATTGGCCGAGACCAAGTTGGAATGGGTTGCGATTGAAGATAAATATTTTGCAAAAATCTTCAAACCCGATACAAAAGACTTGAAGATAATTGGAACAAAGCAGAGCTATAAAGGGGAAAAGAAAGATATTGATGTTTCTGATGTTGTTTTTGTCGGGAAGAACATCGAGGGGACCCTTTTTCTTGGGCCGAAAGATTACGATGTTGTGAAAAAACTTGGCAACCATTATGAGAAAATTGTCAATTTTGGATTTTTTGGTGTATTTGCGAAATGGTTGTTTTTTGCTTTGAGATGGATAAATGGATGGATACACAATTACGGGTGGTCCATTATTCTTTTAACAATTTTGATTCGATTATTAATTTTTCCAATTAGCCAGGCTGGCCTGAAGTCAATGAAGGACATGCAGCGGGTTCAGCCCAAAATGAAGGAAATTCAAGCGAAGTACAAAAAGTTCGGTAAAGACCTGACGAAGAAACAGGAGATGAACCGTGAAATTCAGGAGCTTTACAAGAAAGAAGGAGTAAGCCCATTAGGCGGGTGCCTGCCGATGGTTCTCCAGATGCCTATATTTTTCGCGTTCTGGAGCCTCCTGTTGAATGTGATTGAGTTGAGGCAGGCCCCTTTTATATTCTGGATAAGGGACCTGTCTGCGTATGATCCTTACTACGTTTTGCCGGTTTTGATGGGAGTCAGTCAATTAATTTCTCAGATGATTACCCCGTCTACAGGGGACGCAAACCAGAAAAAGATGATGTATGCGCTACCGATTGTGTTTACGGTTGTTCTGGCAACGGCACCGAGCGGTTTGATTGTATACTGGACAACAAACAATCTGTTCCAGATTGTGCAGCAGATGCTTGTTAATCGTAGCATGAAAGAAGCTGTTGGGGAGTAAAATATGGCGTTGGAAAAGAGTTTGTTTTCAGGAAAGGACGTTGAGGAAGCACTGGATAAAGCAAGCCAGTACTATAATGTTAATGAAACGCTCCTTCAGTACAGAGTCGTGGCAAGGGATCAGTCTTTGTTTTCTCCGCTGAATGGTGAGGTGACGGTTAAAATTGAGCGAATAGGAAAGCAAAAAGGAAAACGAAAGGTTCCGGATCAGATTGAGAAGGTTGAGACTATGCTCAATGACCTGTTCCTGAAGGCAAAATTAGATGCAAAAGCTGTATACAGGCACACGAATGGATCTGTTGAGTTTGATGTCTCTGGAAAGGATACGGATCTTTTGCTAGAGAAGAATGGTACTTTGCTGGACGCGTTTCAATACCTTGTAAATCGAATGATTCCTCGGAACACCAAGATGAAAATAGTGCTGGAATGTGAGTCTTTCAGGAGAAACCGGGTACGAGAGTTACAGAGTATGGCAGAAAAGGCAGCTTCAAAGGTTCGGGATTTTGGAAAGCCTTACCTTTTTTCTCCAATGAATCCGGCAGAAAGACGCCAGATTCACCTCGCATTGCAGGATGACAAGATGATTTCTACTGAGAGTCTTGGTGATGGTCACTACAAGCGGGTGAAGGTGTATATTAAAAAGCGAGGATAAGAATGGAGACAATCGGGGCAATTGCGACACCGGCAGGCGCCGGGGGTGTTGGGATTGTCCGTGTGTCCGGAGAAAATGCTGAGGAAATTTTCAACCGATTTTTTCATACCGAATATGCTGAAATAGAGGAAAGATATGCCTACCTTGGAAAAGTAACAGACAGGGAAGGGAATACTCTGGACAGCGGTATCGGTTTATTTTTCAAAGGTCCCAGATCCTATACCGGTGAAGACATTGTCGAATTCCAAATTCATGGAGCTCCCAGTATTCTGAAACGTCTGTTACAGGAGATTTTGCAAAGTGGGTTGTCACGGTTGGCTGAGCCAGGTGAATTTACAAGACGGGCCTTTCTCAATGGAAAACTTTCATTGACGGAAACAGAAAGGTTGAATCTGTTACTCCAGGCGGAAACAGAGCTACAGCTTCGGGTAGCCCGGGAATTAGAGAAAGGAAGATTGGCCCGAAGAGTCAGAGAAATAAGAGAGAGTATCCTTGCTTTGGGTAGCCGAGTAGAAGCTTCAATTGAGTATCCGGAGGATGATGAAACTGGAAGTGCCCTGGACTCTATTCAGGAGGAAGCATCTTCATTAGTGAATGAAATGAAAGGGCTTTCTGTCACGTATGACCGGGTAATTCATTGGGTAGAAGGGATCAGGGTTGTGATTGTTGGAGCACCTAATTCCGGTAAATCTTCCCTGCTGAACGCGATTGTCGGGTATCAGCGCGCGATTGTTACAGCAACGCCAGGTACAACCCGTGATACGGTTGAAGTGACAACTGATATTGAAGGCCTGCGGTGTACTTTTGTGGACACTGCCGGGTTTCGAGAACCTGGGGATGAGGTGGAAGCCGCTGGAATTTCCCGAGCAAGGGACCAATTGGAATTGGCAGATGTAGTGATCCTTGTGTGGGATGCAGAAAATGTATCAGAATCCAGGAATATTGAGAGCCTGATTCCCGCCAGCACCTTCGTGATTAAGATTCAGAGTAAAGTTGACTTACTGAATGAAATTCCCCCGGGTTTTGTTGCTGTCTCGGCAAAAACTGGACTTGGGATAGGGGAACTTTTGAGAATGGTGTGGGCATTGTTTGACAATGTGGATCTTGAGCATGTTTTCTTGTTCACCGAAAGGCAGAAGAGGGCAGTGGAGTCTGCTACCAATGAGTTAGAGGTGGTACTTTCTTTCTTAGGAGATGACCGAACAGTGGAAATGGCAGCGGCCCATCTCGGAATGGCATGCTGGCACCTTGAGACAATTATCGGTGTAGTTACAACGGATGAGATTCTGGATGGAATCTTTTCAAACTTTTGTCTGGGGAAGTGACGGTATGGACAACTTTGATGTGATTGTCGTTGGTGCAGGCCATGCCGGTTGCGAGGCAGGTTCTGCAAGTGCTCGCATGGGTTTGAAAACGTGTCTATTGACGGTGAATCTGGATGTGGTAGGGCAACTTTCCTGTAACCCGGCTATTGGTGGTTTAGGCAAAGGCCAGATAGTACGGGAGATTGATGCAATGGGCGGACTGATGGGAGAGGTGATAGATGAAACCGGAATCCAGTTCCGCATGCTGAATAAAAGCCGTGGCCCTGCGGTTCAAGCACCCCGTGCACAGGCGGACAAAGTTATGTATAGGTTGGCAATGAGAAGGCGTTTGGAGAACACCAGAAACCTCCGTGTTGTACAGGATGTTGCGACAGCCATATTGACGAAAGGAAACCAGGTGACAGGGGTTGAGTTGATATCCGGAGAAACACTTTCATGCAGGGCAGTTATTGTGGCGACAGGCACATTTCTCGGCGGACAGATCTTTATCGGGAACAAAACCTATTCTGCCGGTCGAAGCAATGAACTTTCGTCGATTGGGCTTCGGCAAAGTTTATTAAACCTTGAATTTCAGTTGAGTCGAATGAAAACCGGAACGCCCCCAAGGGTCCATCGTGATTCAATTGATTTTGGTAAAATGGAGATCCAGCCTGGAGATGAACCGCCAATCCCTTTTTCGTTTCGTACAGGTTTACTGAAATTGGATCAGGTCCCCTGTTATTTGACATATACAAACGGAGATACCCATCGCGTGATCGAAGAAAATATGGAAAAGTCCGCACTGTTTTCCGGTGCCATTCAAGGTGTGGGTCCCCGGTATTGCCCTTCAATTGAAGACAAACTCAGAAAGTTCCCGGATCGGGTAAGACATCAGGTTTTCCTGGAACCGGAATCACGATTTACTGCTGAGTACTATGTCAATGGAGTTTCAACTTCCCTTCCTGTGGAGATTCAGAAGGCCTATCTGAATACAATCACCGGAATGGAAAAGGCGGAGATTACTCGGCCCGGGTATGCTATTGAATATGACAGTATTAGTCCTCTTGAGCTGCAATTGACACTGGAAGCAAAAAGCGTGAGAGGCTTGTTTTTTGCCGGGCAGATAAACGGCACTTCCGGATATGAAGAGGCGGCAGGTCAGGGATTGGTCGCTGGAATAAATGCAGTACAGGTGATTCGAGGAGAAGCACCGCTGATCCTGGATCGGAAGGAGTCATATATTGGAGTAATGATTGATGATTTGATAACGAGGGGTGTGGATGAACCCTATCGGATGTTCTCTTCCCGTGCTGAATATCGATTACTGTTGGACCATCTTTCTGCGGACCGCAGATTGATGCCCTACGGCCACAAATATGGTTTGATAGCAACAGAGGTGTTTGACGCTATGGAAAGGAAATATAGTGAAATCGATCGGTATTGCTCAGAGGCGACAAAAGTTTCCATACGGGAGAGTTTTCAAACTACAAACTGTCTGGAAGAGAGGGGAATTGAGTGGAAAAATGTTACAACTCTGGAAAAATTGATTCGAAGGCCGGATGTGAATCTGGAAGAACTGAAGGGTGAAATGACGGCGGACTGGGTGCCGTTATGGCCTAGAGAGGTTTCTGCAAGAATTCGTTACAGGGGCTATGTTGACCGTGAGAACTCCAAGATTGAAAATACTGAAAAAATGAGGGCGATGTCGATCCCGAAGGGGTTTGACTTTAATAGACCTGGCTTATCCCGCGAGGTGATTGAGAAACTTCAAAAAGTTCAGCCAGCCACATTGGACCATGCTTCGAGAATACCCGGTGTAACACCGGCAGCAATCACGGTTCTATATCTAAGCCTTTCAAATGAAAAGAAAAAGTAGACAATGTTCCATGTGGAACATTGCTGCAATGGCTGTGGATGTGGGCATTTGAGCGGGCAACTTTACCTTCTCTTTCAATGCGAGGTATGGTAAATTGGTCGCTATGAGTAGAATTATTGCAATCGCAAATCAAAAAGGCGGGGTTGGGAAAACAACAACAGCGATTAACCTGGCTGCTTCTCTTGCAGTGGCCGAAAAGAGAGTATTGTTGGTGGACTTTGACCCGCAGTCCAATTCAACCAGCGGGATTGGTATTGATAAGGAAGATAAAGAGAAAAATATCTACACTTGCCTTTCCGGAGATGTTCCTGTGCGAGACTGTATACGGGATACGGACTTGGAATGGTTGAAGGTGATTCCGGCGAACAGAAATCTAGCCGGAGCGGAAATAGAGCTGGTCAGTCAGATTGGAAGGGAGTTTTTCCTCCGGAATCTTCTGGTTCCATTGAAAGAGGATTTTGAATATATATTGATAGACTGCCCCCCATCTCTTGGTTTGTTGACGGTAAATGCGCTGGTTGCAGCTGAGGCCATCATCATTCCCATACAATGCGAGTACTTTGCGTTGGAGGGGGTAACAGACTTAATGCGAACAATTTCCATGATTCGGGATAGCGTAAATCCTTCCCTGGAATTAGAAGGGGTCGTGCTGACAATGTATGACGACCGAACCAACTTGTCACAGCAGGTCACACAGGAAATCCGAAATTATTTCAAAGAGCAGGTGTTCGAAACGGTAATACCAAGGAATGTCCGCCTTGGTGAGGCGCCCAGTTTTGGCCTTCCGGTTCTGATGTATGAAATCAAATCACGGGGGGCCCAGTCCTATCTGAAACTTGCAAAGGAGCTGATTGAGCATGAAACGAAAAGCGTTGGGTAAAGGGATCCAGTCACTGATTCCCCAGACCCCTCCGTCTGAGAATTTGGCCGAAGTAGATATCTCCCGCATCAAACCGTCTCCCTACCAGCCAAGGCGCCGTTTTGATCCTGAAAAGTTGGAAGAACTTGCCACGTCCATACGAAATTCCGGGATTATCCAACCGGTAGTCCTGGCTAGAGATCCAGATGGAAATTACACTCTGATTGCTGGGGAACGCAGGTGGCGAGCTGCCCAATTGGCTGAAATGACGCGAATCCCGGCTGTTTTTCGGGATCTTCCTGAAGAAAAGAAGGCTGAATATGCCCTAATCGAGAATATTCAACGCCAGGATTTGAATCCGGTGGAAGAAGCATTGGCATACAAAAGTCTGCTGGAGCGGTATGAGTTGACCCAGGAAGAACTGTCGGATCGACTTGGAAAAAAGCGCAGCAGCATTACCAATATGCTGCGGATTTTGAGACTTCCTGAGGAAGTGCTGGCAGCGGTAGAGGATGGACAGGTCTCACTGGGGCACGCAAAGATTCTCTCTGGTATTTCTGATACTGACCGTCTGTTAAAGGCAGCGCGCGAGATCCGGGAAAAAGGCTTAACTGTTCGGGCACTGGAAGCCCGCCTGAAAAAAGCAACAAAACCTGCTGCTTCAACAAAAAGAGCTGATGTATTTCTCCAGGATGGAGAAGAGCGTTTGTCAAAGAAATTGGGAACCGGTGTGAAAATCAAGGGAGATTCCACCCGGGGGTCCATTGTGATTCGATATCATTCCAAAGAGCAACTGATTTCGCTCTTTGAATCTCTGATAAAGAGGTGAGGTATGAAGGAAAAGGAAATGAACGGATTTCTGGATCAAGGCACAACATTCAAGGGTGATCTGGTTTTTGAAGATCTGCTGCGTATTGATGGTAAGTTTGAAGGGACGATTCGTTCTGAGAGCGAACTGATCATTGGCGACAGTGCACAGGTAAAAGGCGAGTTGACGGTAGACTCTGTTACCGTGAATGGACGGGTGGATGGAAAAATTACGGCAAAAAGTAAAATAGAAATCAACAGTCGCGCACGGGTTACGGGTGAGTTGCATTCACCGGTACTGTCTATACAGGATGGCGCTGTGTTTGATGGAACTGTTACGATGGGGAGCTCTCCTGTGGATAAAAAGGAAAAGCTTCCTGTCGGGGACAAGGGTAAATGAGCTGGTTCAAGCGAAAAGACGATAAGATAACAACGGAGCTGTCGGACAGGGGGAAAATCCCAGCCGGGTTATGGGTTAAATGTGATCAGTGTGGGGAAATTATCTATCAAAAGGAAGTGGCTGCTTTTGGAATGGTTTGTCCAAAGTGTTCGCATCATTTCCCCATTCCGCCACAAGATAGATTGGAGCAACTTTTCGAGGGAACTCCCTACAACTTTCTATTTCGGAATGTTCAACCGGATGATCCCCTTGGCTTTTCCGCTGCGAAGTCTTATCAGGATCAGTTGAAACGTCAGGTAGATAAGAATAAGATAGACGAAGCCGTCGTCGTTGTGGAAGGGAAGTTGGGGAAGCAACAAGTGATTGTTGCCATTATGGATTTTTCCTTTCTGGGTGGAAGTATGGGTTCTGTAGTAGGGGAGAAATTGACCCTTGCCGTGGAAGCAGCATTGAAGAAAAAGAAACCCCTGGTTATTTTTTCCTGTTCTGGTGGCGCAAGAATGATGGAGGGGGCGCTTTCTCTGATGCAGATGGCAAAAGTGAGTTCCGCTCTATCTCGGTTGGGCAAAGCGCATATTCCATATATATCTGTACTGACCCATCCGACTACAGGTGGTGTAACAGCCAGTTTTGCCATGCTTGGAGATGTAAATATTGCTGAGCCGGGGGCTCTTGTCGGATTTGCCGGACCACGGGTCATTCAACAGACCATCAAAGCTGATCTGCCAAAAGGATTTCAGCGATCAGAATTCCTTTTGGCTCATGGGATGGTTGACCGTGTTGTTCCCAGGAACCGGATGAAAGATGAACTTATCACGATACTCAACCTGCTATATGCATGAACGAAGCGCCTTTTTGTATCCAGAAGCACTGACTTATCTCTCTTCATTTGAACAATCTACAATTAAACTCGGCTTGCAGCGGATTCAACGCCTTCTGGAGAAACTGGGGCAACCACAGCGCAGGTTCCGTGCAATTCATGTTGCCGGGACCAACGGAAAAGGGTCAGTTGCAGCTATGCTGGACAGTTTTTTGTCTTCGGACAACCGGTTAATCGGCCGCTTCTGTTCACCCCATTTAATTACGCCAAGGGAGAGGATTCTGGTGGACAGTCGTCCCATTACACGTCAGTGGTTTTCTGCGTCTTTATCTTATCTCCGGGATATTCTCGCAGAAATTAATGAACAACCTTCTTATTTTGAGTTAATTACAGCTCTAGCCTTTTACGTATTTCGATTCATGGAAGTGGACACGGCAATTGTGGAAACCGGTCTGGGTGGTCGACTGGATGCAACTAATACATTGTTACCGGAGTTGGCAGTGATCACTTCAATATCTCTGGATCATACCAGTATGCTTGGAGAGTCTGTCCCGGCGATTGCCCTTGAAAAAGCGGGTATCATTAAGCCGGGCGTTCCAGTGGTGGCACTGGAAAACACAGAGGCATTTCCCTGGATTGCAAATGCGGCCAAGAAAATGAGTGCTCCGGTTGTCCCTGTTGTCCCCGAATTCCTCACCAAAGAAAAAGGCCATCCGGCCACAGTCAGGGTGAAAATGAATGGGAAGGTCATATCTGCAACTTCACCCTTGAAAGGAACTTTTCAAGGGGAAAATTTAGCGCTTGCGTTGGCGGCCTTCCATATTCTGACCGGTGAAACCGGGGATGTGAGCAAGCGGCTTTCTAAGCTTAAATGGCCGGGTAGAATGGAGGTTTTGCCCACCTCTCCTCCGATTCTTCTGGATGGTGCCCATAACCCTTCAGCAATAGAAAAATTTCTGGACAGTGCAGGTGTAGAATTTGACACTGGATTGGTTGTATTCGGATGTATGCGGGATAAGAATGCTGAAAGCATGTACCGGATGCTTCGAAAACGCTTTCCGCATATTGTACTGACTTCGGGTCGTTACCATCGATTCATGGACAGAAATGCCTTTGAGAAGAATCCCGTTTTTGACTCACCTTACTTAAATATGTCACAAGTTATAGAAAATATGGTGAATTATCCATCGGTTGTGGTAACGGGATCTCTCCACCTTGTCGGTGATTTTCTGAAATCTCTTGCCATAGATCATACATATCGGGAGGTGCTCCTTGAAATGGAACCGTACTGCGATATTTTTGATTCTGATCCTGCTTGAAGCGTGCTTCGCACCGCCACGAACTCGGACTTCTGAACCGGGGGAGGGTGCATCCGGTATTCAGACCGGGAAGCTGTTCGAATATGAGAAGGGACTGGCTTCCTGGTACGGGAAGGATTTTGACGGAAAACCCACAGCATCAGGAGAAATCTATGATATGTATAAGGTTTCGGCCGCACATAAGACGCTGCCACTGGGTACCCATGTTCTGGTAAAGAACGAAAGAAACGGCCGCACCCTCGAGCTTGTAATTAACGATCGGGGGCCCTTTGTCCATGGAAGGATTATTGATCTTTCCTACAGGGCAGCTCAGAAGCTGGGCTCTGTCGATGAGGGTGTTGTACCGGTGACCATTTACCTGTTTAATAGAGTGACAGAGAACTGTTTCGCCGTTCAAGTGGGCGCATTTTCATTCAAAAGCAACGCAAAGGCATATGCGGCAGGATTGGCCAGTAAAACCAGCCATACCGCCAGGATTGTGAAAAGAGGAGGCCTGTATAAGGTACTGCTTGGTCAGTTTCCGGATGAAGCCGCTGCCCGCTCATTTGGACGCAATCTGGATCTTGATTTTTTTGTTGTTTCCTGTAATTAAGCGCTTCCCGACACAAACGCTTGTGTTCATACCCATCCACAGGTATAATGCTGAGGCAAAAACGATTCCTGCGCGTCATGAGCCAGCGGGAAATTTTGGCTTGTGATAGCTGCAACTGGAGGATTAAATGACAAGATATCTCTTTACATCAGAATCTGTTACAGAAGGCCATCCCGATAAAATTGCCGACCAGATTTCGGATGCGATTCTGGATTCTGTTTTGAAAGATGATCCCAATGGACGGGTTGCATGTGAGACACTGGTGACCACCGGACTGATTCTGATTGCAGGGGAAATCTCAACCAGAACCTATGTGGATTTTCCAAGTGTTGCCAGAAAAACCGTCCGGGATATTGGATATACCCGTGCAAAATATGGATTTGACAGTGATACCTGCGGTGTGATGTCAACCATTGACGAACAGTCACCGGATATTGCCATGGGAGTAAATCCCGGAGGGGCTGGTGATCAGGGAATGATGTTCGGTTTTGCTGTCAATGAGACAGAAGAACTGATGCCCATGCCTATCATGCTGGCGCACCGGCTGACACGCAGGCTGGCCGAAGTAAGAAAGAAGAAGATTCTGAAGTTCCTGCGCCCTGACGGGAAATCCCAGGTGACGGTTGAATATGAAAATGGTGTACCAACTCGGATTGCTACGGTGGTTGTTTCCACCCAGCATGCGGAATCAGTCGACCAGGCAACCATTCGCCAGGAAATATTGGACAATGTGATTTTCCCGGTTATTCCGGAGCATTTGCTGGATTCGGATACAACCTACCATGTGAACCCTACCGGGCGCTTTGTGGTTGGTGGCCCTCAGGGAGATTGCGGACTGACCGGGCGAAAAATTATCGTGGACACATACGGTGGGTTTGGAGCCCATGGTGGTGGTGCTTTTTCCGGCAAGGACCCTTCGAAGGTAGACCGGTCCGGTTCCTATATGGCGCGTTATCTGGCCAAGAATATTGTCGCTTCCGGAGTAGCAGACCGGGCTGAAATTCAAATTGCCTATGCAATCGGAGTCGCAGAGCCTGTTTCCCTGATGGTGAATACCCATGGCACAGGGAAGCGCCCGGATGAAGAGCTGGCAAAGCTGATTCGAAAAAACGTGGATCTCACTCCTGCCGGAATCATAGAAAAATTGAAATTGCGCCGACCGATCTATCTTCAAACAGCGGCATATGGCCATTTTGGCCGGAATGAACCCGGTTTTTCCTGGGAAGACACGGATCTGTCAAGCTTATTTATCTGAACTCCTTTTTCTCAACCATAAAAAAAGGAGGGGATTTCCCCTCCTTTTTTCTATTTCATCAACTTAATGTACATCACGGAATAACACTTCCCCTGGCCGGAATGGAGAACTTATGTTCCACATCTCCTTCTTTTGCCACAATTCGAATAATTTCATTGAAAACTCCGAGGGGGGCGTCTCCTTTGATGCCAATCCAGATATCAATAATTTTATCGTTTTCACGGACGGTTTCAAAGGTGAAGGTTTTGTTGTTATCCTGGACAGACAAAATCTCCAAAGGCTTTCCGGTGTTGGATGTCAACTGAATGCGTTTTGCGCGCTTCGCGTTCCGATGGTTCCCAAACATAAACAGAGAAATGGGATTGACCAAAACAGGTTTCTGCATCCGAATGATGATGAAAAGATTCATCTTGGGCATTTTCTTTGAATTTGTGTCCAGGGAAAGGGTGAAATTTGTTCTTTCCATAACCGCTATATCTTTCTTTACCTTCAAGGTGACTGATATATATTCCTTTCCGTCGTTCTTCCGTACAAGTTCCACATCCAGGGGAAAGTTGCGGGAGGCGATGGTGTCTCCCACGATGTGATGCCCCTTGATTTCAAGTGGTTTGTGCATGTTATTTTCTATGAAGACCCTTTCGGTATAGCTTTTACCCGGAACGACGTTACGAAAATATATTGATGTTCGTGCGGGTTTCAGGTCAGTAACGACGGTTGCTTTCAACCGTAATCGGATGATATTTCCGCCGCCATCAGTGTTTGAGTATACCTGTATTGTTTTTGTCACATTCCCATTGTAGTGGGAAGTGTTGAAGTAAGCCTTTATGGTTCCCGACTCACCGGGAAGAAATGCCGTCTTTTCCAAAGCGGCCGTGGTGCAGCCTCACCCGGGTTTGACAGACTTGATAATGAGCTTCTCGTCACCGGTGTTGGTAAACTTGAAGATGGCCTGGACCTTCTTTCCTGGGTCCACTTTCCCAAGGTCGACTTCTTTGGATGCAAACTTCATAATTGGACCCTTGGCCATTACCATCACCTGGGTCATGGCGATTAGCAGAACCAGCAATTTCTTGTGCATGTGTCCTCCTGAAGCAAATAATTCCGAATTCTTTTCTACCACAGCTAAAGACGATTGTCCACTGGTTGAAGTTTGAGAGATCTGAGCAAGGGGTCTATTTTACTGATGAAGACTCGAATGGGGGAGCCGATGGATATTGACCGCCCGTGATTGTCCTGCAGAGCAAAGCCGGAGAGGGATAGACGGTAGCGCCCGGAGAGTTTCGAAATAGGGACAAATCCATCCACAAACCAGTTTGCCAGTTCCACAAACAGACCATTCTCACTGACAGATGACACAATACCGTCAAATTCCCTTTCCTTTCCCCGTTGAATCCTGTCCAGGATAAGGCTTTCCGCAGTATCCAGTTCTCCATGGAATGCACGGGTTTCCCGAAAGCTGACCAGGGCGGCAATTGCGTTCAGTTGAGGCCGGCTGTAGGGGGCCGGAATGCGGCTGAGCCATGCTTTCAACATCCTGTGCACCACCAGATCCGCGTATCTGCGAATGGGTGATGTGAAATGGAGGTAATTATCTGTTGCAAGGCCAAAGTGATAGCCTGTTTCCCCTTCGTAGCGTGCCCGGCCCATTAAGCGAAGAGCAATGTAGTGAAAGCGGGGATCTTTTGATTGACTGATAAATTCTGAGATCGAAGAAAATTCCATATCAAGGCGCAACTCCTTCTTCAAATGTTGCAATGCCTGAAGCGTCTCCGTTGACGGTCGTGGATGAATGCGGAAAATACCGGGTATCTTCTTCTCCACAAACAATCTTCCCACCGTTTCATTGGCCAGGAGCATGCATTCTTCCACAATGCTCTGGGAAATGCCCCCCGCTTCTCCGATAACGCCGGAAACATGGCCGGATTCATTGAATTTCAATTCTCCCCTGGGGATATTCAAAAAGATAGCGCCCCGTCTTTTCCTTTCTTTTCTGCGAAAATCAGCAAAGCTTTCCATTGCCTTTAAAGAGTTCCCGATTTCGGAAGCCCAGGCCTCTCCGGAATGAGCACCTGTTTCCAGCCACTGATTCACATGGTCATATCTCAGTCGAAACCGGCTCCGTATCCGGGAAGGTGTAACTGTGAAATCTTCTACTTCAAAATGCCGGTTCAGACGAAACAACAGGGACATGCAGAGACGGGGCTCACCCGGCATCAAACTACACAGGCCATTTGATAGTTCCTCGGGCAGCATGGGAATGGTCTGGTTTGGAAGATAAACGGAAACACTCCGCAACATGGCGCCTTGATCCAGGGGACTGTTCTGCTCCAGATAAGCGGACACGTCTGCAATGTGAACTCCAAGTGTATATCCACCCTCAACAGACTCCAGAGACAGGGCGTCATCAAAGTCCTTTGCATCCGCTCCGTCAATTGTAAAGGTAGTGAGTCCAGTCAGATCAACCCGGCGATTGAGAGGATTTTCTCTGGCCTCCGGAATCTCCGCCAGCTTTGGCCATGGTTGATACAAATTGTGCCGGTAAGAAGCGATGACTGATGCGGACCCGGGGACATCCCGAAATCGGGCCAGTACCCTGGGGCGGATGCCTGCAAGGGCCTCCACGACTTCTCCTGAACCGGTTTCGTGCTGGAGAAAGATCGGTCGATTTCTTCCAAATGAGGGAATTAACCGTTGCCCCTTGAGCCGTCCCCACATTCTGCTCTTTTCCGGATGCTCAATACCGGCGATTATACCGGTATTTTTCCCTGTTTCCAGCACCAGGACCCGGTCACCTGCCACGGGACGACCCTGCATGTCAAAAGGCCAGCGTGCCAGGATGGCTCTTCGTCGGCTTCTTGTTTCTACGTGGAACCCTCCTTTCCCGTTCACCAGCACGCCGGATATCAGAGAACGTACCGATGGAACTGATTCCTTCATTTCCATAGAAGCGGCCTTTGGAGCCAGCTGGTAGCACTGATTTTCCATTTTCTGAATTTGCCCTTCCCGAATCATCTCCTTCAGGACCATCCGGAGATAGTTTCTCTCTTGGCGTCTCAGTTTAAGGCGCTGTTCCAGGCGTTTCAGACCTATTGGTGATTGTTGCTTTGAAAGGTAGGAGAAAATTTCATCTTTGATTAAATTCATGTCACTTTTCCAGGGGAAAGAGCAGGAGCAGGTGAGCAGATGAGAATGGAGAAAAGTCGGAAGCAGTGCATCCTTGTCCTTTCCTCATAATTCACTTCCC
>CAZRHT010000002.1:74730-97385 GCA_964599895.1 uncultured Holophagae bacterium
GCGTTTCTGTTACTGAAACCCCGGGGAAAATGTCTGGAAAGATTCTCCCTTGACATCCCGGTACTTCATCCTTATTATTACACTGTTCTTGAAGTTGCTCAAGTGGTGGAATTGGCAGACACGCACGGTTCAGGTCCGTGTGGGAGTTAATCCCATGGGGGTTCGAGTCCCCCCTTGAGCACCATTTTTCGTCTATTGGAGATATCATGCCGGATTTGATCGGCGTTAAGTTTAAAAAGACCGGGAAATTCCTTTTCTTTAAAGAAAACGGTGTAAAAGTAAAGTGCGGGGATCGGTGTGTTGTGGAAACAGACCATGGCACTGAAATAGGGATTGTTTTGATTCCAGCCCACACTGTGAGTGAGAAAGCGATTAGTGACCATTCCCGCAGGGTCCTCAGAATCGCGACGGAAGAGGATGTCCGTATCGCAGATGAACTTTCCGAAAGGGAGAGAGAAGCCATGTCCTACTGCCGTTCAAAGATAGAGGAACGGAACCTGGAAATGAAGCTTGTGGCAGTAGATTTTACACTGGATCGGTCCAAAGCTATTTTTTACTTTACAGCAGATGGACGAATTGATTTCAGGGATCTGGTAAAGGACCTTGCCCACGAATTTCACCTTCGTATTGAAATGCGCCAGATTGGTGTTCGTGATGAGGCAAAAATGCTGGGAGGCATTGGTGTATGTGGGCAGCCGCTCTGTTGTGCCCAGTTTTTGAATCGTTTTGAACCCGTTTCCATTAAAATGGCCAAGGCTCAAAACCTGATTTTGAACCCAAGTAAGATTTCCGGAATCTGCGGTCGTCTTATGTGTTGCATCAATTTTGAAATTAACCGTGATTGCAGTTCTTGTCAGAAAAAAGAAAAAAAGGAAACGTCACCCTCTGAGTAGGTATTTTCTCTTCTATCGTGGAGTTTGCATTTTCTTTCCTTTTTGGTTATAATCTGAGCAAACAGGCGATTCAACGCAATCTACTAAGGAGTCAGATCTATGTCCAACAGGAAGCTAATCCGCCCAAATCTGAAAGACGTTAAAGCAAAGATGGGCGATTCGGATAGCAGACCACGGCACCAGATAGAATATGGCAGACAGGGCCCGTCCAGTGGAGGTGCGGATCAACCACTTCTGTCGCACCCCCTGCTGACCACAGCCAGGCGAAAACAGGCACCACCGGAACAGACCTACGCGGAGAATTTCTACTATCTGAAGCAGATGACCAGCAAAACCGTTGTTGTCATTATTATGGAGGACGGGGAAGAGATTCGCGGCATCATTGAATGGTATGACAAAAACTGCCTCAAGGTGAACCGGATGAAAGAGCCAAATCTACTCATTATGAAGGCCAGAATTAAATACATGTACAAGCAGGAAGAGGAGAGTCGTTCGGCGCGTCGGCGGACCCGTCGACCAGTTCGGACAGAAGCAGAAAAGACTGACGCTCCCGTTGAGAAACCAGAGCCTGAAAAGAAAGACTGAGTTTTTCCCCTGAAAACCATGAAAAAAAAGCCTGTTCTGGCCATCACCCCGGGTGATGCCTCCGGTATTGGTCCTGAAATCATCTGCAAGGTGTTGCCCGAAATCCAGGCATACTGTCTTCCCGTTGTCTATACTTCCCGTCTTCTCCTTGAAAGAGCAGGATTATGTAAAAACCCAGATATGGAGACTGTGGAATTTCGTACCATTGGGATGGACTGGGAATTTCGCCCGGGCAAGCTTTCCGCATTGAATGGCGCGTACGCCGCCGAAGCCATCAAAATGGCGGTTTCCGACTGTCTGTCTGGAAAATGTGCTGGGTTGGTGACGGGGCCAATCTCCAAGAAAGCCTGGGAGATGGCGGGGATCCCCTATCCGGGCCACACTGAGATGCTTCGGGACCTGGCTGGTGTTCCCCGAACCATGATGTTGTTCTATGCCCCCGCCTTTTCCGTGGTTCTTCACACAATTCATGTTCCGCTGGCGGCAGTTCCGGTCACCATTACCCGGGAGCAATTACTGGATGGCATTCGATTTGCGCAATTACAGTATAGTGGGTTGGTTCAAAAACCGTTCGAAATAAGAGTTTGTGGCCTCAACCCCCATGCCGGGGAGGATGGGCGCCTCGGAACCGAAGATTTTGTGATTCGGGATGTAGTGAAGGCACTCTCCGAAGAAGGTATGAAAATATCCGGTCCGTTTCCGGCCGATACCCTGTTTTCGCACATCCCAAGGGATGGCTGCGTGCTGGTGTACGCTATGTATCACGACCAGGGGCTTACCCCGATCAAGACGCTCTATCCTGAGAAATGTGTTAACATTACGTTGGGTCTTCCTTTCATCCGGTCCTCAGTAAGTCACGGGACAGCCTTTGATATAGCCGGTAAAGGGAAGGCAGATTCCAGGAATCTTCTGGAGACGGTTGTTACAACCGTTCAATTGCTGAAAGGGAGGCAACAATGAATGTCAAAACGGTTTCGCTGTTCTTGCTTACATTTTTCGTGGTAGGGTGTCTGGGCGGTCGGATGTACTTTGACAAGCCCACCCGATATGATATCAAGTTGTCCATGTTGAAAATGAAAAAGCACTACGAAATTATTCAGCAATGGGTAAAAAGTGAGGGCGGTACACCTGAAGCTGTCACCGAGTCTGTTACTCGAATCCAGGCAGAAACTGATTTTCTCCTGAACAAACTTCCGTCTAGAAACCCTGAAATTTACCAGGAAAAACTCCGGGACATGCAGCATACCCTCAATTTCCTGGAAGAAAGCGTCAAAGACAATCAGCCGAAACGGGCAAAGTATCATTTTGACAAACTGAGGAGCACCTGCATCAGTTGTCATTTTCGCTACAAAATCGGCGTGAATTTCTGATCGGCACTACAAATGTCAGATCCAGCCCTTTCAAGGCTCATAGAAGACCTGAAGAAACACCCCTGGTTGGTTCATTACCAGCTGATACCCGCCAGAACAGCCAGGATGGCCCCGATGCCTGCAGAACTAAGACCGGAAATTGTGGAGGGGCTTTCATCATTGGGCATCGATTCTCTGTACAGTCATCAGGCCGAAGCCTTTTCTCTAGCGGAATCCGGCAAAAATGTAATTATTGTGACGCCCACTGCCTCGGGCAAAACACTCTGCTACAATCTCCCCGTTCTGAACCGGATTGCCGCTGATCCCGAAGCCAGAGCCGCATTCCTGTTTCCGACCAAGGCGCTTTCAAGGGACCAGATGGCCGGACTTCTGGATCTATCCGAAGCGGCGAAGATTCATGTCAAATGCGATGTCTACGATGGGGATACTCCTTCAGATACCCGGGGTGCCATCCGGAAAAAAGCCCAGGTACTGATCACGAATCCGGATATGATTCACCAGGCCATTCTCCCCCATCATCCCAAATGGAAACAGGCTCTGGAATCTTTGAAATACATTGTTATTGACGAAATGCATACCTATACCGGCGTGTTTGGCAGTCATTTTGCCAATGTAATCCGAAGACTAAAGAGAATCTGCCGGTTTTATGGTGCCAATCCGACGTTCATCTGCAGTTCCGCGACCATTGCCAATCCTTTGAGTCTTGCGGAGGACCTTTGCGAGGAAAAATTTACATTGATTGAAAAAACTGGAGCACCGGCCTCGGCAAAGCATTTCTTTCTGGTAAACCCGCCCATTGTCAATGCTGATCTGGGCATTCGCAAGAGCTACATCGAAACTGCAGTGCAATTTATGTTGAAGTTTGTTCAGCACGACGTATCTGCCATCGGATTTGCCCGCACCCGACTGGCGGTTGAAGTGTTGACAAAGTACCTGAAAGACAGGGCACCGGTTACAAAGAAAAACAGTATCACCGGCTACCGGGGTGGTTACCTTCCCGGTGAAAGACGAAAAATTGAAAGAGCGGTACGAAGCGGACAACTGAAATTTATTCTTTCCACCAATGCCCTGGAATTGGGAATTGACATTGGCACGCTCCAGGGCAGTGTGCTGGCCGGTTATCCCGGAACCATCGCCAGCACCCTCCAGCAGTCCGGCCGTGCAGGCAGAAAAGAGGGAGATGCCGTTTCCGTCCTCATTGCATCCAACCTGCCGGTGGACCAGTTCATTGTCGGACATCCGGACTACCTGTTTGGTAGATCGGCAGAGCACGGAAGAATCAATCCCAACAATCCCGAAATCCTGTTCAGCCATCTGGCCTGTGCCGCATTTGAGCTTCCGGTAGTGGATGGAGAAAAACTGGGATCTGTCAGTCCCGGTCCGGCAATGGAACAAATGGCAGACATGGAACTGGTCAATCACTTTGGAGACAAATGGCACTGGATCGGGGACAGCTACCCTGCGGCGGAATTTTCCCTGCGTTCGGTGACCAACGAAAACTTTGTTGTGATTGACAAGTCGGAAAAGGGCAATCGAGTGATTGCCGAGGTGGATTACACGGCTGCCCACACTACACTGTATGAACAGGCAATCTACATGCTCCAGGGTGGTCTTTACCAGGTGGAAGAGCTGGACTACGAAAACCGGAAGGCATATGTCAGGCCGGTAAATTCAGATTATTACACTGACGCGATTGACCACACTCATCTGAACATCCTCACGGTGGAAAAAACACTGAATGCGGGGTTTCACCAGGTCAATCTCGGGGATGTCCACGTTCTCACCCGGGTAACCGGCTACAAGAAAATCAAATTCTACACCAATGAGAATGTTGGATATGGCGAAGTAAAATTACGGGACCTGGAGATTCACACCAGTGCTTTCTGGGTTACATTGTCAGAAGAACTGCAGGAGCAATTGGGAATTACCCGTACGGACTTTACGGAGACCCTTTCAGGTCTGCTCTACGCCTTGAAAACTGTCAGTGCCATTCACCTGATGAGCAATGTCAGAGATCTGGGTAGTGCCATGCAGGTGGACGATACCGCGTCGCCCCAGCTGTTTTCGCTCTTTGTTTACGACCGCTACCCCGGCGGTATTGGTTTGAGTAATGAACTGTTTCAGATACGCGTTGAAATCTTTGAGGCGGCAAAGAAGCTGGTGCAATCCTGCCGTTGCGACAGTAGTTGCCCCTCCTGTATCGGCAGCCGGACAGCAGAGTCCGGCAACATCAAGAGCAACGTCGTTGCCCTCCTCACTCTCCTTGCTGCGAGGGACAAGTAGAAGGGAAGTGATGAGTGATGCCGTGCCTCCGGCACTGTGATGGGTGATGAGTTTAGAAAAAGACACTGAAATAAAGCAACTTCCTGATTTTTCTTACCCCAATTCCAACCAACATTCATACAATCGGTTCTTCATTTTGTGCACAGTCTGTTTGCAGTGGGGAGTGCCGTGGGCTATAATGCCTTCAACAATAAGCATCAGGGAGGATGTATGTCCAATGCGAATGAATATCAGACAGGTTTAAAAGAGTACAAATGTGACACGGAGCCGAGGAAGGAAGGGATCGATTCGGTGGAGATAACGGAGTCTCTGGTTCGAAAACTGCCCAAGGTGGAGCTGCACTGCCATCTGGACGGGAGCATGCGGTTCGAAACGGTTCTGCAACTGGCGGAGGAGCAGAAGGTCAAACTGCCCAGTGATGATACAGACAAGTTGAAGAAGATGCTTCAGCCGGGGTTTGATTGCAAAAGTCTGGTCGATTACCTGAAGGCTTTTGACATAACGCTCAGTGTGTTGCAGCGGCCGGAATCACTGACCCGAGCGGCTTATGAACTCATTGAAGATGTGGCCAAGGAAAATGTCAAGTATATTGAGGTTCGGTACTCCCCCATTCTCCACCAGCAACAGGATATGAACCTGGCAGTAATCCTGGACGCGGTGTTGGAAGGCCTCAAACTGGGAGAACGGGATTTCGGTGTGAAAAGTGGTGTGATTGTCTGCGGCATCCGTAATATTGACCCGAAGTTTTCCATGCGACTGGCGGAGCTTTCTGTCGCCTATAAAAATAAGGGCGTTGTTGCCTTCGACCTGGCCGGTGCGGAAGAGGATTATCCGGCACGGGAGCACCAGGAGGCATTTCGTTTGACTTTGAAGAACAATATTAACTCCACTGTTCACGCGGGAGAGGCATACGGCCCGGAGAGTATCCATCAGGCGATTCACTATTGCGGCTCCCACCGGATTGGCCATGGAACCAGATTGTTTGAAAACGGAGATTTGCTGAACTATGTGAACGATCATCGAATTCCCCTGGAGATTTGTTTGTCCAGTAACATTCAGACCAAGGCGGTACCGACCTTTGAGGACCATCCCGTTCGACTCTACTATGATCTTGGCCTGAGGATCACGCTGAACACCGATAACCGGCTGGTTTCAGACACGGATCTGACCAAAGAATTTATGATCGCTCACCAATACTATGGATTTACATTGGATGAGATGAAGGATATTATTATTCAGAGCTTTAAATCTGCTTTTTTGCCGTATAGGGAAAAAAGGCGGATTATTCAGGAAGTGTTATTGGAATTGGATAATTTCTAAGTGATATAAAGTGTGCTACAATTCTTTGATTTTAGTGAATGGCCATTCGCTTATGGCCATGTAGATAAAAGGAGGAAATGTTGAAGATCCACGAGTATCAAGCCAAAGCCATTCTCCGAAGCTTCGGTGTTCCCACCCCTGAGGGGGAAGTGGCCGAGACTCCGGACCAGGCAAGAGCCGTTGCTGAAAAACTCGGCGGTGGCGTTGTCGTTGTCAAGGCCCAGATCCATGCGGGCGGACGCGGTAAAGGCGGTGGAGTTAAGCTGGCAAAGAACCCGAATGAAGCCTTTGAGCTTGCCGGAAAGATTATCGGAATGAATCTGGTAACCCACCAGACCGGTCCGGAAGGAAAAAAGGTCAACAAGGTTCTCGTGGAACAGGGACTGGATATTGCCAACGAACTGTATGCTGGTATTGTAATTGATCGCAGCAGCGGGAAACCGGTGGTGATGGCTTCCAGTGAAGGTGGAATGGAAATTGAGGAAGTGGCTGCCAATTCCCCTGAAAAAATCCTGAAGGAATATGTGGATGTGGAACATGGCCTGCAGCCGTTCCAGGCACGGAATCTGGCCTTCGGTCTGGGCCTCTCTCCAGCTGTGGTAAAGAAGGCAGTTCCGTTTTTCATGAAGCTGTACCGGGCTTTTGAAGCCAAGGATGCTTCACTGATGGAAATCAATCCCCTGATTGTTACCGGTGACGGCAACGTGCTGGCATTGGATGCCAAAATGAATTTCGATGACAATGCCATGTTCCGTCACCCGGATTTGAAAGAGCTTCGGGACCTTACGGAAGAGAATCCCTACGAAGTGGAAGCATCAAAATATGATTTGAACTTCATTAAACTGGATGGCAACGTGGGCTGTATGGTCAACGGCGCCGGACTGGCAATGGCAACCATGGATATTATCAAGCTGGCGGGAGAAGCTCCTGCCAATTTCCTGGATGTGGGTGGCGCGGCAAACGCTGAGCGCGTGGAACACGCATTTCGGCTGATTCTGTCCGATCCGGCGGTCAAAGCAGTGCTTATCAACATTTTTGGTGGTATTGTCCGTTGTGACATGGTGGCCACCGGCATCGTGGAAGCGGCAAAGAAGGTGGGGGTGAAAGTTCCCATCGTTATCCGTCTCCAGGGAACCAACGCGAAGGAAGGTTCGGAAATTCTGAAACAGTCCGGTTTGAACTTCTCCGTGGCATCGGAGTTGGAAGAAGCTGCCGAGAAAGTGGCAGCGGTTGTGAAGTGAGAGTGGAGGCATAACATGGCAATACTAGTCAACGAAGATTCCAGAATTGTGGTTCAGGGAATTACGGGCGGAGAAGGCAGCTTCCACACAAAGCAGTGCATTGATTACGGCACAAAAATCGTGGCTGGCGTGACACCTGGAAAGGGCGGTCAGGAAGTGGATGGCGTGCCGGTTTACAATACAGTGAGGGAAGCCCGTGAAAAAAAGGGTGCAAATGTTTCCCTGATTTTTGTACCTCCGGCGTTTGCTGCGGATGCGATTATGGAAGCGGCGGATGCCGATATTGAAGTGATTATCTGTATTACTGAAGGAATCCCCACTATTGATATGATTCACGTCAAGAATTATCTGAAGGACAGAAATTCCCGGCTGGTTGGGCCAAATTGCCCCGGTGTAATTACACCGGGTGTGGCGAAAGTAGGAATCATGCCGGGGTTTATTCACAAGAAAGGCTCTATAGGCGTTATTTCCCGCAGCGGGACCCTGACTTATGAGGCAGTAAGTCAGTTGACAAGCCGCGGGTTGGGCCAGTCCACCTGCATCGGTATTGGTGGTGACCCTATTATAGGTTCTCCCTTCATTGATCTGCTGAAACTGTTTCAGGAAGACCCTGACACCGAGGGGATTGTGATGATTGGAGAGATTGGCGGCAGCGCGGAAGAGGAAGCCGCCGCTTTTATCAAAGAGAACGTGACCAAGCCGGTGGTCAGCTTCATTGCCGGTCAGACCGCGCCCAAGGGAAAGCGGATGGGACATGCCGGTGCTATTATTGCCGGCGGCAAAGGTACTGCGAAGGAAAAAATGGAAGCACTGACTGCTGCCGGGATTCATGTGGCCAAAAGCCCTGCCGATATCGGCGAGACCATGGTCCGGGCACTGGGCAAATAAGCTCAGCCGAAAAACGGGAGGACCAACTTAATGACAAACGAAGACAAAGTTGTCAATGAAAAGGCGCTGACACGACGAAAGAAACCCAGTAAGGTTCCCCACAAGGTTCATGTGTATACGGATCTTTGCAAGGGATGCGGAATCTGTGTGTCAGTTTGCCCCACCGGGACGCTCCAGTTAGAAGACTACGCGTTTTCGGTATTCGGCGTGACTTCTTCGGTGGATGCTGAGGAATGCTGCATCGGATGTAAGACCTGTGAGATGCGGTGCCCTGATTTTGCCATCCGCATTGATGAGGAGGAAGAATCATGAGCAGGCAGCAGGTTTACAATGGAAACGAGCTGATCTCCCTGGCCGCACTGGACGCGGGATGTCGTTTTTATGCCGGGTATCCCATTACGCCAAGTTCGGAAATTATGGAAGTAATGTCGAAAGAAATGCCCAAACGTGGTGGCGGGTTTATTCAGATGGAAGATGAAATTGCCTCTATTGGCGCCGCAATCGGTGCGGCCTGGACCGGTGTAAAGTCGATGACAGCCAGTTCGGGCCCTGGGATTTCTCTGAAGGCGGAGCACATCGGATATGCATGCATTACTGAGACACCGCTGGTCATTGTGAATATCATGAGGGGCGGGCCATCCACCGGTTTCCCCACTGCCACCAGCCAGTCTGACCTGATGCAGGCACGTTGGGGCACACATGGAGACCACCCGGTCATTGCACTGGTACCGGGAACTGCTACTGAAATGTATTATGAAACTGTTCGTGCGTTTAACCTTGCAGAGCAGTATCGCACACCGGTTATGATTCTGGCGGACGAAATGCTGGGTCATTTAAACACCATGCTGGATCTGCCGGACCCGGCCACGCTGGACGTGGTAGAACGGAAGCTGGCAAGTCCGAAGCCGGGCGAGAAATATAGGCCCTTTGCCATGGATCAGGGCGACGTTCCCCCAATGGGCGCCTATTTCAGGGGATACCGCTTCCACCTGACGGGGTTAAATTCAAACGAATACGGGTACCCGACAATTGATCCGGCCATGATCCAGGCACAGCAGGAAAGAATGATGAATAAAGTGTCCAACCATGTGGACGAAATGTTGAAGAATGACACTTTCAATCTCGAAGAAGCCGACATTCTGACAGTTTCTGTAGGCTCAACCGGTTCTGCCGCAAAACAGGCATCCAAAGATATGACAGCAGTGGGGAATAATGGATTGGGCGTGTTTCGACCCATTACACTGTGGCCTTTCCCGGAGAAAGAGCTGGATGCACTGATTGCTTCAGGCAAATACAAAGGCCTGTTTGTACCGGAAGCCAATCTGGGGCAGCTTGTCCTGGAAGTGGAGCGGATTAATCGTGGGCGTTTGCCGATCCGAACATTGCAGAAGGTCAACGGATTTCCGGTCACGCCAGATGACATTGTAGAGCGCGTCAAGGAGGTGTTCTGATGGCTGCTGTAAAAAACATCAATTTTGAGCAGTATCTTCGACAGGATTATCGGGGACTACAGTGGTGTCCCGGCTGCGGGGATGGTGCCATCCTGCAGGCCTTTCTTCGCGCTGTCCATGAACTGGGGATTTCACAAGACGACATGGCAGTGGTTTCCGGCATCGGCTGTTCAGGCCGGATCAGCGGATACATTGATTTCAACACAATGCACACCACCCATGGCCGTGCGATTTCATTTGCCACCGGTATCAAGCTTGCGCGGCCGGACAAACATGTTGTCGTGTTCGGCGGGGACGGAGACCAGACTGCAATCGGCGGTAATCATTTTATCCACGCATGCCGCAGAAACATTGATCTGACCATCTGTGTTATCAATAACAATGTGTACGGTATGACAGGGGGGCAGTACTCCCCCACCACACCCGGTGACATGAAGACCCAGACAACCCCTTATGGCAACTATGATAACCAGTTCGACGTCGTGGATCTGGCCATTGGTGCCGGTGCCACCTACGTAGCACGGGAATCGGTTTGGAAGCCGGTCGCTCTGGCGCGATTCTTTAAGAAAGGCTTGCAGCATAAAGGTGTTTCCGTGATTGAGGTAATATCCAACTGCCATATCAACTTGGGACGGAGAAATAGGATGAAATCGCCCCACGCAGTGCTGGACTGGATCAAGGAGAGAACGATCACATTGGCAAAGGCCAAGACGATGAGCGAAGAAGAACTGGCCGACAAGGTTCTGGTGGGCGAATTTGTAGAAAAGGACAAACCGGAATTCACAGAGCAGTACTACAAGCTCGTGGAAAGCCTGAAGAAGTAGGGGGACGCCATGTCATTTCATTATGAAGCGAGATTTGCAGCAATTGGCGGCCAGGGGATTATTACGGCGGGTGCATTTCTGGCAACTGCTGCTACTCTGGAAGGAAAATATGCGACCCAGAGTCCCACTTACACTTCCCAGGTTCGCGGAGGCCCTACAAAAGTGGACGTCATTATCAGTGACGAAGAAATTCTTTTTCCCAAGGGAAACAAACTGGATCTGTTTCTGGCCATGGCGCAAAAGCCCTACGATCGGTATTACTCAGAGCTAAAAGAAAACAGCCTGGTAATTGTGGAAGATAATCTGGTTAAGAACGTTCACGACGACGGACATCGCATTATCCGGGTACCCATCGTTGAGCTTGCGGAAAAAGAAATAGGCCTGGCCGTTACCATTTCGGTAATTGCTACGGGGCTGGTGGTTGCACTGACAGAAATAGTTGCACCGGATACCATGCAGCGGGCTATTTTGAGCCGGGTTCCCAAGGGAACTGAGGCTCTGAATATGAAGGCCTTTCAGTTAGGCATGGATGTGGGCGCAAAACTGAAATAAAGTAGAAGGGATTTGGAGGAGCATAGGTAATGAGAGAAACGACTTTTGGCATCATCAAGCCGGACGCGGTCCAGAAAGGATTTACCGGTGAGATTCTGACCATGATTGAGAAGAACGGATTTAAAATTGTCGGCCTCAAAAAGGTCAGACTTAACAAGGAAAAGGCGGAAGGATTCTATTTTGTCCACCGGGAGAGACCCTTTTTCAACAACCTGACGGATTTTATGTCAGAAGGCCCCATCGTGGTCATGGTACTGGAAAAGGAAAACGCTATCGGCGACTGGCGGAAGCTCATGGGAGCCACCAACCCGGCAGATGCTGAAGCAGGGACCATCCGGAAGACTTTTGCTGAAAATATTGAAAGAAACGCGGTGCATGGATCTGACAGTCCGGAATCCGCAGCAATTGAAATCCCCTATTTCTTTAATCAACTGGAACTTGTTTGAAAACCGGGGGGGCAGGATTTCCTGCTCCCCAATTTTTTCTGTCCCGGTTTCTACTCCAACTCCAAAATTAAGAAGGAAATTCCATGACTGCCATTGACCATCTGGTTCCACATCTATTGAAAGTCCAGAAACCGGCCCAATACCTCGGTGGTGAGCTAAATGCTGTCCAGAAAGACCCTTCCGGTCGTCTCCGGGTGGCGCTGGCCTTCCCTGACTTGTACGAAATCGGCATGTCCTATACCGGCCTGCAGATCCTTTACCATATGATCAACCGGGAAGACGAGTTCTATGGGGAACGGGTATTTGCACCATGGCCGGATATGGCGGATTTGCTGCGATCCACCCATACGCCGTTATTTACACTGGAAACGCGGACCCCTCTTTCAAAAATGGATGTGCTGGGATTCACTTTTCAATACGAGTTAAGTTACAGCAATTTTCTAATGATGCTGGACCTGGCCGGAATTCCACTTTTATCAAGAGATCGGGACAGTGACCCTCTAATCATGGCCGGAGGGCCCTGTGTTTACAATCCTGAACCCATTTCAGATTTTATTGACCTGTTCTATATTGGCGAAGCGGAGCGGGAACTGGTGAGTGTGCTGCGAGATATCCAGGGGATGCGAAAATCCGGACTTTCCCGCAGCGATCAATTAATAAACCTGAATGAGAAATACCCCTTTCTCTATGTCCCTGCTTTCCATCCTGCATCTGAGGGAACCCCCTTTTGGAACGTGGAACCGGAAACGGTGGTTACACGTACAATCCCCAGGCATTTTAGTATGGAAGATTTTCCGCCCAGGCTGGTTCTTCCCAATGTTTCGGTAGTTTATGACCGGATTACGCTGGAAATATCTCGAGGCTGTGACGAAGGCTGTCGCTTCTGCCAGGCAGGGATGATCTATCGCCCTGCCCGGGAACGGGAACCCGAGAATTTGCTGGCTCAGGCCCACGCGCTGGTGCTTGCCACTGGCCATGATGAGATTTCTCTGTCCTCTCTCAGTACGGCAGATTATCCCGGAATTGAAAACCTGGTTTCAGTTATGGTGAACCAGTTTGAAAAGGACCGGATTTCAACCGCGCTGCCATCCATTCGGGCAGACCGATTTCAGGAGAGTTTTGCTGAGGAAATCAAACGGATTCGCAAAACCGGATTTACTATCGCACCGGAAGCCGGATCCCAGAGACTTCGGGACGTCATCAACAAAAATCTGAGCGAAGAAGCGATTCTGAAGGCGGCAGAAACAGCATACCGGCATGGTTGGGGCCATATCAAGTTGTATTTCATGATTGGACTTCCCACGGAAACGATGGAAGATCTGGATGAAATGGTAGCGCTGACTGAGAAAATAGCAGCAATGAGCCGGCGAGGGTACACAGTGCTCAGTGTTTCCACCTTCATCCCGAAACCCCATACCCCGTTCCAGTGGGCAGCTCAACTGGATGCAGAAGAGGTTCGCAGCCGGCAGGAATACATCAAGCACAGGGTTCGCTCCAAAAATATCAAGATTAAACTTCATGACCCGGCCCAGTCCATGCTGGAGGGGATTTTTTCACGAGGGGATCGTCAGACAGGACAACTGCTGCTGGAGGCATATAGAAATGGTGCCTGTTTCGATGGCTGGACGGACAAATTCCATCCTGAAATCTGGAATAAGGCGAAAACCAGCATTGGCTATGAAAGTGATCATTTGTATCGGGAACTTGAGGTGGGGACACCATTACCCTGGGATTTCATCAATATTTCTGTCCCAAAGGCTTTTTTCCTGAGGGAGTGGAACCGGGCAAAATCCAATGAACCGACTTTGATGTGTGACAGCCCAACAAGCTGTAATGCATGCCTTGCCTGTACACCGCAGGAAATCCAGAATCGGTTCCAGGAAAAGTTAAAAATTGTGGAAAAACTTGCAGAAATGAAGAAAAATAGTCCCATAATGGAAGAAAATTGTGAAAAAGGACGTTTTTTTTACGAATTTGCGTATAAAAAGAGCGGATTTTCCCGTTTTGTATCTCATCTTGATCTGGTAACAATCTTTTCCAGGGCCCTGCGCATTGCGAAGCTTCCGGTGATGTTCAGCCGGGGATTCAATCCCAGGCCGGTTCTCAAGTTTTCTCCAGCACTTGAGCTGGGGGTTGCCGGGGACGATGAGCGTTTTCTTGGAGAGTTTGTTGGCAGATTCAACTTAGCAGAAGCAGTGAAAAAACTGAATCTTGCGTTGCCGGAAGGAATTCAGATAACAGCAGCGGAGGAGCATCCTATGGCGAAACGGAATCAGCTTTCACGTGATGTGGACTTTGTTTACCAGGTCATGTTCCCTGCGCCGGTTCGGTTGTTTCCCGGATGGCGGGACGTGGAAGTGGAAAAAATCACCCGGAAAGGGCTCAGGCACATCCGACTGGGAGACGTTGTGCAGAATGTGGAGCTGAACGGCACATCCGCGACTGTAGTGATTCGCCATTCCCAACTGCGGGGAAGCCTGAAGCTCTCTGAAACGATTCCCCACATTTTCCCGGATGGGGATGCCAACCATGCTATAATGTTGCGGAAACAGTTGATTTTCTTAGAAGGAAATGCATGAACCAGGAAATTATTGTCAATTCTACAAGCCACGAAACCCGAATTGCACTGCTGGAAAACAACCAGCTCAGTGAGGTATACGTGGAGCGTAATTTTGATCGTGGCATTGTGGGAAATATTTATAAGGGAAGGGTAACCCGCGTTCTACCCGGCATGCAATCTGCTTTTGTGGATATCGGGTTTGAGCGAGACGCTTTTTTGTATGTTGGAGACATTTCTGAGAACCTGCTCACGGTGGAAGATTTTCTTGAGGAAGAAGAAGGCGTGGAAGGAGAGATGCCGGAGGAAGCCGTAGGTGAAGCTATACTTACAGACACGCTGCACATTGAGGATCTCCTCCAGGAGGGTCAGCAGATTCTGGTTCAGGTGGCGAAGGAACCGATCGGAACCAAGGGCCCGCGGATTACAGCCCACATCAGTCTCCCCGGGCGCTACATTGTATTTATGCCCACCATCAATCATATTGGAATATCCCGAAAAATAGAAAATCCGGAAGAAAAAGAACGATTGAAAGCCATTATTTCATCTCTGAAGACCGGGAATCGGGGTTACATTGTTCGAACGGCTGGCGAAGGAATGGAGATATCTGAATTTTCTCAGGACATCAATTTTCTCCAAAAACTCTGGAAGGAAATCGTTCAGAAAACAGAAGCGGTTTCCGCTCCCAGTCTGATTCACGAAGAGTTGGGTTTGATTCATAAAATAGTCCGGGATACCTTCTGTGAAGAAACCTCTCTCATGCTGGTGGATTCCGAGACCGCTTTCCAGAAGGCATTGCAGTTTATCGACAAAATTGACCATCGCTGGGCTTCCAGAATCAAGCTTTATACCAAAAAGAAGCCGATTTTTGATGAATATGAAGTGGAATCTCAACTGGAGGCGGCGCTGAATTCAAAAGTCTGGTTGAAATCCGGTGGATATATTGTCATTAATCAGACAGAGGCGTTGGTAGCTATTGATGTGAATACCGGCCGCTACATCGGCAAACGTTCACTTGAAGAAACTGTTTTCAAAACCAATATGGAAGCGGTCAAGGAAATTGTACGCCAGATCCGACTCAGGAACCTTGGAGGGATTATTGTCATTGATTTCATTGATATGGAAGAAACGGAACACCGGAAAACAGTGCTGGTTGAGTTGACCGAATTACTGAAAAGTGACCGTTCCAGATCCAACATCCTGACCATTGATGAAATTGGTCTGGTGGCATTGACACGAAAACGGTCCAAACAGTCACTGGAGCGGTTTCTGACCGAAATGTGCCCCTATTGCCAGGGTTCCGGTAGAATCAAATCCATTTCCACCATGGCCTTACAGATCCAGCGGGAAATAATGACCCGACTCACTCCACAATTTGATCGGAACATTACAGTTCGCGTAAATCCGTATGTCGGAGAATTCTTGAAGCGGGACGAGTACGATGTTCTGGGAGAATTGACCCGGATTTTCAATATCAGAATCAAAGTTTCAGAGGACCCCAACCTCCACATCGAGGAATACAACGTTGTTATCAACTGAATTTCCAACCCTTTCCCTTGCTTTAGGCTCTGGTGCAGCTCGGGGCCTCGCCCACATCGGTGTTCTAAACACATTGGACAAGGCAGGCGTGAAAATTCGGGCGATTTCCGGTTGTTCCATCGGTGCGGTGATCGGTGGATTTTATGCTGCCGGAAAGCTCTCGGAAGCTGAAGAATACTATCGAAACATGGATCGGGGTGATGTGATCCGCAATTTTGATCCGGTATTCCCAGCGGGTGGTCTGATCAATGGGAAGAAGATGATTCACATATTTCGGGACATAGTAGGAGATGTCCGTCTGGGAGAAACGGCAATTCCCTTTTATCCTGTGGCAACAGAACTGTCAACGGGAGAGATGGAGGTGCTGGCGGACTGTCACCTGTGGGAAGCAATTCGAGCATCAATTTCCATACCGGGGTTGTTTAAGCCCTACAGATTGAAAAAAAAATGGTACGTGGACGGGGGGTTAACCAATCCGGTGCCGGCGGATGTGCTGAAACCTTACGGCAAAGAAAGTAAGATTGTGGCAGTGAATCTCAACCTGCCGCCTGCTGCTTACCGGAGAAACTGGATCAAGCCTTTGGAAGCGGATGACAAAACATTTCTGGACCGCTTTCCTGCGATGAAATCTTTTCTGAAGAAAAGAGGAATCAAATTACAGAAAAAACAAGAAAAACCGGGAATGCTCTACACATTGAATCGGACTTTTCATATCTTTCAGTATGAAATCGCCTGGCGAAGCATTGAGTTGAATCAACCGGATTACGTAATTTCTCCTGAACTGCCGGGTATGCTGTTTTATGATTTTCACAAGGCAGAGCAGGCGATTTCTGAGGGCGCTCGGGTGACGGAAGATTTTCTCAACGAATGGCGTAAGAAAAACCCAGATCATTCAACACAGAAGTAGACAGTACATCTGCGGACAAATTATATTGATCAGCGCTGCGCACCCACACAATTTTGGCCCCCACTTCTACCTTGAAGAACAGTTTCAAATCATTTCCGTGGTAGGGCTCCAGTGCCAGCCGGAGTTGGTTCAACTGATCAGCTGACCGAACCTCAATAGAGAGGGTGGCCGCTCCTCCCTTGACGAAGGAATCAAAACCCCGGATATCATCCAGCAGTATGGATGGAGACGAACGGGCCAGATCCAGTTTTCCGGAAACAAAAACCCGCTGGCCGTTTTCGAGTAATTCTGTGAGGTTTGAGATGGCGCCTTTACCCTGATTTTCTCCAGGAAATTTGGAAGCAAATATGACCACATTGACACGACCGGTGAGGTCCTCCAGTATGAAGGAGGCCATTTTTCTTCCCCGACGGTCCGTTCTAAATTGAAGATTTCGAAGCATCCCTCCCACGACAACGGTTTCGCTCCGGAAAGCGGGAACAGGTTCGGAACCTTCCAGATCATCCATCATCGCGTGAATGTCTGCGGTGGAAAGGGTGGAGAAGCGTCTCAATTCACCAGCCACTTCGTCCAGTGGATGGCCGGAGGCATAGAATCCCAGGACATCCATTTCCTTTTCCAACAGTTCCATCTTGTCCCATTCTTCGTGCTCGGTGGCTGGTTTGGTCCGGGCACTTTCCGGTTCAGGCAGTGTGTCGAACAGGGAGCGCTGTCCCATTCGTCTCTCTTCGTTTTTCTTTGAGGCAAATCGCATGGAAACTTCCAGTGTTTCTGAAAGATGCTTGCGCTTTTCTCCGAGACAATCAAAGGCTCCAGCCATGATCAGGGATTCCATTACTTTTTTATTGGCCTTTCGTGTGTCCATTCGGGACAGAAAATCGTCAAAACTCTTGAATGAACCGTTCGTATTTCTTTCTTCGATTATTACATCAATGGCACTGCTACCCACGCCTTTGACGGCACCAAGACCGAAGAGAATTTCATTCTCAACAATGGTAAAACTGCTCTCGCTTTGATTGATGTCCGGTGGCAGCAGGGCGATTTCCATGTGTTCCAGCATGGGCTTGAATTTGAGGATATCTCCCACTTTGGTGCTGCTTGCCTGCTCCATCCGGAGCACTGCTGTGGCGAATTCAACCGGGTAGTAAGCTTTCAACCAGGCTGTCTGGTAGGCAAGAAGCGCATAAGCAGCTGAATGGGACTTGTTGAAACCATATTCTGCAAACTGAGCCATGGTGTCCATCAACTCCTCTGCCTTTTTTGGATCCACGTTCCTTTCTTCTGCTCCTTTAAGGAAGATCTTTTTCTGTTCTTCCATCACCTTTTTCTTCTTTTTTCCCATAGCCTTTCTCAGAATATCGGCCTGGGCCAGGGAATAGCCGGCCACTTCCACCGCGATGAGCATTACCTGTTCCTGGTATAGGATAATTCCGTGTGTTTCTTCCAGGATAGGCTTCAGTTCCGGCAGGGAATACGTGACATCTTCCTGCTTGTTCCGCCTGCGAATATATCCGTCCAGCATTCCACTGCCGATGGGGCCCGGTCTATACATGGCGTTGCAGGCAATCAGGTCCTCAATTTTGTTCGGATGAAGGCTCTTTAACAGACCCCGCATTCCCGAGCTTTCAAATTGGAAGATCCCCTGTGTGTCACTGTTCTGAAAAAGTTCAAAGACCTTATTGTCATTCACATTTGTAAACGCTTCACGTATTTCCGAACGGGTAACTTTATGCCGGCTGGTGATCAGCTCCATTGCAATATCAATTACAGAGAGGGTTTTCAGGCCAAGAAAATCCATTTTCAGAAGACCGATACCCTCAGCCAGGTTCTTATCATATTGAACCACCGGCACGGGGGATTTGGAAGTTGGTTCCACAAAAACCGGGGCCAGTTCAGTAATGGGCCTGGGCGTAATAATAACACCTGCAGCGTGAACGCCGGCGTGGCGGGCGGTGTTTTCAATCCGTGCCACATAGTCAAACAGCTGGCGATTGAGGTCGTTTTCATCCCGGAAAGCCCGTAGTTCATCGCTGTCTTCCAATGCCTGTTTCAGGGGGACATTTAATCCCGGCGGATACAGTTTTGTGGTGATCCGGTTGGCTTCAGCGGCGGGATAACCCATCACCCGGGCCACATCTTTGATTGCCAGTTTGGCTTTCATCCGGTTGAATGTGACAATCTGTGCCACCCGCTCTTCACCGTATTTTTCTTTCACATAGGTGATCACTTCTTCCCTGCGGTTCTTGCAGAAATCAATGTCGATATCGGGCATGGATGTTCGTTCCGGGTTGAGGAAACGCTCAAATAGAAGCTTGTAGCGCAATGGATCCACGTCGGTGATGCTCATGCAATACGCAGTCAACGAACCCGCGGCGGACCCTCTGCCAGGTCCAACCGGAATATCGTGTTCTTTAGCAAACCGGATGAAATCCCAGGTAATAAGAAAGTAGCCGGCAAATCCCTTCATTTTCAGCACATCCAGCTCGGTCTGAAGCCGCTCGGTATACCGCTCCATCGGAATGGTATTGTCCAGTTTTCCCGCTTCTTTCAGTTTCTCCAGGCCCTCTTTTGCCAACTGCTCCAGGTAGTCATCCAGTGCCTGCCCATCGGGTGGCTTAAACTCCGGCAGCATCATTTTACTTGGTAATTCCACATCACACATTTCCGCGATTTTCAATGTGTTGTCCAGGGCTTCCGGACAATAGGAAAACAGCGCCTCCATTTCTTCCCTGGATTTCAGGTAAAACTTATAGGGGGCATATTTCATTCGATTCTCATCGCTGAGAAGGCGATTGGTCTGGAGGCAGAGGAGTATGTCGTGCACCTCGCTGTCCTCTCGTTTCAGATAATGCATGTCGTTGGTGGCAACAAGGGGGATGTCTACTTCCCTTGCCAGTTTTACGATCTCAGGAAGCAATTTCTTTTCTGCGGGGATATCATGGTCCTGCATTTCCAGATAAAAGTGACCCTTGCCGAAGATTTTCTGGAAACGCAGGGCAGCCTTCTTTGCATCTTCGTAACAATCGTTCAAAATCAACTCGGGGATTTCGCCCTTGAGGCAAGCCGTAAGACCGATAAGTCCTTCACTGTGCTGTTCAAGCAATTCAAGGTCAATTCTGGGTTTATAGTAAAATCCACTGAGAAAACCTTCGGAAACCAGCTTGCACAAATTCTGATATCCAACGTTGTTTTTAGCAAGGAGAACCAGATGGTTCATCCGGGCCCCTTTTTGTTTTTCTAGACGGCTCCCCTGAGCCACATATACCTCACACCCCAGAATGGGTTTTATTCCCGCTTTTCTGGCTTCGAGATAGAATTCAGCGATACCGAACATGGTGCCGTGGTCGGTGATAGCAATGGCGGGCATTCCCAGTTCCTTTGCCCGCTGGATCATTTCTTTTACATTGGTTAGTCCATCCAGCAGACTGTACTCAGTGTGGTTGTGTAGATGCACAAAAGTCATGGATGACTCACCTCTTCAGGTTTCTGCAGCATCATCAGACGGAGTCTCAATTTCTCCAGTGCCGGTCTCAAGACGGCAGTGCCATTGTATTCTGCCCGACCGGCCTTTTCCAGAAACAAGCCGAAAGCGTATCGGTGTCCGTCTACTTCAAAGGTACCCATCAGCACCGAATTGTAGGGAGATTGACCCGCTGTGCCGGTTTTTAACATCAGTTTGATTCCCGCGACCGCTGCCCGCTTTCCGGTCCCATCTTTCCAGTTGACCGCCTTCAGCATCCCTTCTTCGATGGAAGGTAGCGTTTCTTTTGGAAACAGGAATTCTGCTTTTGAATGGGATGGCAGGGACAGGGTTCCATTTCCCGGGACAATCTCGTTTGTGAAGGGCGTAGGCAGAACATTCCGTCCATCCGATGCCAGTGAGGCAGCTGTGCGAACCAGCCAGTAAGGTGTGATGTATGCCGTATCCAGCCCGATGGCACCCCGTGCCAGTGCGTAATTCCCTTCCTCCAGTGGAGTCCGTTGCTCACCCAGCCTGGCTGATAACTCCCCGAGGGAGAATGAACGGTTGTTGATACCGAAACGGTCCAGCCAGCGGCCTTCCACTTCCGGACCCAGTTTCAGAGCGGTTTCAGCAAAAACCAGATTGCAGGAACAAGCGAGGCTGTCTGCCATGCTCTTGAGCTTTCCATGTTTTTTCCAATCGTAGAAAATATGGCCACCAATCCGGATCGGACCCTTGCAATTGTAAGGAAAACTAAGCGTTGCGCCTTCCTTGATGGCCGCCGCCATAGTGACCACTTTGATTACTGAACCGGCCTCAAAAACATCCTGAAAAGGATTCATATTCTTTGCGCAGAGTCCGATAAGGTGGGAATTCTCCGAGACGAGGAATGCCCCGTTCCATTTTCCCATGGACTGATACAAAATTTTCTGGATATCAGGGTCCAGAGAACTACCATAAATGGCGAGGAAATGTCGATGTAAAGGGACCGCCTTCTCCAGGAAGGAAGTACCTGGCAATTTGGCTCTGAATTTTCCCGATTCCATGTCAATGTCCAGAATTCCCTCAACAACCGGTACGGACCTCATGGCAAAATAACGCTTGAAATCCGGATCATCTTTCAGAAAAGGGGCTGCTTTTGAGAAATTACCATGATCAAAGTCATACATCGCCTGGAACCGGGGCAGAGATAGTTTCCGCTGGTTCAGGTAGTCCATCAGGTTGGAGAAAGTATCAAGTCGATGTGCCGCCAGCAAATTATTAAGAAGAACCTGGTATGTACCATGGGCAAGATGAGCGGAGTCAGAAATAACCGCTTTCCTGCCATCAAGAATTGCTGTGACATTTTCCATCTCATCCAACCGGTGTTTCAAGGGGAAAAATCCGGCGTATCGCGCTTGGCGAATGTGGCTCAGCATGGCCTCCGGCGTACTGGTCCTGCTTTTCAGTGTAGCTCCGGCCCGGTAGTACATGCCGGCCCCTACCAGTGACCAGGCAATTCCGATAATCATCAATCCTTTCAACCATCCGGAGACCCGATTTCGCCGCTTTACTGAAAAATTTCTCATTTTATTCTCACCTCTATATCAGTTCCAATTTCTATTCTCAGGATATCAGATGCCCGCCCTTCCCGGGCGACAATTTCAATCAGTCCCTTGCTCCCTGGTACCATGAATAGCCCATCCCCACCCTCAGCGAAGGTGGAATGGCTTTGGACAATTATCTTCCCGTTCACTTCCAGGGTTACCCGGCCCAGCAGCTGGTTTCGAACAGATGTGACCAGGTTTCCGAACCCGTCAATGTGAAGGATTTCTCCGGTAAAAAGTGCTGTAATATCTTCCACAAATAAAATGGGCCTTACCACTGAAAGTTCGATCTCCTTTTTCAGGAAGCGGGTTATGTTGTTGTGAATTCCTGCCGCAGCTGGTGCGAAAATGTCCCTCCCATGAAAAGTGTTGCTGCTTTGGCGGGAAAACAGCGGATCGTCAGTATCAATATGAAAAGCCTTTCCCCTATTGGCAAACGAAAAAAGACCGTTATCCGGTCCCACAAACCAGTGATGGTCCAAGTGCACCGCCACCGCGGCCCGTTTGGTTCCAACACCCGGATCCACCACGGCGAGGAAAACAGTTCCTGCCGGGAAACGCTGGTACACAGACTGAAGTAAGAACTGCCCGTGCCGGGGATTTCCAGCTTCTACATGGTGGCTGATATCCAGTACCTGGTCAATCCCGTGAGAGAGAAGAACCAGCTTTAATTCTGCAACATAAGTATCTTCTATTCCAAAATCCGTCAGCAATGCGATCATACGGGCGCTCCTTTTTGTTCCACAGCCA
>CAZRHT010000003.1:0-31456 GCA_964599895.1 uncultured Holophagae bacterium
CCTATGGTTTTCTCGGTGTTCTGGACAGGGGAGACAATGAAAAATGGTTTATCAAGAAAGGATCCCCTGAAGATACCATTATCGGGAAAGCGGTGGTGGCGATGAAGGAAGATCCGGACTCAGACAAAACTACCGTAATCCGTTACTGGACCGAAGGACCGTTTCGACTGGAGAAAATCTTTCCCAGAGGGGGGGGCGATGTTCCCGGAGACGATCCGGATGATGTGGACAGGCACCCCTATTCTCAGCGCCTGCTCTCCATGGCGCAGGGAGATAAGTGGGGAGCGGCATCAACAATGATTTATCGGGTTGACGACACTCCTTCCAATGCCTTCACGTATTATCTTGCGGACCTTCGGGGGAACGGATGGACTGTTCCGGATGCCGCCATTAAGGGGGCCCACAGGGCCGGGTACGAAAATACGATTTTTGCCAGAAAGGGTTCCAGACAGTTGACAATTCTTTTTGGTAGAACGGAAGATGACACCACTTTGGTGACGATGATTGAACAGATTCAGAAATAAGGATTAACCAAATTCAGAAGGAGGGGATATGGACAAGAAAAAGGCGATGATTTTTGCCGTTATTCTGGCAGTGGTCGGAGTCATTCTGATCCAGCTGATGGTCAGTGGGGAAAAGAAAAAGTACACCGATGAATCCATGCTGACAAACGTACTGATTGCAAAGAAGAATATTGCGGCCGGTACGCCAATTGACCAGAATATGCTGGAGGGGAAAAAGCTATATAAGAACTATCTTCCCAAGGATGCCATTCGGGTATCGTCGTTAACCCAGATTATCGGGAATGCCCCGAAAGTGGATATCAAAAAGGGAGATCCGATATTGACCTCTTTTTTCAAGGCGGGGGTGGCCGGTGGTCTCAGCTCCTCCTTCCTTTCTTCCGCGATTCTGCCGGGGGAAAGGGCAATTACGGTCCGGGTGGATCAGGAATCCAGTGTGGCCGGACTGATTCGTCCCGGAGACTATGTGGACATACTGGGTACCTTTGATAAACCCGGAACTGCTCCGGTTCGAACAACAATTACCATGCTACAGGCTGTTCCGGTACTCGCTATTGGGAGCCAAATTGGTGTTGGGTCCAGTCAAAAGGAAAGGGCCCAGAAAAGCTATGGATCCATTACACTTTCGGTAACGCTGGAAGAAGCGGAATTGATTGAATTCTCCAGGAGAAAGGCCAAACTCATTTTCGTGCTCAGGAATTCGGAAGATCAGAAGACAGAGGAAAAGGTTCCTGAAGTGGATTTCAGCAGTATCTTTGGAAAGGCCGGTCTCGCGGCCATGCAGCATCGTAGAGATGCCATGAATAAAAAACGGATTGAAGTTCTGAAATAAGGGAGTTTAACATGAAACGTGTAATTGTATTTATTGCGATTGTATTGTGTTCGGCTATGTTTGTCATGGCGGAAGATATTACTCTTGCCATGGGCCAGCAGAAGGTTTTGAGTGGGGCTGGCGTAACCTCTGTTTCTGCCGGAAATCCTTCGGTAGTAGCGATTTCCATTCCCAAGGATCAATCCAAGGTGATTCTTCGGGCGGTTGGCGTGGGTTCTACCCAGATCAGCCTCATTATGCAGGGTGGTTCCACCCAGACCTACACGGTCACGGTTATTGCTCAGGATCCCAACAAAATTAAGGGGGAGGTGACAACTCTTCTGGACGGAATTGAGGGGATTAAGCTGAATGTTGTCGGGAACCGTGTGATCATTGACGGGCAGATTCTCACTAAGAATGACAATGACCGGATTGATAAAGTCGTCAGACTCTATGGTGACCAGGTGGTGAAGTTCGCCGAATTCAAGCAGGCCTATCTGCCAAAGGAAGACAATATTCTGGTGGAATTCAATGTGGTTGAAGTTTCCAACGAAAAGAAAGGTGACTACGGCATCAATTGGGATAAGGCGATCAAGGGTGTTGGAGCCAGCTACAACTATAACAGGGATCTGGTTACCGGGGCGATAACGGGCAGTACTCTGGGTATTGTCTCCAATTTCGCAGGTGCACTGAGTCTTATGGTAGGAAATGGAGATGCAAGGGTTTATGACACACACAAGGTGATTACGATTTCAGGGAAACCTGCCACCTACTATGCCGGTGGAGAATTCGGTGTTCGAAACATCACGCAGACGACGTCGACTGTAGAATGGAAGCAATATGGCACAAAGTTCAATGTGACACCGGAGATTGACACTCTAGGGAATATGCGCATTACCATTGATTCTGAAATTTCTTCCCTGTCCGGTGTTATGAATGAAGGTGTCCCTGCCTTGAAAACCGAGAAAATCAATACAGCGGTTCGCATCAAGGAAGGGCAGACCATCGCGTTGGGAGGATTTATCAAACGGGTCAAGAGTGAGGATGTCTCCAAGGTACCGGGAATTGGCAGTGTGCCCGTGATCGGGGCCCTGTTCCGCTCCAAGCAGTACCAGAACGGCCGTACCGATGCAGTCGTATTTATCACCGCAAAGCGAGTGACAGCCGAAAGCCAGGAAAACAAGGAGATGATTGATAAACCGCTTGAGGAGTTCAACAAAGAAAAGAAGAAATGGTATCAGAGGGACAAAAAATGAAATTAATCATCGTAGGCAAGGACGGGACCCGAAAGGAGCTCAAGTCCATTCCTGCGGAGTTCGTGGTGGGCCGGGAAGCTCCGGCCCAGATCGTTCTACCTTCGACTGTTATTTCCCGGCGTCATGCTGTTTTTCAAGTGCAGGATGGCCACGTGTGGGTCACTGACACAAGTTCCAACGGTGTGTTTATTGAAAAAACACGTCTCGAAAAAAATAAGCAGACACCTGTGCCTCTGGGTAAACAGGTCATTGTGGGTGAATACGCCCTTGTATTTGAACCGGCTCAGATTGTGCAAAAACAGTCTGCAGTGATTGAAGCAGACAAGCCGGCAAAGGAAGAAGTGCCTCTCACGACGGCCGATTTTACGGAAGAGCAGTTGGACGCGTTGTCCGGAATCAGGGACCAGATTCATAAACGTCTGCTGGAAACCCTGGACCTTAGATGGGTAGATTTTACGGCGAAGCGGGATCAGGAGCTTAATGAGCTGGTGAGTAAGCGGTTGGACATGATACTGTCCCAGATGAGTGCGGCAATACCAAAGTGGGTGAACCGACAACTCCTGAAAAAAGAGATGCAGGACGAGGTGGTTGGCCTTGGGCCGCTGGAAGACTTTCTCCGGGATGAAAACGTCAGTGAAATCATGGTGTTGTCAAAAGACCAGATTTACGTTGAGGAGAAAGGGAAAATTGTAGAATCAAAGAAACGGTTTTCTTCTAATCCTGCGCTGATGGCGATCATTGAGCGAATTGTGGCTCCCATCGGAAAGAGAATTGACGAATCGTCACCCCTGGTAGATGCCAGACTGAAAGATGGTTCCCGTGTAAACGCCATTATTCCTCCGCTGGCCCTCAAAGGTCCGTGCCTGACCATCCGAAAATTTGGGACCAAGCGTCTTGGCATTGACGACATGATTGGATTCGGTACTCTGAGTAAGCCGATGGCAAAATTTCTTGAGGTGTGTGTCAGGGGCAAAAAGAACATCATCATCTCTGGTGGAACCGGTTCAGGTAAGACAACACTGCTCAACGTAATCGGTTCCTTCATTCAGCCGGACGACCGAATTATAACAATTGAAGATGCGGCTGAGTTACGCTTACCGCAACGACATGTCGTGACGCTGGAATCCAAGCCCGCAAACGTCGAAGGAAAAGGTGCTATTACAATTCGGGATCTGGTCAAGAATGCCCTTCGAATGCGACCGGATCGTATCATTGTGGGGGAATGCCGGGGTGGCGAGGCACTGGATATGCTTCAGGCCATGAATACCGGTCATGCCGGTTCCATGACAACCGGGCACGCCAATTCTCCCGAAGATATCCTCAGACGTCTGGAAACCATGGTGCTGATGTCCGGAATGGATCTGCCTATTCGGGCAATACGTGATCAGATTGGATCAGCAATTGGCATTATTGTTCAACAATCCCGATTGTCTGATGGTTCCCGTAAAGTTATGAATATTTCAGAAGTTCTGGGGCTGGATGATGAATACAACATCCTGATGGAAGATGTATTCACATTCGAACAAAAAGGTGTGGATGCCACAGGAAAGGTTGTGGGAAACCACATGGCAACCGGCTATCTGCCGTCCTTTCTGCCCGATTTCAAGGCGCGGGGTATCGAAGTCCCCGAAGACCTGTTCAAGGTGTAAGCCATGGTGGACACACTTTTATATGTTTTGTCCTACATTTTGATTGCCGGAGGGATTGCCTGGGCTGGCTATTCCATGTTCGAAGCGGTTCAGTTGGGTTACCGCCGATACCGCAGTTCCTATGACAAGAAAGTAAACGGGGAATTGCAGAAAAATTTCATGCCATATTCAACAGACCGTTTTTTCAGAAATAATATGTTGGCAATGGTGGGACTGGCAGCGGTCGGTTATTTGTGGACCAGCAGCATTCTCTTCACACTGCTCTTTGGGGCGGCAGGCTATTATCTGCCCAAACTCTCCCTGAAGATGTCTGCCCGCAAGCGCGCGGAAAAACTGGAATTACAGCTTGTGGATGCACTATATGTTCTATCCAACTCGGTTTCTGCGGGGCTGACCATGCCAATGGCCTGTGAAGTGGTGACCAAGCAGCTGGTGCCGCCGGTTTCCCAGGAATTTGGACTACTGGTGAACGAAATTCGCCTGGGTGTTCCTTTTGACCGGGCATTGGAAAACATGGCAAGCCGTTTAAAATCGAATAACTTTGACCTGATGACCACATCCATTCTTGTCGCACGTCAGACAGGCGGGAATATTGCGGAGATTTTCAAGTCTCTGGCTTTGTCGATCAAGGAAATCATGCGCCTGGAGGCCAAGGTGAAGTCGCTTACGGCCCAGGGCCGAATGCAGGCATTCGTGCTGGGAGGGCTGCCATTTTTTCTGGCTGCGATTCTCTCTAAAATTGACCCGGGTCTGATGAAACCATTATTCAACACTCCGCAGGGGACCATGATCCTCTTTGTTGCGTTGTTATTTTGGCTTGTCGGTATCTACCTGATCCGTAAAGTCATCAACATCGATATATAGGGGGCGGCCATGTTATACGAACTTGGCGGATATGCACTGTTTTTCCTCGCATTTTTCATCTTGGTATACGCATTTCTGCCCTCAGAAAAGCAGGTGGAAGAGTTCAAATTGAGTCTTCCCGGCGGGCACCTGGATAATAAGAAGGCCAAAGTTTTTGAGGAGAACTCATTTGTTCGGGTCACCTATCCTTTTACCCTGATGTTTGGTGCAAAAGTCAGCAAAATGAGAATTCCGGACAAGTATATCCGAATGCTGACCAGACGAATTGAGTCGGCGGGATACCCTTATGGGTTTACTCCGTATGAATACATCGGGTTTACAAGCATGCTTTCGGTTTTGATCACATTATTTGCTGCTTTTTTTAACTATTCCTTGACCGGGGGTGCGAACCCGGTGTTCCTGGTGATTGCCTTGGTTGTGGGTAACGTATTCCCGTACTTTTTCCTGGCGAATCAGTCAGACATGCGCAAAATTGGCATTTACAAGGATTTGCCCTATAAACTGGATGTATTGACCATGGCAGTTGAAGCTGGGATGGACTTTCTTTCATCAATTAGAAGGATGGTGGAACGGGATACTACAGATAGCCCGCTGATTGAAGAATTCTTCCAGTTTTTACAGGAAGTGCGGATGGGTAAGACCAAAAGGGACGCTTTAAATGATATGGCCAGGCGCGCAGATGTGGAAGCCTTGAACAGCGTGGTTTCAGCCATTGTTCAGGCGGAGAAGATGGGTACGCCGGTGGCACAGGTGCTGAAAGTCCAGGCAGAATCTCTGCGGATCATGCGGTCTCAGAAGGCGGAGAAGGCCGCTGGGGAAGCGTCTGTTAAAATTATGTTTCCGCTGGTGTTTATTTTGTTCTGTACCATACTGATTCTTTTTGGTGGCATCATTGTGAAATGGACGAGAGGGGAGCTGTTCTAGTTATTGACGGCTTGGTTTAAAAAGGTAAGTACGGGTGGGTGTAGACACAATTTCCTTCTTTTATGATGACGGTTCTGTTGTGGAACGACCGCTGGTATCCTGCCATACCATATGGACAAGGGCCAGGGGCATGCTCGGCGTTCGAAGTGAAACAGATTCAGCGTACCGGATTGTGCCGTGTGATTCCATTCATACGTTTTTCATGGCCTTTGCAATAGACGCAATCTTCGTTGACAGGGAAGGATTGGTATTAAAAGCGAAGAATGTTCCTCCTTTTCGTCTGTTCTCGTGCTCCGGTGCATGGGCCGTCGTGGAGGGAACAGGGCTCATAAAAGAAAACAAAGCACTTGAACGTATCTCAGAATGGTAATATAATCGGAGAAAATGAGTATAAGAATAGTTTTCTATGTGAACGAAAAGAAAGACCGCGAATTTGAGTTGACGGGCGGCGTTATGTCCATCGGCAGAGGGACAGACTGCCATTTGATTGTGAATGATCCGATGGTATCGTCCCTTCACCTTACAATATTTGTTCAGGATGGCCAAGTTTATGTGCGGGATGAGGGGAGCGTGAATGGCACTTTTCTGAATGGTGAAGCGCTGTCTTCTGCTGTTCCATTAAGGCACAAGGCGGAAATCTCTTTCTGCAATTATAAAATTATCGTGCATACCGAAGGTGATACTGCAACACCGGAGAGTGGCCCTGTTGAGGAAATCGGTGGTAACAAAACCATGATGATCTCGAGGGAGGAACTGGATGCAGCTCGAGTCAGCAAGCTGCCTTTCACGAAGAAACAGATGATTATCGGGGGAGTTGGTGGAGGTATTCTCCTAATTCTATTGATATTGCTGTTACTGCCATCAAATGGGACAAAGAAAAATGCACCTGCGCCAATGCGTGCAGGAATGTTGAATACATATTTTCTGAAGCTCGGGCAACAGGTGAAGGGTCAGATCGATGACAAGAAGAACCTGGAGCAGGCAAACTCCTATTACAAACTGGGGATGGAAAAACTGAAAATGAGCAAAGTTAACCACGACGCTGAGTTTACTGCGTTGTTGTACTTTTACAGGGCAAAGGGAAGCATTATGGAAATTGAGCCCAGACCACCACTCTGGGACGAACTCAATCCTGAAATTGTCCAGACAGAGCAGCAGTTGAAAAAGAAGTTGAAAGAACTGTTTCAGCAGGCATGGCTGGCTGAAAATGATAATAACAAAGAAGGCGCAGTTCGCGTGTATGAGACAATTCAGGCAATGATACCGGATGAATCGTCGCTGATTTACCGCACAGCTTCATTCAGGATGGCAAAATTGAAATGAAAATAGTATTTAAACCACTCAGTTCCACAATGGAGGAAAGTGCCAGTTTTGAGTTGACGGCGGACCATGGCCGAATCACAGTGGGACGAAAAAAAGACAATGATCTGGTTATACCCCTTCCAAACGTGTCTTCCTATCATGCAGTTCTGGAATACATGGGCGGAGACCTTGCACTTGAAGATTTGAACAGCACCAATGGCGTTTTTGTAAATGGCACGAAATTGACAGAACGAACGATAGTCACATGTGGTGATCGGATCGCCTTTGGTTCCATCGAATTTCTAATGGAATGTGAACAGGAACCAAGTGCTTCCGAAACATCCCCTCAACCTGAGCAACCAGCTGAAGGCACAGTGATGGTAGACATCACTGAAGTGCCGGATATCCCCATGATGCAACAAACATCTGGACCAGGGGATGTTTCGCCATCATCTCCCGGTTCGGCGAAAAAGACGATCCTCTTCGGAATGAAAAACGTGCTAATCACACCACGTTTGGTGTTATTGGATTCCGACCTGAACCCGACAAAAGAGTTCAGTCTTGATAAGGCGGAAATGCAGGTAGGTAGGGAATCGGACAGTGATATTCAGATTGATGATGTATCCATTTCCCGGATCCACGCCAGATTTGTTCGAAAGGGCGATAAGTCTTTTTCTGTTGATGACGAGAATAGCACAAACGGTCTTTTTGTCAGGGATAAGCAGGTCACGCACCACACCTTGCGTCACGGTGACCTTCTGCGTTTTGGAGATGTTTCTGCAGTCTATCTTGCACCAGGAAAGCTCTTTTCTTTTGATGATTTGAAAGAAGGTAAGAGCAGCGGTGGTGGACTTGACAGCAGAAAGAAATTGCTTATCGGGGTTGGTGGCGTGTTGCTGTTCCTGCTGATCCTGCTGATGGTATTACCGTCTGGCGGTTCTGGCGAACCTGCGCAAAAAGGGAATCGACTGACCCGGGCAGAAATCATGAAAGAGGTAAAGTTGTCACTTGAGAACCAGGACTGGGACAAGGTCGTGGAACTGATACAGAGCTTTCAGTTACAGGGGGCGGATAAAGAGCTGGCAGAAGCCAAAATGGAAATTGCGAATCGCGCAAAATTTCTTGAGATGAATAAGCAGGCCCAAGCGAATGATTTTGCAGCTGCACGTCAGCTTCAGAGTCAGATCAGCCCGGAATCCATCTATTCAAAACGGGGACAACAGACTTTGAAGGACGCAGGATCCGCCTACATTGACAAACAGGGAGAAGAAATTCAAGGGAAACTGGGCGATGGCGATTTTGAAACTGCTTTTAAGCTGGTAGGGGATTTAAAGGAAAAATTTCCGGACAATAAGGAAATTGCCGATGAATACGCAGACATTGAACAGAAATACAAGAGATTCCAGAAGCGACTTTCAGCACGTGCGGCATACATCAGTATACAAAGAGCAGCGAACCGGAAGGCTGATATCTCGTTAAAAAAAGCCAAAGAATATTACCTTAATGGCCGCATCGTGGATGCGCTTGCCAGCATTTCTCAAGCGTCCAATGCCTATTTTGAGAAGAATTTGAAAGTTCCTTCGAGGGTCCGGCACCTGAAGGAATATATGAACCAGGTGCGGGAAAATTATGAAAACGGAAAGAAACTGGTGTTGCAGGGTAAGGTATCCCAGGCTGTCCCCATGTTTGAAAAGGTCTTTGAGATATCCAAAAGAAATCTCTATGGAGAGGATGGAAAGGTAGAAAGGGATTCCATGTCGCTGATGGTTGACTATTACATGAACAAGGCGAGTTCTCTTTACAGAGAGCAGAACTATGCGGCGGCATACAACTACCTGATAAAAATTCTTAATGCAAAACCCGATATGCAGAAGGCCGCTACAATGAAGCGAGACATCGAAAACAAAGGTCAGGAACTGTACAATAAAGGATATATTGAGCAAACTCAGTACAACGACTGTAAAAGAGCGGTCTTTTATTTTAAACAGGTGATACTGATGGTCCCTAAAGAAAACCCCTTGTACAAGAAAGCTCTGAAGAGGATAGCAGATTGCGAAAAATGAGAACTGCAGTCGTATGGACCTTGGTGATGGTGATGACAGTCAGTGCCCAGTCGTCTATTTTTAAGAAACTCTCCTCTTCCATGAATCTGAAGGGGGAGAAATATTTGAAAAGGGCTGAAGAGTTTTACAAAGCCAGTGAGTATGGCAAAGCTATCCCCCTGTATCTGAAGTTTCTTGAAAAAAACAAGAAGCATGACAATGTTGATGTGGCCATTTTCTACCATACGGCTGTGTGCTTCATGGAAAGTAAGGAGCCCGCGAAGGGCTATGCCTATATTGAAAAGGCGGCTGCAGATAAGCCGGAGGACCTGGACATTCAAGTTCTGAAGGCAGAATATCTGGTGGCATTGGATTCCATACCGGATGCCATAGCGACATACAGGAGAGTTTTGAAATACCATCCCAACGACTACCTTTCCTATATTCGGATCGGGGAATTGACGGTTGGACAGGGTGACCTTAAAGGTGCACGGGAGTGGTGGAAGAAGGCAATCGAACTTGATCCTTCCCGTCCGGAAGCCTATTCGCGGTTAAGTGAGAGTTACCTGAAGGTGGAAAATAACCGACTGGAGGCATATTACTACGCAAGAAAGCTTCTGAAAGTTGTAAAACCGGACGACAAACCTCGAATCCAACGGATGCTGGATAACCTGGCGGGTGATATGGGACAGGATTACGAGAACTACTTTCAAAAGCAGGACTGCATGTTGAATGCCGAAGAGCTTTTTAAAAAGGCAAAATTTCAGCAGGCTTTTCAGGTACTGGTAAAATGCAAGGACCTGCCCAACCTTTCAGGTGAATATTTTCTGTTATTTGGCAAAGTTTGCGATGAAGTGGGAAAGTTCAAAGATGCTGCATTTGCTTATGAAAGGTGCCTCGCCCTTGGACTTGAAAGCGGAGATATCTGTTACCGATTGGGCTGGAGTTATCTCAATTTTAACCAGCCAAAACAGGCGAGAATTGCCTTCCAGCGCGCAAAACAATTTGCTGACACAAAGGAAAAAGCGGAGAAAATGCTGAATAAGTTGCCAAAGTAGCAGATAAATACTTGACTTTACGGACGATCAGCCGTAAATTAGAGAAAAGGTTCCAAAATAATCGGGGAGGGATTTATGACGAAAGCAGATCTTGTAAACAAATTAATTACCGAGCTGGACTTTTCCAGGAAGGAAGCAGAACGGACTGTGAACGTTTTCTTCTCATCCATCATCGAATCGCTGAAGGGAGGAGAAGGGATTGAATTGCGCGGATTCGGTAGTTTTCGTCTCCGTCAGCGTCGTGCCAGAAAAGGCCGAAATCCAAAAACCGGAGAACTTGTAGATGTTCCGCCAAAAACTATTGTCTACTTCAAAGTGGGGAAGGATCTGAAAGCTTCTTTGAACTAAAAGGCGGGGATGTGAGCTGCGTCAACTCATATCTTCCCGAAAGGTAGTAATTCAGTTGTATTAAGCTTTCAGAGCAAGAAAAGGAGTAGCATATGAAAAAAATTGCTTTCGTACTTTTTGTACTTCTGGTTGCGGGCAGCATGTCTTTTGTTAAGGCAGAAGATGAGCGTCCCAGAATAGCTATTATTGATTTCCCTGTGGATGCGGCAGGCTTATGGTCGGGGTTTCGTCCTCATAAGCGCGAAATTTCTGCCGCCCTGGTGGACTTGTTTACTACGGCTTTGGTTGAAAAGGGCAATTTCCGTGTATTTGAACGATCCAGGTTGCAGGACATTATGAAAGAGCAGAACCTGGGATTGTCAGGAAATATCAGTCCTAACACTGCTGTCCAGATCGGAAAGCTGCTGGGCGTCCAATATCTTTTGACAGGACGCATCACTCGTTTCGCATACAAAGGAAAGAGCTTTGATGCTTTTTTCAAGGTTGGTTTCAAATTCAAGAACAAGAAGTTGCAGGGTCGCCTGGACATCCGCCTGATTCGTACGGATACCGGCGAAATCGTCTACGTTGATAAAGCAAGCAACGAAAAGAAATTCATGAACCTGCGGGTGGCGACCATCGGCGGTGGAACAGATTACGACGAGACCATGGTCGGAGAAATCTTTGAACCCATTGTGGAACAGATGGCCCAGAAAATGTCCAGTAAGGTTGCGGATTTGAAAATTACGCCAGCTGCCATGACCAAGAGTGAAGGGAAAATCATCAAGGTCAGCGGTTCACAGGTATTTATAAATTTAGGATCCAGAAACGGTGTGAACGCTGGAGACAGTTACACCATATATCGGATGGGAGAAGCCCTCATCGATCCCGATAGCGGTGAAGAGCTGGGCGCGAGCGAGACGAAGATCGGAACCCTGAAGGTGGTGTCGGTGGAGGATAAGTACTCAATTTGCTCAATCGTTTCGGGTAGCGGATTGAAAACAGGCGATGTTGTAAAATAGGTTTTTCGTTTCATGAAGAAATCTAACAAGGGACGGGTAACCGTCCCTTGTTTGTTTTCAAACAGGGGGGATTTTGAAGCGGCAGTCCGGTGCATCTAATACGGAATATATTCTGATTGTGGTGATGATTGCCCTGACCGCGATGTTCATGGTTAAAGGACTTGGCATTGAACTCCGTACCCTCTTTTCCCGTTCGACCAATGCCCTGAGCCTGTTTGATGAAAACGAGCCGGAAGATGGTTCTGAAAACGCAAATGAGCCAACACCCGGTCCGACACCGATGCAACCACCTGCTGAAGACCCCGATCCCACCGTCGCACCCTCAACACAAGACCACGATGCTGAATGTCAGCAACAGCAGGCTGCCCTGCAGGAGGAAAGGGAAACGGAGGGAGCTTCGCTGGCAGGTGAGTTTCAGGACGCGAGAGACCAATATGATGAAGCAATGCGTCAGGAGCGCTATTGGGTTCCTGGCCATCATTCCCGTTGGGGAGGTAGTTCCAGTGGCCACTGGTCCTCCCGCTATGTGCATTCTGATGCGGAGCGTTCCGCAGCCCAGGAAGAGTTGACCAAAACCAGCGCTGCATACCAGGACTGGAAGCGGGATTGGAATCAGCGCTACCATCAATGGCAATCAGATTGTGGCCATTGATGGCAACACTTCCCAGATATTACATCGGCAAAAGATGATTCAGAACAAAAGCAGCAAGACAGGCCAGAATTGTCCAGATCGTAAGGACTGTAATCTTATCCATTTCATGGAATCCGGAAATGCGTTTGAGCGTTCGAAAGCCTGAAAACAGGTAGATCAGCAGTATTACCCCTATCGGAATCATCGGCACACCCACGGAAAAGGACAATATTGAAACAATGATTGCAGTCCCGGTAATCAACCATGGCACTGCACGGAGGGGGTTCTCAAAGAGCATGGGCAGCGAACGATACCCCGCAATTCCGTCTCCTTCAAGATCTCTAAAATCTTTCAGATTTGCCACTAGAAAGGCCATCAGGAAGACTCCTGGAATAAAAAGAGGATGAAATTCAAAGGCAAGTGAGGCCCCGCCCCCAACGGCGAGTTCGGCGCCCGCCAACACGAGGAAGACAATCAAAGCCGCGATCGCTGCTTGTCCTAGGGGATATATTTTCCGTACGTTCAGGTGTTCAGAGACATAGAGGTGGGAAATGGCACAGAAAACCAGCCAGAAAGGGAGGAGGTTCGGACTTCCCTGTAAAAGTAGTGGAAAAGAAATTACAATGAAGATTCCGGAAAGCTGGGAAGCGGTTCTTACAGACATTTCTCCCGTTACCAGAGGTCTGTCTGGTGTTGATATGCGGTCAGCGGGGAGATCAATGATATCATTTCGAAATTTTGCGGAAAGAAAGAGAAACCAGATGCCTGAAAGTGCAGTGACTACCCGAAGTATCTCCATCGCAGGGGAAAGGTCGGTTGCAGTGGTGGCTGACCCCAGGTGAATCAGCAAATAGCCTGCCAGAAAAGCACCTCCATAGGCGGTCATACGGGAAGGATATACAATTTTCCGTAGAAGCTTCCAGCCACCGGGTTGTTCGTGTGCAAGGCGAAGAGTAATCCCTGCGAAAAGGAACAGTAGTGGGATAAAGAGCATTCTCATATATGCAAAAGGTCCTGGTGAAAAAGTGGACTGAAACTCTTTTACACCGGCACATCTATACAACGCTGGCAGATAGCCGAAGACCATGATTACGATTAAAGTTAATCCTGAGGCTAACATACTCTTTGCCCAGCCTTTTTCCAATAGGAAATGTGCTGTGAACAGAATGCTGGGAATAATCAGGAATATTTCAACCCGGACGCCGGGAGTGATGCCATCAAGCGTGATAAATGGGTTAAACAGATTGGCGGCAATATGGGCAAGGGTGGAAAAAGTATGCTGGTAGTGAATTCCCGAGACGCTTTTGGCGGGGATGAGCATGTCCAGGAATGGGACGATGAGAATAACGGGTAAACAGACCACTGCAAGTGAAAACACATTTAAAAATTGTCGACGCAAAACGAGTGACAAAAGGAGAACGATGAACAGAATCAGTATCCACCAGCATAGAAACACATGTCCAATATCCACAACATTTTCATAGAAAGTGAGACCGAGAGAGAGCAATTGCGGGGGTTCCACCAGGTCTTCCAGCAGCATCCTGAGAACAATGATGGCAGATCCGGTGGCGAACAGGGCCCCTACCGGGAGTGTGAGCATGAAAGGCGATTGATGGTTGCCCTGTCGAGGATTAAAAGACATTTTGATAATCTCCGAATTTTGCCTGTATCAGAGTGACACAGGCAACGGCGGCTGTTTCTGTCCTGAGAATCCGTCCGGGAAGATGAATTGGGGTGCAGTTTTCTAGTGCCGTCAGACCTCCGGATTCTTCTTCACAGAAACCACCTTCCGGACCGACGATGACAGCAATTGTTTCAGGAAGTTTTGCCTTTTTTGGCTGAACATTCATTGATTTTTCATAAAAGAGGAAGGCGGCATGGTGCCGGGCAATGTCATTGCCTATTTCTCCGAAGGGAATCGGTCCATCTACCAGGGGAATCTTCGTGCGTCCACATTGACGAACCGCTTCTTTTGCAATTTTCTGTATTCGATCCATTTTCTGTTTCACATCCATCTTGCCGTATTTTGCATCAGTGTAACGGGAAGTGAAAGTTACAATCCGGCTGATACCCAGTTCCACACATTTCTGTACAATAAGCTCCAGTTTGTCCAGGTGATCCGGTATCCCCTGAAACAGGGTGACGGTCACAGATGGTTCGTTTCTTATCTCCGGTGCGCTCAATACACGAACGATAGTCTCCTTGGATGAGATATATTCCAGCGTGGCATTCATACACCCTTCCATACTGATCAGTTCCACAGGCTGTCCCTGTTTCAGACGCATAACCCTTGTGGCGTAATGGTGTTCGGACTGGTTCAAGGGGATGATGTCGGATGGCTTTGGGACATTGTCCACAAAAAGTCTTCGAATCTGCATCAGGTTTTCTCGCAACGAAAGGCTATCCATTCATCCCGAATCTCCTGGTCCACAACCGAAAATCCCTGTTTATTTACAAAATGGATGAATGATTTTGCATCCCGTTTCAGAATGCCGCTGAGGATCAGTTGATTTGTGGACATTCTGGCCAGGGAGGGAAGAAGCTCCCGGATAATAGTCTCAATTATGTTGATGACTACGAGATCTACTTCCGTGTCTGGCCGGATGGAGGCTTCGGTTCCGATAAAAAAGTGGAATTTTTCTACGGTACTGCGGTTCAGGGAAAGATGGGTTGCCATTGCATTGCTGCAAAGGGGGTCAATATCAAAAGCGATAATCTCATCTGCGCCGTTTCTTTCCGCAATGATGGAAAGAATTCCACTACCGGTTCCCGCATCAATCATTGTAAAGCCCGGATGCTTTTTCCCATAGTCAGTGATCATGTCTGCTGCAAGGGCCGTGGTGGCATGGAGACCGGTTCCAAAGGCCTGTCCCGGTTCGACAATTACTACCTGTTTCCCATTAAATATTTCACTGTATTGTTTCTTTAACCAGGAGGGAACGATGTAAGAATTCCGGTTCATAGCGAAGGGTTCAAAGTGCTTTCTGAAAACAGCCGTCCAATCCTGGTTCTCAAGTTGTTTGAGGACTATTTCGGGTCTGGGAATAGCCAGACTTTCGAAAAAGACATCCATAGCGTTGAGGAGATTTTTCGGATCCTTGAAAGGCGGCAAAATTACCCGTAAAACTGGAGACCCCGCCTGAATCTCTACAGACGCGGCACCCATTCCCATCAAAAAATCTGACAGGGGTAATAACCAATCCCGGTTGATAAAGGTGATGGTAATTTGGAGCAATTCGGGTACTTTTTCAATCAATCGTCGGGGTTGTTCCACCATTTCTTCCCTGGAAGTTGTTCTTCTTCAAAAGAGAAAAGATTTTGTTAATCAATTCCTTCCGTTTGAACGGTTTCGAGATGCTGTCACCGACCTCATCTTCCACAACTTTCGCTTCCTCCAGAAAGGCGGAAAGTAGTAGAATTTTATTCTTTCCCTGTAGTTCGTTGAGCTTTCGAACCCATTCTTCCCCACCGAGGACCGGCATTTTGTAGTCAGTGATGATAATATCGAACTGCTGCAATTCGAGGAGGTCCAATGCTTCCTGTCCGTTGCTGACCGAAGCCACGCAGAAACCTTCCCGAATCAGAATTTTCATCAGCGTTTTCCTGAGATTATTGTCGTCTTCTACCGTCAGTATTTTTGCGTCAAGATAGTTGATCATTACCGTTGAACCTCCATTTCTTCAATCAGGCCATTGTAACACAGGATTTCATCCTTCTATTTTTCTCACGGGGAAAAAGCGATTATACAATGCCAGTCCAACGATGGTGGCTGCTCCAATCATCGCGAAAATAATCCAGAGTAAACGGGGCTGGTGAAGGTGATCTACGAAATGGACGTAAAGATTGGCACCCAGTACGCCGCCGATACTGCTGCCGATAACGCCATAAAGGAAAAGATAGCCCATGTACATGGCAACCTTTTCCTTTGGTGCGGTCTGACCCACATAGGAGATAAATTTAGGATGAGCCGTCATTTCGCCGATGGAAAAAACAATGATTCCGATGAGAAAGACCCAGATGCCGGTAGAAACGGCAAGCAGTGCCATACCAATCGTGCCAAACAGGATTCCGGAAATCATGGTGGGCAATGCTTTGCGGTGTTTAACGAGTTTTGTGATGAAAAGCTGAAGTACGATGATGGTCAATGCGTTGATGACTGTGACATGTTCCACATCAAAGTACCAGTTGATGTGAATCCCGACCATAGCCAATACCTGATTAACCATGGCATTGAGGGGAGTGGAATCCACGTAGGCTTTCACATACCAGAGAACAGAATCGAACATCTGAAAATACATAACCCAGAAACCGGAATAGATAAAGATAAGAAGCAAGAATCTAAAATGGTCTATGAAGGGTTCTGTGTCCCGCGTTTCGATCGTAAAAAGAGAGAGTACGGTGGCAAAGATGGCGAAACTGAGGATCCTCGCAAACAGTGTCAAATCAGGAATTCCAACGCATACTGCCACAATGAAGAGCAGTAAAAAAGTAGATGTTTTCCGGTTGGCATGTTCCTTGTCTTTCAACATCAGAATAAGAAAGGCGGCGGTTAGAAGTAGTCCCACGAAAAGCAACGGAAAAGGCCGGTTCCGGGCATCTTTCAGGAAACTTCTGAGTTTTCCCTCAGGAAACGGATGCAGAAGGCTTCCGGATTTCAATTGTTTGACTGTTTTGTCTATATCTACATTGTTTCCCACGTAAATATGGAAGTCACGGGGCGTTGGTTCTGCCAGTCGGATTCCGTTGCCTGCAGATCTGTGAAATGTCAGGAGGGTTGGAGTGGATGCCTTCTTCAGTGCGGCCTCAATTTCATTTCGGCTGAACTGAACGAGAAAAGTGTCAAGCTTATCCAGTAATTCAGGTTTTTCCGGTTTGTAAACAGTGACCCCGTCTTTGACGGGTTGAAAGAGATCGGGTCTGGTCATGTCCCGATCAATCGTAAAATAAAACATGCTTCCGTTTTTTTGAACCGGGTAGCTGGATTCACTGAGGGTAAGTACATTCCCGGAAATATAACTGTTCAGCCCGAAGCCGAGCATGGAAATGGTCAGAATGAAAAATAGTGCGGGCACAAAAAGTTTTCCTGCTTTGAGCTGTCGATATACCAATACGATGGGACTGTAAATGATTTCGAATGAATGGGCAATTGTGTCTTTGAGGTTGTGCGTTTTCTGCTTTGCCGCCACTTCTTCCGGTAGAGGTGGTTCCTTAAAAAATAAGGCGGTGGGAATCAGCATGGCACCTGTGCCAAGGGCAGAAGCATAGAAAACCCACTGCCAACCGATGTTGTTCTTCAGAAAGGGGACCAGGAAAAGGGGAAAAAGAAAGGCACCCAGATTAATGGACCAGTAGTATATGCCAAAAGCTTCAGAGGAGTTTTCTTCGTCCGTGAGCTTGGCGATGGAACCAGAAATGATCGGTTTGAATGTCCCGGCACCAATCGCCATTACCACCAGCGCCAGGAAAACCAATCCGTAGGATGTTGCCCTCGCTGTGAAAAAATAGCCAATACCCAGGAACGAAAATGCAATGGTAAGCATCTTTCGGTAACCGAAACGATCCGCCAGTGCACCGGTTATAATGGGCAGGAAATACAGGAGAGGCTGGATCGTACTCTTGATGATGCCGACGGATTCTTTCTGAAACATGAGAACATCGGTGAAGTATACCGACAGCACACTCATCATGCCGTAATAGGATCCACGTTCGAAAAACTCAAACATGATTGTCAACCAGAAAAGTGGGGAGTATTTACGTTTTCCTGTGGTCATCGTTTCTCCTTGTGGTTCATGTTCCGTAGATTTTAACATGAATACGGGATTTTCCATCACGCAATTCTGATCTGATAAAAGTGGAGGTCGGTGGTTGGGAATCACTTGGAAATAGAGAACTATTCCACGGTTTTGTTCGTATACATCTATGAAACCATGATAATGTGGGGTGGGCTCTATCAAGTTTTTTTCGATTCAAAAGATTACCCCACCAACTAATCATCATCGAATAGACACCATGAAACGCCAACCCAATTTGAGTCCATCCCCCATGGTTTCCCATCGGCATTTATGCCGGAATGTGTATCTTTAAATTCTCTTTTCTTTGATTACTCTTCACAAAACACTCCATTGCGTATTCGAACGCCAGGCCGCTTCTTTTACATTTTCTTTACATTTTTGAGGCAATCTTCTTTCATTACTTTCTTATCATTGCTGCGAAGGAGGACGCTATGAAACTGAAAAACATTTTCCTTTCACTTCTCTTGGTTATAATTTCCCTTTCGCTGACAGCTGGGGACATGATTAACGGTGCCGGTGCAACTTTTCCGTATCCGGTATATTCTGCCTGGGCTTTTAATTACCAGAAAGCTACCGGTGTAAAACTGAATTACCAGTCCATCGGTTCCGGTGGTGGAGTTCGCCAGATTAAGAACCGCACAGTGGATTTTGGAGCATCTGACGCTCCGGTAAAACCGGCGGACCTGAAGCAGATGAATCTGATTCAGTTTCCTGCCATCATTGGCGGTGTTGTGCCGGTTGTGAATATCAAGGGTTTGAAGCCCGGTCAGCTGAAGCTGAATGGAGATGCCCTTGCAAAGATCTTTCTCGGTGAAATTACGAAATGGAACGACCCTCGTCTGGCATCAATCAACAGGGGTGTTTCTCTTCCCGATGCAAACATTACTGTGGTCCATCGGTCTGACGGTTCCGGTACTACGGCAATTTTTACCACCTATCTCGCAACGGTATCCAAAGACTGGAGCAAGAAGGTTGGAAAAGGAAAATCCGTAAACTGGCCAGTGGGAATTGGTGGAAAAGGCAACGAGGGCGTTGCGAATTACGTAAAGCGGGTTAAGAATTCCATCGGTTACGTTGAATTTGCTTATGCCAAGCAGAATAAGTTAACCTATCTGAAACTCCAGAATAAGGATGGTAATTTTGTTGATCCATCTTTCGAGGCATTCAAAGATGCAGCTGCAGGAGCAAAATGGATGCCGGATGAAGGCTACTATCTCTGGCTGGTGGACGCTCCGGGTAATGGTTCATGGCCTATTGCCGGTGCTTCTTTCATTCTCCTCGGCAAAGAAAAAGTTGCTTCAAATAAAAGGGTTGTGAAGTTCTACGACTGGTCTTTCAATAACGGAGATGCCACCGCAGAGAAACTCATCTATGTTCCTCTCCCCGCCTCTTTGAAAGACAGCATTCGCAATTACTGGAAGGAAAACGGCATCTATTGATGAGAGGATTCGATACGAATCTTCAGGTGTGGATAGAACCGGAGGGAGCGTGGCTGCCCTCCGGATTTTCCTGTAATTGGTGAGTTAAATATGGCCAATAAGAGAAGAACTAATTATAAAGATAAAATATTCAAGTCAATGACTTTCAGTGCGGCGATGGTGGTACTTGTAGTGATTGTGGGAATTTTCTTTTCGCTTGTAAAACAGGCTGTTCCCGCAATTTCAAAGTTTGGTTTTTTCGGGTTTATCAGCACGGTCACATGGGATCCCGTTCATGAAGTGTTTGGTGCGGCCGCGAGCCTGTATGGGACAATAGTCACCACCGTACTTGCGATGGCGATAGCGATACCGGTATCCATTGGAATTGCAATTTTCATGACTGAGTTGTGCCCCAATGCCCTTAAATCGGCCATGGGTACTGCCATTGAGCTTCTTGCGGCAATTCCCAGCATTATCTATGGAATGTGGGGCTTGTTCACATTGGCTCCGATAATGGGAGATACCGTGGAGCCTTTCCTGCAGCATACAATTGGAAAGGTGCCATATCTTGGTTCTCTTTTCAGCGGAACACCCCTGGGAATTGACATTCTCACCGCCAGTACTATTTTGAGCATTATGATTATTCCTTTCATTGCGTCCATTGCCAGGGACACCTTCAATCTGACACCGCAGGTGTTGCGGGAATCCGCCTACGGAATTGGTGCTACGAAATGGGAAGTTATTCGAAATATTGTGCTTCCATATTCAAAAGGTGGAGTCTTCGGAGGCATCGTCATCGCCATGGGCCGCGCCCTTGGAGAGACCATGGCAGTGGCTTTTGTCCTTGGAAACAAGCACGAGATAGCCCGTTCTCTTCTGGACGCGTCGGCAACCATCACGGTTACTTTAGCAAATGAATTTACCGAAGCCGATTCTGATATGTATATGGCATCTCTGTTTTACCTCGCAGTCATTTTGTTTGTGATGAGCCTGATAACCCTTGCGGCTGCGAAGTTCATACTGAAAGAGAGGGCAAAGTCATGAACACTCTTTCAAAACGAAAAATTCAAAATAAAGTGGCGCTGAGCCTTTCGACTCTTGCGGCAGCCATCGGCCTTTTCTGGTTATGTTTTATTTTGTGGGACGTGTTTCGCCATGGTTTGTCTTTTATCACCCTGGATTTGTTCACCAAGGATCCGGTCCCCCCGGGGTTTGGTGGAGGAGGACTTCGTAACGCCTTTGTCGGCCAGATGTTGATTACCCTGGTTGCGATGGTGATTGGAATTCCAATTGGTGTGCTGGGGGGCACTTTTTTGTCGGAGTATGGCAGACATTCCAGACTGGGACGTTTTATCAGCACATTATCTGACATCATGGTGAGTGTCCCCTCGATTGTAATCGGTACCTTTGTGTACGCCATCATGGTGAAGCCAATCGGGCACTTCAACGGATGGGCAGGGGGTGTTGCATTGGCGATTATCATGATTCCGGTGGTGATTCGAACCACAGAAGATATGATGGCGCTGGTTCCCTGGTCCCTGCGGGAGGCGGCCTTTGCCCTGGGTGCGCCTTATTATAAGGTCATTACGCAGGTGGTATACCGTGGGGCGGCCACGGGTATTTTTACAGGAATACTCCTGTCGATTGCAAGGGTTGCGGGAGAAACTGCGCCCCTGTTGTTCACCTCATTCAATAATTCCTTTTTCACCACCAATCTCAATGACTCAATGCCGTCTTTGACGGTTACAATATTCCAGTACGCCATGGGGCCATATGATGACTGGCACGGCATGGCGTGGGCGGCTGCACTGGTCATTACTGTCGCAATTCTGATAGTGACCATTGTGGGACGCCTGCTGATCAAGTGGAGGTACAGAAGCTGACATGAACAAAAATATCAACATTCCTGCTGACAGCGTATTGATAAAGGTCCAGAACCTGGGGTTTTCGTATGGGTCAGTCAGAGCGGTAAAGAATATCACAATGGATATTGCCGCAAACGCTGTCACTGCATTGATCGGGCCGTCCGGTTGCGGGAAGACGACATTTCTTCGTTGTTTCAACAGGATGCATGACCTGTATCCGGGCAATCACTACGAGGGCCGGATTATTATGGAAGGTCAGGACCTGCTTGGAAATGGCGTGGATCTCACAGAACTCCGGGCGGGAATTGGTATGGTTTTCCAGAAGCCAACGCCCTTTCCCATGAGTGTGTTTGACAATATTGCATACGGATTGAAATTGAAAGGGATTCACAACCGTACGGAATTGACCGACAGGGTGGAAATGGCCCTGAAACACGCAGCGCTTTGGGAGGAAGTGAAGGATAGATTGAAAGAAGGGGCTTCCGGTCTCTCCGGCGGGCAGCAGCAGCGGCTTGTCATAGCAAGGGCCCTTGCGGTTGAGCCGAAGGTTATTCTATTTGATGAACCCACCAGTGCGCTGGATCCAATCTCCACAAGTAAGATTGAAGAGCTGATTTTTCAGTTGAAAAAAGAGGTAACAGTAATTATTGTGACCCACAACATGCAGCAGGCGGCCAGAATTTCAGATTATACCGCTTTCATGTACGTCGGGGAACTGATAGAATTTGATGAAACAGACGTGATTTTCACAAATCCGAACGTGAAACTGACCGAAGAATATATCACCGGTCGGTTCGGCTGATGGAGGCGGGCATGAGATACCAGGAAGCAGAATATACAGAACTGAGGAGCCAGATAGCAGAAATGGGAAACGCGGTTTCCCGGATGGTCAATGAGAGTGTCCAGTCACTTGTGGAAAGAAATGATGAGCTGGCAAGAGACGTGATTCGCAGGGATGATCAAGTGGATCACCTTGATATTGCCATTGACGAGCACTGTCTGAAAATCTTCGCGCTTTATGAACCAAAAGCAATTGATCTGCGTTTCATCATCGCCGCCACAAGGATTATTGTAGACCTGGAACGAATCGGGGACCACTGTGTGGATATCTGTAAGGAGATTCTGAAACTGAACAAGGTTCCCCCTGTTAAACCCTATATAGATCTTCCCAGGATGGGCAAGTTGGCGGCAAAGATGGTTGTGGACAGCGTGAACAGCTATCTTGAAAAAGACTCAGATGGTGCCCTTGAACTGATTCGCAGGGACGACGAAGTGGATCATTTGAACAACCAGATCCTCAGGGAGCTGGTTACCTATCTCGTGGAAGATCTTCGGAAAAATCAGGCCATTTTTTCACTGATGCTGGTGGCAAAGGGATTGGAAAGAATTGCCGATTACACAACAAACATTGCAGAAAATGTGTATTTTATGGTTTCAGGCAATGTTATTCGTCACACTCCATTGAAGGAGACAGAAGATGAAGCGCATACTGATAATTGAAGACGAGCCGGATCTTCGGGATCTGGTGGAATTTAATCTGAGAACATCCGGTTATTCGCCGGTTGGCGCTGACAATGCCAATGACGCGTTGATGCTTGTGAATGATGCCCAGTTTGACCTGATTCTGCTGGACCTTATGTTGCCTGGACTTCAGGGAGGCCAGTTTCTCAAGATTCTCCGGGGAATGGAGCGTGTGTCAGACACGCCGGTAATGATTGTTTCCGCAAAGGACAGTGAAGAAGATATAGTTGCCGGACTGGACGCCGGGGCGGATGACTACTTGACAAAACCTTTCAGTATCAAAGTGTTGCTGGCAAAAACGGCGGCGCTTCTCCGTCGAGCCACAAGCGTGGGGCGTGAAAATGACGCTCATGCTGGAATAAGCGTGAATTCAGAGACCCATCGGGCTTCAGTAGATGGGCGGGACATTCAACTGGCCGCAAAGGAGTTTGACCTGCTTCAGCTCTTTGTCCGGAATCCGGAAAAGGTTTTTACCAGAAACCAGCTGCTCAATACCATCTGGGGATACGAGGCAGATATTTTTACCAGAACTGTGGATGCGCACATTTCTTCTCTTCGAAAAAAACTGGGGGAAAAGGGCCAATTGATCCGTTCCGTTCCGAAAATCGGCTACAGGATGGAAGCATGAAATCATTTCTGAAGTTTTTTGCTGTTATTTATATACCGATTGTACTGGTGCTTTTGTGGGTATTCTCCTATTCAGCTTCCCGAATGATGCAATCAGGAAATAATGAATTGCTTGGAGAGATGCGCAATATGTGGCAGATTCTATCTCAATATGAAAACCAGAATGAGTTTGACCTGTCCTCCCACAATGCGGTGCAGCAAATTTCAAAAAACACCACCCTCCGCATTACACTGATTCGTCCGAATGGCGTGGTTGTGGATGATTCCTATCTGACACATGGTCAGATATTGTCGCTGGAGAACCATGCGTCCAGGCCGGAAGTGGCTGGAGCACTGGTGAGTGGAGAAGGTCATTCCGTTCGGTTCAGTGACACAATCAAGCAGAATATGATGTATTATGCGTCCAGTTTAAAGAACGGTATGGTGCTCAGGGTCGCTTATCCCATGACCTATGTGACGATGATCCAGGCCACATGGCGAAACCATGTGGTTCTGTCGCTCATCTTTCTGCTGATTGCTATCGGATTGATTTCTCTTTATCTGGCAAAGCGGCTGACGCGCCCGCTTTTTCAACTGGATGAGATTGTCCAGCAGGTGGAGAGTGGGAAAGAGGATGTCCACTTCCCCGCATTCGATGACTCTACAATGTCCCGGATCTCGGGTCTCATTTATCGGATCTACAATTCCATGCTGAGGAATCAGCGAAAGGTCACTGAGGAGCGGGCCAGATTGAAGCAGATTCTCTCAACCATGGAGGAAAGCATTCTCCTGCTGGACGCTGAGAATCGAGTCATTCTTTCCAACCAGAATGTTGAGAAACATCTCGGAGTTACCTTGAATAAGGGACAAAATGTTCTGGATCAGATAACAGACCTGGAAACACTGGCACTGCTTCGAAGTGTATTACAGTCAGATGAAAATTATTTCCCCAGGTTGAATATCGGGGAGCGTTTTTTTGAAGTTTATGTCCGGGAAGCGGAAGCTGACACAATGGTTGTTATGCACGATATTACGGAGCGAGGCCAATATGATGTGTTCAAGAGTGAGCTTGTCGGGAATATTACACATGAGTTGAAGACGCCGATGGCTTCCATTATGGGATACGCAGAGACCCTGGTGTCAAACCCGGATGTTTCCACCGAAGACGTCAACAAATTTCACGAAATTATTCTGAATCAGACCCGTCGTCTGAATTCTTTGATCGGAGATATGCTGGAGCTTCATCAACTGGAGAATACAAGCAAAACAGTGTCCAGTGGGGAGCCCGTCTTGTGGAACAAAGTTGTCGAAGATCTCAAAACTCAATACCGCGATTGTGGGAAAGAGCTTCAATTCAGGGAGACGGATGATGTGGTTTACGTGCGAAGGGAACATTTGGATAGCCTGCTGCTGAATCTTGTTGATAATGCAGTTAAATATAGTTCAGGAGATGTCGTAACCATTGAAATGGAGCATTCAAAAAAGATCGTAACTATCCGTGTTTCTGATGAAGGTCCGGTGATTCCCATTGACCGCCGGGAGAGGATCTTTGAACGGTTTTTCACCATTTCGAAGTCCCGTAACCGGCGAAATGGTGGCACTGGCCTGGGGCTGTCCATTGTCAAGCATGTGGCCAGTCTTTATCGGGGCAACGTCTCCGTGGGAGAAAATGAAAAGGGCGGGAACACCTTCACCGTCACACTGAAAGAAGGATGAAGAAGACATAGGGGGTGATGAGTTCAGAAAAGACAGGAATGATCAACAACCTGTTTTACTGTCCCTACTCGAACTCGGAAAGGGTGACGACTGAAGGACTCAATAATGCAGAGAGTTCTTTCACTTTATTCTTTCAGAACACAGTACACATTCATCGATGGTGAATGCGCTGATTATAAATCTATTTTTCCCCGTTTTTCTTTCGCTTATCCCGGATGTAGATGGACGCGCCGGGAGAATTGGTTGAACTTCTTTCTTCAATATCGAAAATCTGTACTGCCTTAATTATTTCACCCAGCTTTTTGAACCCATAGTTTCGAGGGTCAAATTCCGGTGCCTGATTGGCGATATTCTGCCCCACATTACCGAGATAGGCCCAGCCGCTCTCGTCTGCGGACGCATCCACCGCAATCCGAAGCATATTTACCAGTTTTGTATCACCCCTGAGCAGTGTGGCGGTTCTTTCCCTGTGTTTGGGGGCAGCGGTTGTGTCTTTTCTTAAAATTTCTGTATAGATGAATCGGTCACAGGCACCCACAAACGGCTTCGGTGTTTTCTTCTCACCGAACCCGATAACAGTGAGACCGGATTCCCGGATGCGTGAGGCGAGACGTGTAAAATCGCTGTCGCTGGAAACGAGGCAGAAGCCATCCAATCTCTCCGTGAACAGCAGATCCATTGCGTCGATAATCATAGCGGAATCGGTTGCATTCTTTCCAACTGTATATCCAAATTGCTGAATCGGCTGAATGGCGTACACCAGAAGTACTTCCTTCCACCCCTTGAGCCTTGTGTCAGTCCAGTCTCCATAGATGCGCTTGACACTGGCGGTTCCGTATTTTGCAATTTCAGTCATTAAATCTTCAATAATAGACGGCTGCGCGTTGTCCGCGTCAATCAAAACCGCCAGTTTTTTCTGCATGTTGTCTTGTTCCATATATCCCCTCCACCGCTATTGTACCGCAATTTGGCTTTCAAATGGAAACTGAATCCGGAAGTGACATAAGAAGGAAAAGAAAAAAGGCCGGGGAGGTGACCCGGCCGATTTTGAGGATGTCGGGAGAGGTTAGAATTTGAACTTCAAATCAATTTGAAGTGTCTTTGCCTTTTGTTCGTCATCGGAAGACTGCTTGGTGTCCAGGAAGGCTACAGCGAGGGCAACCTTTTTGCGGAGCTTCCGTTCCACTGCTACTTTGTATCCCTTCCGGTTTCCGTATCCGAAGTCCGAATCAGCGAATGCACCAACGACTGCGTTGGGTTCAATATCGGCATACTTGACCTTGAATTTCCAGTCTTCGTACTTGTAGGAAAACCCGATTCCGGTTGCCGTATCTTCTTTGTTTCCGGTTGTGGTTGTTGTCTTGGCGTCACTGTTATTCACATACTGTGCCCAGATGCTAAGGTTATCGGTAGCATGGAATTTGACCAGAAAATCAACCAGTGCATACCCCGTTCCGTTTTCAAACAGGTTGCCCCGTGCTGCCGGTGCGTTTGCCACGTAGTTGTTAAAAGAATAATAAGCAAGGTTGAATGAAACCATTTTGAATTTCAATCCACCCTGAACGGCGACGAGGTATGCGTCGGAAGTAGAGCCGTTTTCATTCAATACCATCTGGGCAAAGGTGATGTAGCCGGCCTTGCCGAATGACCAGTGTTCAGCAACACCTTCAGGATTGATATCACTATCCCAGATTATATCGGTGGTAACAAACGGGTTTGCCATTTTTCCGCCGGTGAAGGTGAAAGCGCCCTGTTTGTAAACGGCATATGCCCGGTCAATCCAGACGCTTTTCTGTGTAAAATTGTCGGTCATGGACTGGTTTGTGCTGGTGGGATCATTGTTTGAGCCGGATGCCAGGCGGAAACCGAGAGACCAGTTGTCGTCAATCTTTGTCATTACAGTAAAGCGCAGACGAAAACGCGCCCGACCCCGATTCATTTTATCCTGATTATCCTGATATTCGTATCTGAGCCGCATGTCGCCGGAGAACTTCAGGTTGTCAACAGCATCTCCTGCAACGGATAAAAAATGCGGAACAATGAGTGCCAGGGAAATAATCATTACTTTCAAAACTTTCATTCTTGCCTCCAATTTCAATTACCGGTACAGGATTATTTTGAACCACCGGCTTTATGGGTGAATAATACCCGTTGTTTGTCATCCTTTGGTTTGGAGGATGTAAGGAGAGTGTAAAAAAATGAGGAGGCAGTAAGGAAAAGCAGGTGAGTTGGATTTAAGGCTCATAATTGCAATTTCTTTCTTTTCCGGCTATTCTGTCTATTCATCGATATGGTATTCAATATTTATCGTCTGATGATATTCCGACTTTCGACTGGAAGGCGGGGTGCGGTACAATGGAGGAGGAGGATTCATCATGAGAATAGCACTGGCACAATTAAACCCGTTAATTGCGGATCTGGACGGAAACGTTCGGAAGATTTGCAATGTCATTTCAACAGCACGGGACCGGAATTGCTCGCTGGTGGTTTTCCCAGAGCTGGCGCTGTCCGGTTACATGGCAGAGGACCTGATGCAGAATGCCGGTTTTCTGTTCCATCTGGAATCGGCATTGAATAAAGTTCGCTCAGAAACGGATGGAATTGCAGTAATTCTGGGTCATCCATCACGGAATCCCGGCCATGGAAAGGCGCTTCGAAACTGTTTGTCGGTGTTCAGGGACGGTGAAACTCTGGCGCAGTACCAGAAACGGTTATTGCCCAATTATGATGTATTTAATGAGAACCGCTATTTTGAACCGGGAACAAAACCCATAGTTCTGGAATTGGAAGATGTCCGTCTGGGATTAACTGTCTGCGAAGACGCCTGGAATACTCAATTTTCAAATTCGCCGGGGCTCTATGGTGCCGATCCAATCGCTGAATCTGTCAATGCCGGTGCGGATGTGATTATCAATATTGCCGCCTCTCCCTTTTCATATCGGAAGGTAGCATTCAGAGAACAGATGTTTTCCCGGATTGCGGCCAAATATCATCTGCCACTTTTTTATGTCAACCAGGCCGGTGGTGTGGACGGGACTATTTTTGACGGCCTGTCTGCAGCCTTTGACAGCAATGGAAAAATCCTCAAAAGGGGTGCTGCCTTTGAAGAAGATGTGATTTTTGTGGAATCAGATGGGGCCGGGACATTGGTCCCGGGGGAAGGAAAAAGTGAAAACGACCTCATTTTCCATGCGCTCGTTTGCGGAATCCGGGACTATATAGGAAAAATTGGTGCAACACGCGTGCATCTGGGCTTGAGCGGCGGAATTGATTCAGCTTTAGTAGCTGTGCTGGCGGCCTACGCTGTTGGTCCTGAGAATGTCACCTGCATTATGCTCCCGTCCCGCTATTCGTCAGAAGACAGTGTGAAGGATGCGGAGGAACTGGGAAAGAATCTCGGTGTTTGCCTCAGAGAGATTCCCATTCAGGATACAGTCAATGATGCGATGTCAGCTCTGGAGGGTGTAGTCTCGGAAATCCGGGGGATTACCGAGGAAAACCTTCAGGCTCGTATCCGGGGGCTTTTTCTCATGGGATGGTCCAATAATGAGAATTCAATACTCCTGAATACCGGAAATAAATCGGAACTGGCGGTGGGATATGCAACCATATACGGAGACATGTGTGGCGCCCTGGCTGTGATCGGGGACGTTTACAAGACAAAAGTTTTTGAATTGTGCCGATGGATCAACCGTGAGTTCGGCCCAACTATCCCGGAAAATATTATCACGAAACCACCGTCTGCTGAGCTCCGACCGAATCAGAAAGACAGTGATACATTGCCATCGTACGAAGTACTGGATCGAGTTCTGGAGTCCTTTGTTGAACGAGCAATGGCAGCTGATGAAATTGAAGAGGATACCGGTTTTGATGGTGAACTGGTGAACAATGTGATTAGAATGGTGCTTCGAACTGAGTTCAAACGAAAACAGGCTGCACCTATATTGAAGATTACAGACCGAGCCTTTGGTACCGGTTTCCGTTTTCCTATTTCTTCGGGATGGAAGCCGGGAGTTTCGGCGAATCAAATTGAGACTGAGGAGGAAAAATGACAGAGTTGAAGGGAAAAACAGCTTTGGTTACCGGAGCAACTGCGGGTATAGGCCGCGAAACTGCAAAGTTGTTTGCAAAGGAAGGTTGCAATCTGATTCTTACCGGCCGGAGAGAAGCCCGTCTCGTTGAATTGAAAGAAGAGTTGGAACAGGGTCACGGCGTTTCGGTTTCGATCCACGCCTTTGATATTTCCAGCCGGTCTGCCTGCGGGAAATTTGTGAGCAGCATTCCGCGGGAATTCCGGGAAATTGCTTTTCTGGTGAATAATGCCGGAGTGGGCAGGGGCATGGACAAGCTTCATGAAGGCAGCATGGATGACTGGGAAGAAATGATAGATACAAATGTAAAGGGCCTCCTCTATGTGACCCGGCTGATTGTTCCCGGGATGATTGAGCGCGATTTCGGTCACATTATTAACGTAGGTTCGATTGCCGGCCAGGAAGTATACCCCGGTGGCAATATCTACTGCGCCAGCAAACACGCGGTTCATGCCATCAGTCAGGCTTTGAGAATGGAACTTGTGGATACGCCGCTTCGGGTGACTGAAATTGCACCCGGAATGGTGGAAACAGAGTTTTCCGTTGTCCGGTTCCATGGAGACCAAGAGCGGGCAGATAACGTGTACAAAGGCCTGGACCCGTTGACCGGTGCGGATATCGCGGATTTAATTGTTTTTGCCGCCAGCCGCCCATCTCATGTCCAGATTAACGAAGTCATTGTAATGCCCACATCTCAGGCAACGGCTACCATTGCCCACAGAAAAAACTGAGGGACAGGCTGGACAGATAGACTGGAAAGGAGCATGAAATGAAAAAAATTGGTTGGCGACTGCTTGTGTTCCCCATGTTGCTGGTATTTTGTACGGGGAGCATGGGCCAGGATGTGACGATTGAGCGCTCATACAGCTATTTCGGCGTTCGGGCAGGATACATGGAAATTGACAACCTGGAGGAAGGAGGAAGCGCGAACATCGGATTTACGAGCGGATACCGATTTGATGACCCGCTTGCCATTGAGTTTTCACTGGACTATCACACATCTGAATTCTCAGATGTAAATCGCACCACTTATGCGCTGCAGGCGAGCCTGCTGGTTTATCTGGCCCCGATTACGTCAAGAGTTCAACCATATATGCTGGGGGGTGGTGGCTTTTACCTTTCCGGGTATGACTACTGGACCGACAGTGGATATCGCCGGACCAACTTTACCAGTCATAAATTCGGGGGCCATCTGGGCGGCGGGATCGACGTCTGGCCCACTCCGGATGTTTCCCTGACTGTAGATGTCCGATATCTCTTTCTGAAGGAAGATACACCGGGGGACGCAGTGCAGGACATCAACGGCAGTGTTGACGGTATCCTGATCACCATTGGAACAAAATTCCGGTTTTGAATAGAATGGAGACCCCAACTGAAGCCGAACTTTTCGCCCGATATGATCATGTAATTGGTGTGGATGAGGCAGGTAGAGGTTGCCTTGCCGGCCCCGTGTACGTGTGTGCGGTAGCTTGTCCAAAGTCCCGGTTTGCGGAACTGAAGCAAATACAGAACTTGACCGACTCAAAGAAGCTCAGCCCCAAACAGCGGAACGGAGTTCTGGAATCACTGCTTGACATGGGGATTGCTTATCGGGTTTCGGTCATAAACCATCGAATCATTGATCACATCAACATCCTGCAGGCGGCACGACTGGGGATGAAGCGGGCGGTGGCGAGGCTTGAATTTTCCAGCGGGGCTTCCCCTGTTGTGGCGGTGGATGGAAATCAGCCCATTGAAACGGCCTATCCGCAACTGACGATTGTTAAAGGGGACCTGAAATTCAAGACCATCGCCGCGGCTTCCATTTTTGCGAAGGTGTTGCGGGACCGCTTCATGACAGCTGCGGCAAATAAGTGGTCATACTATGGCTTTGAGAAGCATAAGGGATATCCTGCCGCAGTACATAAGGAAGCGATTGGAAAATATGGGCCCTGTCCCATTCACCGCCTCACTTTTCGGGGCGTCCTCCCGAAAGAGTGAGCGTGAAACTGCAGTGGCAGGAGGAAGAACCAGGGGCTCCTTTTCTTTCTCTTCTTCACT
>CAZRHT010000003.1:31556-90006 GCA_964599895.1 uncultured Holophagae bacterium
ATTCGAAGGGCAAAATTTCCCCCAAGCGAGAAACCGGTAAGGAAAACTGGCAGGTCTCCGTATTTGTCTGCTATCTGCCGTACCGCTTCAAATACTTCGTCCAGTCGGTCGCTCCGAAAGGGGTCGTGGTTCAGGTGGTGAGTCTCCCCGTGGTCCCTGAAGTTGAGGCGAAACACGTTGAATCCGGCCTGAAACAGCGCTTCGCCGGTGCAGCGGATGTAGGTGGAGTTGACACTGCCTTCCCAGCCGTGAAAAAGAATCGCCACTCCCTTTTTCCGGTCGTGTGACGGGGAACTCATGAATCCCTGAAGTCGGACACCATCGGTCACTGTTAGGATGATTTCTTTTGCATGTTCTATCAATTGCGAATGTCGGGGCAGTCGGAGTTTTGAGCTTGCCAGCATGCTCTGGAGTGTGGGCGATGTCAGGAAGAAAGGCGGCTTGAACGTACTCGGATCTGCAAGTTTCATCAGATAGTCAATATCCATAGTCGAAAATCCTTCTTTTGCTTATTTCCGGAACATTCTTGGCAAAGCCTTGAGAGCTTTCATCATACCGGACAGGCGATTCCCGGCTCCTTTGCCGTAGAGGCCCACAGTCAACCCCTTGAGTCCGTCAAAAACCTTTCCGCTGTACGGGTGCCACCAGAGGTTTTTTCTGACTCCGGGCAGCCAGTCATCCACGATAGTCTGGGGCTGGGTCATCTCATTGAATCCCAGTTCTCCATGGCTTCGACCAATACCTGACTCCTTAAATCCTCCCCATGAGGTTTCCGGGACACCGTGACTCATCAGGTGGTCATTGATGGTAACGGCACCGGCCTGTATCTGCTTTGCCAGTTCCCGCGCCTTTTTCCGGTTTCTGGACCAGATAGAACCTGTGAGTCCCAGGTCCGAGTCATTTGCCATCTGCAGGGCTGCTTCCATGCTGGAGACCTTCATAACGCCGATTACTGGTCCGAAGGTTTCATCCCGCATGACTTTCATGTCCTGGGTGACGTTCGTCAGAACACAAGCCGGGTGAAATTGCCGCAATGTGCCTTCCTGCGGTTCTGGGGATTTCGCGAAAATAGTGGCCCCGTGCGCCAGGGCGTCGTCAATATGGGCTTTTACCACCTCCAGCTGAGCGGGTGTTGTCATACAGCCGAGGTCACAATCCGGGCTCAGGTTGTTTCCAGGTCGAAGGGCTTCCGTCCGTTGTTTCAGTTCTGCCATGAACGGATCATACACCGCCTCATGAACATAAATCCGCTCTACTCCGCCACAGGACTGGCCGGCGTTTGAAAATCCCGCCCATACCGCGCCCGCTGCTGCCCTTACCGGATCCGCATCTTCGCAGACCAGCATAGCATCATTTCCCCCAAGCTCCAGGTTTACCGGAGTCAGGGTTTCCGCAGCCATGGCCATCAATCGTTTACCCACTGGCACTGAGCCTGTGAAAAACAGTTTATCCACCCCGTTTCTTAAAAAACCTTCTCCCGCCTCACGGCCTGGAATATTCAGGTAATGGAAGACCCCCTTCGGCAGGTCGGCCGATTCAATAACGGATTTCAGTGCCAACCCTGTAAACTGGGTTTCAGTTGCCACTTTCAGGATGACGGTATTTCCCGCCAAAAGTCCCATAATTGCTTCCGAAAAAGGAATCGCAAAGGGATAATTCCAGGGGGAAATAATTCCGATGACCCCGTATGGAACTCGGAGGACCTGTGATCGTTTGTTGATAAGGGCAATGGTGCCGAATCCTGGCCGGCTGGCTTTCAGGAAGGACGGTGCTTTCCGGCAGTAGTAGTGGACCGCAATGGCGGCGGTCATGACCTCGGCAGCCAATGCGTCAATGACTGTTTTTCCGTTATCCTTCGCGATAATCTCCGCAAGCTCTTCAGTCTGACTGGCAAGGGTATCCTGAATTTTACGGATGTGGCCTATCCGTTGCGTTACGGAAAGTGCCGCCCATGCTGGGGCCGCCTCCCGTGCCGACGCGACGGCAGTTCTCAGGTCGTCAATGGTGTGAAGGGGTGACTCACCCAGCATCTCTCCTGTTGCGGGGTTGATACAGGCAGTCTGTTTCGGGGTGGGGGACATATCTTCCTCCTGTTAATTCTAAGTGCTTCATCTATCATACCGTCTTACGCCCGCATGGTCAATTGACCGGCAGGGGAGAGGAGTGGAAAGGTGTTATGTGTTCTGGCCTGAAAAGGATGAGAAATGAAACTGTTTTGAGCAAAGACCGAATCTATATCCTTACCCATCTTTCAGAACACTGAACACTGAAAACCGAATATATCTTTACGCAGTAAGGACGTAACGGAGCATCAGCATGAAATGGCAGGCGCTTCCGGCCATGACAAAGAGGTGCCAGATTTCGTGGAAGCCGAATTTCCCTGGCCATGGGTCCGGTTTTTTCAACGCATAGATGATGGCGCCAACAGTGTAAAATGCGCCGCCGGAAGCCAGCCAGAATAAGCCTTCCGGGGTCAATACCTTTACAATGGGATAAATAGCGACAATGGACACCCATCCCATGAACAGGTAGATTGAAGTGGAAATCCACCGGGGAGCGTCAAGCCAGAAAAGGGATACAAAAATTCCCGCGAACGCAAAGGCCCATACTACGCCGAAGATAGTCCAGCCCCATCCACCCCGGAGAGGAACCAGGCAGATCGGTGTGTAGGTACCTGCAATGAGCATGTAAATCATCACGTGGTCCAGTGTCCGGAGAATTTTCTCCCCACGTTCGGAAAGAGGCAGCAGGTGGTACAGGGCGCTGGCTGTATAAAGCAGCACCATGCTGGCTCCGTAAATAGAGAAGGACACCACGTGCCAGACAGTGGCCCGAAGAGCGGCCAGTGTAACCAGCACTGATAATGCGGCGATTGAAAGAAATGCTCCGGCCAGATGGGACAGCCCGCTGAAAGGATCTTTCAACTTTTTGAATACGTGCATGTACGCCTCCGGATTTTAAGAAATGATGTCTGCTCATTATCAACAATTCAAAATAGCATGACATGTTCCTGGCTTCAATCATTTCGAAGAAGAAAAGATTTAATTGTAAAAGAAGCACATAATCGATATATTTTATAAAGGAGTCCAATATGTTTCAGGAAAGCGAAGTTCTCAATCTGATTTTGACCCTTCTGATTACAGTTTTTTTTCTCATTTTTTCGAGAGATTATCGTCGTCCTCACTTTCCTTTTCTCTATCTGGGCTTTCTTATGATGCTGCTGGCCCTTATATTTACCATAGCAGAGGGGGCTTTTTTCCCCGTTTTTTTGAATCTGGCTGAGCACTTATGCTACGCCGCGTCGGGGATTTTCTTTCTCATCGGTTGCCTGAGACTCACTCGGAAGGAGGATAATGTCGGTGGCTGAGCACCTGGTTGTCTTCTTTGACCTGATTTCCTTTCTCACATTCCTGGCCGCCTTCGTTGTCCTGTTCCGGGTTCCCCGGACAAAGATGGGTCGTTCCACCCGGGCATTTCTTCAAGCGGCGATGTTTGTTTATGTCTTTGTTGGTTTTTCAAATGTACTTGAACACAGCGGAATTGCAACAGTCCTGGATCCCTTTGAGGATTACATGGAAACTACCTTCCCACTTCTTTTCTTTTTCTTTCTGTATGCCACCATGCTTCGAAGCGAGGTGGGGCTAAGGCTTATCACCGAAAAGCAACTATTGCAGACGATTGATGACGCAGAGGCACGTTTCAGGACCTTCACAGAGCACATGCCTGCGGTTGTATTCATAAAGGACATGGATGAACGTTACTTTTTTGCCAATGCGAAATTCCGGGAACTGGGTGGAATGTCTGGAAACGGTATTAATTCCCCCAACTGGCCGAAATCTGTAATCGAAAAATTGCGTGAACATGATCAGATTGCTTTGGCAACAGGAACGTGGAGCGGAACCGAAACTGTGCCGGACCCGGAAGGTAAGCTGCATACCCTACAATCCAGCAAATTCAGGATTTCAGAAGAAGATGGGCGTTTTCTTGTGGGTGGCGTCGCATTGGATGTCACAAAGGAGTATGAGGCGAGGCAGGATAGATACCGGCTTGCGTCGATTCTGGAGCAGCTCGGGGAAGGGATTATTGTAACCGACGATCAGGGAACAATTCAGTACGTGAATGAGGTTTATGTTTCCAGGACCGGGTACAGTCGAGCGGAGCTCCAGGGGCAGAATCCCAGGGCCCTCCAGAGCGGAAAACACGACGAAGCCTTTTACAAAGAGATGTGGGACACAATTAAGAGCGGCCATACATGGCAGGGGCAGATAATTAACAAGAGCAAGGATGGAACCTTGTTCTATGAGCAGGCCACGATTTTTCCGGTAAGAGATGAAAAGGGGAGAATTGTTCAATTCGCCGCGTTGAAGCGAGACATTGGCCGGGAATTGGAGTTGGAGGAAATGTTGCGCCAGTCTCAGAAGCTGGAAACCATCGGTCAACTTGTCGGAGGAATTGCACATGACTTCAACAACATACTCACAGCTATAAATGGATACTCCGAGTTGGCCATTTCCGGACTGGAACCGGGCAGCAAGGTTCGAAAGCATGTGGAGCGGGTTCGGGATGCGGGAGAACGGGCTGCCGTACTGACAAGGAGTTTGCTGGGTTTTGGTCGGAAACAGATGATTCAGCCAAAGATACTTGACATCTCTGAGACAATACAAAACTTTGAATCAATAGCAAAACGAATGATCGGAGAGGACATTGAGTTGATACTGAACCTGGGAAAGGAGATTTCCCCCATATTTGCAGATCCTGCGCAGATCGATCAGATTCTCATGAACCTGCTGGTGAATGCCAGAGACGCAATTCATGATGTTAAGAATGGTGGGGATCGCAAGATCGTGATCGAAACCAGTGAAATAGAACTGGATGAGACATATGTGAGCCGTCACGTGGGTGCGTCCGTGGGCCCCCATATCCTTCTGAACGTCACTGACACAGGAAAAGGTGTTCCAGCCGATATTAGGCTGAAAATATTTGAACCTTTCTACACCACGAAGGAATTCGGTCTCGGCACTGGACTGGGGCTTGCTACAGTTTATGGAATTGTGAAACAGAACAGTGGTTCCATCTTTTTGTACAGTGAAGAGGGACATGGCACGACCTTTAAGATCTACTGGCCTGTGTACCAGCCGGAAGGAATGGTCAGGGAAATGCGAAAAGAACTTCCTGTTGATAAGAGGACGGTAAGAGGAGAGGGGATGATCCTGGTAGTGGAAGACGAGAAGGATGTGCGGAACATTGCACGAGAGGTCCTGGAGGCGGCGGGATATTCGATTCTTGAAGCGAATTCCGGAGAAGCGGCTTTGGAAATGATGGAAAGCTATGATGGGCATCTGGATCTGTTGTTCACTGATATAGTAATGCCGGGTATAAATGGAATTGAACTGGCAAAAAAACTGTCTGAGCTTCGGCCAGACTTGAAAACGCTCTATGCCTCCGGCTATTCCGAGAATGTGTTGGAACAGAGGGGATTTCATGTGGTAAAAGGGGTCATATTATTGAAACCATACAGCCAGAATGAATTGACCCGTCGGATTCACGATCTGCTCCATCCCCATAAAGGCAAGGTTGAGTAGAAGGCAAGGTTGAGAATAAGTGGGAAAGTGACCAGAGGGAAGGGGAACATTTAGTATTTCATCAACCTGAGTTTTATCTCTGTGCCTTTTTGTGTATGCTTTCCAGCCTTACTCAACCTTAACCTTGTCTGACCTTGTTCCAACTTATTTTACGCCTGGAAAACGGCTTCAATCATTGCGTGCTGCTCTTGTGGGCCATCCCCATGGCGGTGCCATTTTCCCGGACCTTCCCGGTGATGAAGCACCTTCATTCCGTGAAAAAGGGTGAGAATTTCATCCGGTTCCAGCCACGTTTGTACGTCTCCTCTTCCGTTTACGAATGAATGGGGTTCTGTTTCGTTCCACTTTTCTGACAACATTCTGATTCCGCTGTCTTTCGTGGAAAAAGCGGTAACAAAAACCAGTCCGCCGACAATTGTCCAGTCCCTGATTCTGGAAACAAGCAGTTGAATATCACTTCTGGATATCAATTGGAACAAACCGAAGAGTAGTATTGCGGAAAGCGGCTGTTCCGGTTCATAACTTCGGACATCTCCATGGACAACCGACAGTGAGAGTTTTTTTTCACTTGCCGCCTTGCGGAGGATTCTTGCCGATTGAATGGAACTATCCATGGCAATAACCGGAAGTCCCTGCCGCGCGAGATAAAAGGCGTTTCGACCCTGACCCGCGCCAATGTCCAGCACCGGATGAGAAGGCGAAATCAGGTTCAGAAATTGTAGCAGCATCGGTTCCGGGTCCGTTCCGAAAAAGTTCTCGTGGGCCGCGTAGGCATCGTCATATTCGTTCATGGGAAGAGTATATCACGGCTTTGCCGATGGCATTGCCATCGGCAAAACGTAACGAATGAAAGTGCGACTTTGCGAGAGGTTTCCCTCCCTGTCTTTTCCCCTTCCCAACAACTTACAAATTACGAGTCACAGGTCACGGTTCCGAAGCCAGCGGCACTATTTCCGGATATTGCTGGGTGTCCTTTCCGGGTGGTTCCGGAAATGGGCATATCGCTTTGCTGTCGCGGAAGCAAACTTACGAATTATCTGTTCCAGGTCAGAATTCTTCATAAGATCCTGGTACAGTTTATCTTCTTGAAGTCGAGTACTGATTTTATATCCCGTCCTGCATTCCGGAGCAAACTGGATGTCGTCCGGCATCAGTGGCAGCCCGCCGTTCATTGTCTTGTGCAATAGTTTGATGACAGTGTGGGAGAAGAAGTTTTCCAGATCAATAACCCCTTCCGCATGGTTGATTTTTTCTCTGAATTCAGGGATTAGTTCTTTCTCGGTTGAAGTAAACGACATGCGTCTTGTCATGATGCCTCCCGTGGGGAAGATCCCCGGTTTTTGTTGTTGACCGCCATTTTTCACTTCAGAATATAGGTATGTTGAAAGAAATTCGCAAGGGGAACTCGATTATTTCAGGTCTTCCATTGCCCTGTGCTGACACGGTCGTACAATCCTGGAAATATGTATCTAACGAAGGGCAACAGTTGATACCACCTCGGATACACGAGCTGGCGCTTTTCTTTTTTGTATGCCCGAAAAGCGGTTCTGGCAAGTTTTTCCGGAGAGCCTGCAAAGGGCGTTTCCGGTGGCTTTCGGGAACCGAGGGCCCGGGTGGAAAATCCGGTATTGATACGTCCCGGCAGCAGATTCAGAAGATGAACACCGCTATCAAGAAGTTCAGCACGCAGTGTGTCAGCAAATGCGTTGAGGGCGTGTTTTGAAGCACAGTACGCGCCCATGTAGGCGACAGGAAGGAATCCCGCAACCGATGAAACGGTAATGATTGTTCCATTTGAGGCAGTCATTAGCGGGAGAATGAGCTTTGCGAGTGAAACAGGTGAGAAAAAATTCAGTTCCATGAGAGTCCTGAGTTCAGTTTCGTTCATCTCTTCCCAACCGTCGTACAGGCCGACTCCGGCGTTGAGGATCAATACATCCACATGATCCGTGAGATGATTTATCTGCTCCGATAGGGTATGGAGGGAATCCGGATTTGCCAGGTCCGTTACAAGGTGGTGCCCGATGGGGTTTTCCGGTTCATGACGGGATATTCCGATAATTTCAAATCCGTTTTCCAGAAACACATGTGCAAATGCCTGTCCAAATCCCCCGGTCACTCCGGTGATTACTGCGACGGGACGAGGTGACGATTTCACGTGTTTTCCTCCCTGCAGAAAGTCTTCTTCCTGCAAGGTAACAGATTGTGGATTGTTCCGTCAACAGGCAGAGAAGGCCGGACAAGGTTGAGGTTGAGCTTGAGTGGGGGAGGAGTAATGAAGATGGGGAAAAGTAGTTTTAACACCGGAAACACAGTCTTGCTACTTGTTGTTTTGTGGGTCGGAACGCGTATTTCTTTTCTTTTTCCAAGCCATCCAACATCCATCATCCACGGCGGTTTTGCCTTCTCAGTCTTCAAAGCTGAGGCGGATTTCAGTGACGTCTACAAGGGTTTCGGCGGCAAGTTTCATACGGAAAGACAGGATCTGTTCCAGTGGCCCGGTGATTGTGGCGTCAATTCCGTGCTGATACGGGGGAAGCGTGGCCAGGACTCCCACCCCCACATCCTGCCAGGCGGGGATTGTGGTGCGGCTATCTAAAGTGATGGTGATGGACAGGTCGTCTTCCAACGCTGCCAGTTCTTTCCGGAAGCGGGCAGGCTCTTCATCATCAAAGAATCGGGCTTTGAGGTCGAACCCGGCCATGAGGATCTTTCGCTTTGAAATCACCTCCATCCCCAGTGTTTCATGACTTTGCAGGATCGCCGATTCGAGATCATCGGATAAACTTTCTTCCAGGCAGACGTGCACTGAATTTTCAAACCCCAACCAGTTTTTCAGATAGTCTTTCAGTGTTTCGGTTTCAATGCCGCTTCTCTGGTTAAAGTAATAGGGGGCATCGCGGCCGGTTCCTGCCTGGAAGCCCATCAGGAACCCTTTAAAGAGGATAAACGGAGAACTGATTACCAATTCTACAAAAGGTTTTACCATGGGGTGCCTCCTTTGGATCATCAATTTGCGCAACCATACCGGCAACCATGTTTGATGTTGTAAGGGCTGCTATTCAAAATATAGGGCCCATCTCCGAGTTTGTCGAGGGAGGAGAATATTTTCACTGCTTAATGAACACTGGAGTGATAAAATTTCAGTGTAATGCGAAAAATGGGAGGAAACTGAGATGAGCCCCGTTTCATTTGAGAACATCCGTGATGCGGGTAAACGGATTCGCCCCTACACCCATCGTACCCCGGTTCTGACCTGTGCAACCTTGGACAGAATTACCGGCGCATCCCTGTATTTCAAATGTGAGAATTTCCAGCGGGCGGGTGCGTTCAAGTACCGGGGTGCGTGCAATGCGGTGTTTTCCCTTTCAAACAGCGAGGCAAAATCGGGGGTTGCGACCCATTCATCCGGAAATCATGCTGGGGCGCTTGCCCGGGCAGCGGCCATTCGGGGGATTCCGGCGTTCGTGGTAATGCCGGAAAATGCACCGCCTGTCAAGGTCGCTGCTGTCCAAGGCTATGGCGCGGAAATTACATTCTGTAAACCAACTCTTGAGGCCAGAGAATCCGCTCTCAAAGCGGTCGTGATGGAAACGGGCGCAACATTCATTCATCCCTATGACAATCCCCTGGTGATTGCGGGGCAGGGAACTGCTGCCCTGGAACTGATTACGGAATCCGGCAATCTGAACATTGTGATGGTGCCGGTTGGCGGTGGTGGACTTTTGAGCGGTACGGCAATTTCTACAAAGGCTTTGCTGCCGGGGGCACTGGTGTTTGGAGCCGAGCCCGAGCAGGCGGACGACGCTTTCCGTTCATTCAAGGGAAGGGTTTTTGTTCCGTCGGTGGACCCGAATACAATTGCCGACGGATTGTTGACCAGTCTGGGAAAGTTGACTTTCCCATTGATCCTTCGTTTTGTGGATGATATTTTCACTGTTTCGGAGGAAGGGATCAAAAATGCCATGATGTTGATATGGGAGCGGATGAAATTAGTTGTGGAACCCTCCTCCGCAGTGCCGCTTGCCGCAATATTGGAACATCCGGAACCGTTTCAGGACAAAAATGTCGGAATCGTTCTCAGCGGCGGAAACATGGATATCGGAAAACTTCAATGGATGGGGAAAAAGACGTGAACGGAGATCAGGCTTTTCTGAATAAACTGAATGAGAAATTGAAACGCTGTCCGGCTCTGAATGGCAGGAACGCGTTCATACGCTCTGCGGTTCTGGCCCTGCTGGTAAAACTGGACGGTGAATATCACCTGGTTTTTCAAAAGCGAAACCCCAATATCCGCCAGGGAGACGAGATTTGTTTTCCCGGGGGAAGGATCAGCAAGAAACGGGACAATGATGTTCTTGGAACAGCCCTCAGGGAAACAGAGGAAGAGATGGGGATTTCCCGGGAAATAATTTCCATTTTTGGAAATCTGGACTTTGTTATTGCCCCCACTGGCAACCTTGTGGATGTGGTAGTGGGTGTGGCGGATGTCCGTTCTCTTGACGAGTTCGAGCCGAATTCAGAAGAGGTCTCCCGAATCTTCAGTGTTCCGCTTTCGTGGTTCAGAAATAATCCGCCGGAAGTGTTTTCCCTTCAATTACAGGCAGTTCCGGAAATCATTCATCGAAATGGGGAAAAAGAAGTTCTTTTCCCGGCAAAAGAACTCGGACTGCCTCCCCGCTATCATGGGACATGGAAAGGGGGACGTTTGCCGGTGTTTGTGTACCGGTGGGATGGCGAGGTCATCTGGGGAATTACGGCCCGGATTGTTCAGGATTTAATAAACCGATTGTTTTCAGAAAAATAAATCAAATAAAATTCAGTTCGTTGCTGGGATGAATAAGCCCCATTTCCGTCGCGTAACGGAAAAACAGGAAGAGCCCCTTTCGTTCCCGGGGACCGAATGTGTAGTGGAGGTTGCGGGTGAGATAGCGGCGGGTGAGTTGCTGCTGGTGTTTTGTGAATTGATTTTCCCGGCTGAACTGATCCGCAATTTCTATTCGTTTTTCCATTCCGGACTCCATTGCCTCCCGGAAGATATCAGGTGACAGTGAGCTGGTTCTCCGCAGACCCCACATGGCAAACACAAAGGGACATCCGGTGAAAGTTTTCCATTCGGAGGCCAGATCCATGGCGACTATGGCAGGATTTTCCATGGCGGATCGAAAGGCCCGATCACCGATTAACAATACGCCGTCCATTTCCCGCATCCCTTCCGCAAGTTCTCCCTGGAAAGGAAGAAAACGGCACTTTTCTTTCACCCACCGGGACATCAGAATCTGGATCAGCACATTGGATGTACGGGAGGCGGGGTCAAGCCCGATGGAATGAATTTGATCTGGCGATTTTTCCGAGAATAGAAGAACGCTTTCCACCGGACCTTCAGAAGCGATGCATACGCCATCCACTGCACAGACATCCGGGATTTCGGGCAATGAGATGGAAGATACAAGTCCGGCATCCACTCTTCCTGCAGCCAGCTTGTTGCAGGATTCGGAAGGGACATCTGTGGTGACTGCATATGTGGAGTTTTTGGTGTTCAAGAAGTGGGTAAGGGGAAGGGCATTAAGATAAGGAATCAATGAAATAACCGGTTTAAGCGAGTTTGAAGTCAAGGCGGAATCGGGCTCCCTCTTTCCCGGGGTTTTCCAACGTGAGGTTTCCACCTACTGCCCGCATCATGAGTCTGGACAGATGCAGGCTCAGCCGCAGGCCTCTTGTATGATGGTCCAGACCTTCCATGAGTTTGAATCTGTCAAAAATCATTTCGCAGAATTCCAGTGGGACGCCTGCCCCTTCATCCTGGATGGTCAAGTGCACAAGATCTTTTTCCCGTGATGCCGAAAGAGAAATTGAGCCTCCCTGCGGAGAATGTTGGATGGCATTTTCTATCACGTAATCAATCACTTGTTCCGCCCTGGAAGGATCGCTCATAACCTGGAAAGAGCTGACATCATTCAGGATGGTGATGCCAGCCTTCTGCAGAGTGCTTTTCTGATTTTCCAGTACGTGCTCGACCATAGTACCCAGGTCGGCGGTCTGTATTTCAATATAGGCGCGGCTGTTTTCGAAGTTCACAGTGTCGATTACTCTATCAATAATAGTGGAAAGGTGTCGACTCTCTTTGTAAATAACGTCCAGGAAATGTTGTATGTCAGATTCTTCCGTCACGATTCCTTCCAGCATACTCTGCGAATAACTGATGATGGACGTCAACGGGGTGCGGAGTTCATGGGACATCAATCCCATGAAATCGTCTTTCAGTTTGTCTACCGTTTCCAGTTCTTTAATGGATTGTTCCAGTTGCACGTTGGCAGCCCGGAGTTCGGAAGTGCGCTGGTTAACCCTTTCTTCCAGCTGCTCCGCGTACTGGTTGATTTCCGCCATCTTGGATTTCAAGGTACTGTTCAGGCTGGATACCGTCCGGTACAGACGGGCATTTTCCAGGGCGATGGCGATGTTATTTGAAAGCAGGTGGTAATATGTCAACGTTTCTTTCTTGAATGATTCTGTAGAACTGGAATACAGATTGATGATACCCTGGGATTTTCCCTTAACCACCAGCGGAATGCAGACAACAGATTTAATTTCAGGCAATTCGCCCCTGACTTTCTCGAAAATGGAAGGATTTTTGTGGCGGGTGAGAAGGACAAGCCGGTTGCGTTGGATAATGGCCCTGGCTGCCGATAATCCGGTTTCGAGGATTATATGGTTCAACGGATCTTCTTTCAAATTTGTGTGTTCCGCACCTTTCAATTCCTGGTCCGCTCCAACGTCCAGCAGGATAGAGACACCGAAGTCTCCATGGCGCTGAAACGCCTCGGCAGCAAGTTGAATTACCCGATCTGTTTCCAGTTCTGCCAGCATTGTGGAACTGATCTGGTTGGCTGTAATCATTTCTCTTACACGAAGCTCGAGGGATTTTTTTAATTCTTCCAGTTCGTCATAGAGATCGGCCATCTGCATGTTGCTGGTCACCGCCTGGCGAAGGAGTGAAGTGCTCTCGTCCTCTTCTTCATCCCGGCTTGCGGAATCCAGTTGAATATTCACAGTAGCATCTTCCCGGGCGATTTCAGCGGATTCTGTCTCTTCTTCGTCCGTTTTCTTTTCAATGGGTTGTCTCAAAGAAAGGAGGAAGGAATCCAGAATGTCTTCTCCAACCGGCAGTTTGTGTTTTGCGATAATCTGTTTCATTGAAAGGTTGCAGATTTCAAGGAATGCATCTGCTACACCTTCACCCCGGATAGCCACAGTTGGAAAGTAGGGGATTTTTTTGTCAGGGTTGAGGGCGTCATTGAGGTCGGGTATCGGGGTCAAAGGGGATAAGTCACGTTTATTATACTGGAATACTATCGGCAGCTTTTCCAGACTTAATTTGTAGTAGTTCAGATTCCCGGCAAGATCTTTCAAGCTGGCAAGATTGTCCCGGAGTAAATCCTGCTGGCTGTCAACAACAAAAACGACGCCGTCCACGCCCGCCAGAACCGCTTTACGGGTGGCATTGTATTTGACCTGGCCAGGAACGGTATATATTTTCAATTTGATCTTGAAATTGTTAAGGGTGGCGATGGTGATGGGCAGAAAATCAAAAAACAGAGTTCGATCTTCATCTGTTTTTACAGAAAAGAGTTTGGTAGTGCTTTTCGGATCCATGACAGAATGCAGATATTGCAGTGAAGTGGTCTTTCCACATAGCCCCATGCCATAGTAAACGATTTTGACCAGTATCTCTCTCTTGGAGAAGCTGATTTGTACCATGGCACCATCGTAAAGAATTCAACCGTTTTTGTCAATTGCATCTCTTCCCGACGACAGAGGGAAGTAAAGGCAAGTTTGAGTCCGGGCTCTAGTTTCGAGAAGAGATTAAACCAGATGGCAATCCCTCATTTTACTCAACCTCAGATTCAACCTGGTCTCTACTTCCCTTCATAATCACGGCGGCGAAACCGCCCTCACACATGCTCATTGTGCAGCGTCAGCGTGTATAGGCTGGGAATCAACACCAGCGTGATTCCAGTGGCAAACAGGACACCGAATCCCAGGGAAATTGCCATGGGGATCAGAAAACGAGCCTGAAGCGATCTTTCGAAGATAATGGGGAGCAAGCCTCCGAAGGTTGTAATGGATGTAAGAACAACTGGTCGGAAACGGGATTTGCAGGCCTCCACAATTGCTTTTATTACGTCATCGGGATGCAGTTTCATTTTGTTTCGAATTGCGTCCAGCAGCACAAGGGAATCGTTGACCAGTACACCGGCGAGGGCTACGATGCCGAAGAAACTCAACAAACTGAGGTCGTAACCCAGCAGGAGATGACCCAGGATCGCTCCGATAATGCCGAATGGTATAGCAGTCATGATGATAAGTGGTTGCACATATGAGTTAAACGGGATGGCAAGCAGAACGAAGATGAGAAAGAGGGCGACGAAGAATCCGATCAACATGCTACCCATGGAATCCCGTCTTTCTTTTTCCTGTCCTTCAATGGAGTAGGTCAGGCCGGGATAGTCTGCCCTCAGTTCTGGAAGGAAGTTTTCCTGGATATCCTGCAGTACCTTATCAGCCGCCACAACCTGTTCTTCGACGTCGGCCTGTACATTGACTACCCGTCGCCTGTCCGCCCGTTTGATAATCGAGTAACCTGGTTGGATAGTCAAATTCGCCACCTGGTTCAAAGGTATACGGACACCGGTTGCAGTAACAATTTTCATGTTGGAAAGGTTGGCAAGGGAGCGTCGTTCCTTCAGAGGATAACGGACCATGACGCGCACATCGTCCTTTTCCCGTTGAATCCTCACTGCTTCTGTTCCATAGAACGCCCCACGTACCTGCAGGCCGAGATCTGTGATTTCGAGACCCAGTGCTTTTCCCTTCTTGTTCAACCTCAGCTTGATTTCCTGCTTCCCTCCCTGGATGTTGTCACTGATATCCTTGACTCCGTCATAGTTTCTCAGCTCATCCTCCAAACGCCGAGCTGCCTGCTTCAACTGATCAAAATTGTCTGATCCAAGCTGGACATCAATGGGAGCACCGGCTGTGAACAGGGACGCAGTGAACTTTACGCTTTCAGCTCCGGACACCTCTCCGGTGATATTTCGCCACAGTATCGCGATATCATTACTGTCTATACCGGCCCGGTCTTCGCCATAGACCAGTTCCATCACTACTTCTCCGAGATTGGGGGCAAAGACCGGCATGTCTGAATGACGCGAGGAATAGGGCTGTGAAGCTACATTGAGAATGATGTGTTTTACAATTTTCCGACCGTATTTCTTATTGACACGAGATTCCACTTCCTCAGCTGTTTTTTCAAGTTGTTTCAAAACGGCGGTTGTCTGTTCCGCAGAAGCGCCTTCGGGCAGTTTAACCTGTGCAACAACCTGATCCGAATCCACCTTGGGGAAAAAGAGAAATTTCATTCTTCCTGAACCGACGTAACCGATTGTGGTCAGAAACATAAGAATCCCAATGGAAACAGTGACTCCACGGTGCCGGATGGCTTTTCTAATGGTAGGTTCGTAGATATTTTCGATGAAAGCAGTCATTTTCCCATTGAAGTAGCGGGGCAGGGCGCGGAGTATCCGGCTATCCTTTCGCTCTTTCAAATGTGCGAGATGAGAGGGAAGGATGAAAATAGCTTCTACCAGTGAAATTGCGAGAACAGAAATGACAACAACCGGTATGGCATACATGAATTTTCCAAAGACCCCCGAAACGAAAAGAAGGGGGAGGAATGCGGCAATGGTTGTGAGCACAGAAAAGATGACCGGTACGGCCATTTCTCGCGCACCGTCCACCGCTGCTACTTTCCGGGGAATACCGGATTGAATTTTAGAGAAAACATGCTCTCCGATGATAATGGCGTCATCTACCACCATGCCGAGGCATATAATCAGAGCAAAAAGGGAAATCATGTTTACGGAAACACCAAAGGAAGGAAGGAGAAGAAAGGCACCAAGGAAGGAAATTGGGATTCCGAAAGCAACCCAGAGTGCAAGGCGCAGTTCCAGAAACATGGCAAGCATCAGAATAACAAGAAAAAATCCCTGCATTCCGTTTGTGATCAGCAGATCCAGTCTTTCCCGAAGGATACGCGCCATGTTGGTTGTGATGTCCATGTGGAGCCCAGCGGGGACGAGTTTTTTTTCCTGATCCAGATAGTTCTTGACTGCCTGTTCTACATTCAATGCGGACTGTTCACCAATTCGATACACCTTGATAAGAACTGCACGGTTCCCATCATATTCAGTGGCGGAGTCTGTTTCCTCAAAACCATCCACAATCGTTGCAATGTCACGGAGACGGACGTAAGCACCTTCTTTATCTCTGATCATCGGGATATCCAGATAATCGCGTCTGCTATATTTCAGTCCTTTGGTCCGAACCAGAATTTCCTCTCCCTTTTGTCGAATCTTGCCGGCGGGAATGTCCTGGCAGTTTGACTGAATGATGGAAGCAATCCGGGGGATAGTCAGATGATATTTCTCCATCATTCTTTCCGAAACTTCGATGGAAATTTCATAGGGTCGAACAGCATCCAGCGTAACCAGTGAGATTCCCCGTACCGCCGAAAGGTCGTCACGGATCCGTTCTCCGTATCGTTTGAGATCCTTCTCAGCCAGGTTACCGTGCAGCACAATTTTCAATACCTCTGCTTTTCTGGAAACTTCGGAAACTACAGGCTTTTCAATATTCTTTGGGAAGTTCGTGATGCGGTCCACCGCACTCTTGATGTCGTCCCTCAATTTCGTAGCGTTGTAGCCGTTCTGGACTTCTACCATTACATTGCCCAACCCCTCGGTGGAGGTAGATGTGATGCGTTTGATGCCGTCAAGGCCTGCGATTTCTTCTTCAATCCGGCTGCAGACAGCTTCTTCAACGTCGGACGGAGTCGCACCACGATATGGCACGGAGATAGAAATCATGTCCAGTGAATATTCAGGGAAAACCTCTTTCTTTATGGACAGAATCTGGATAAGTCCATATGCTACGAGAAATGCCATCAGGAGATTAGCGGAAACCGGGTTATCCACCATCCATTGAATCATGCGTTTCATCGGCTTTTTCCCTTCATGGTTCTGACCTGCATTCCATTGGAAACTGCAAACAGGGAAGAAGTGATGACCGATGATCCGTCTGGAATACCGGTTACAAAGACGGCTTCAGTGCTGCGGTAAATGACTTTGATCGGGAGAATTTTCAGCTTGTTATCTTCCACAATCCAGACCTTGCCGTCCCGTTCTACTCTTGGAGGTAACTCAACGGTGTCCATAGCGTTGCCAGTTAATTGAACCTGCACATACTCACCATTTTCAAGGGGAACCGGAAAGGAGAAGGGGTGTTGTACCTGGACGATCACATGAACCATTCGGGAAGTGGGATCCAATGCACCTTCTGTGCGGACTGCCTTCGCCGGGTACCGGTTAACGGTCCCTTCATAATTGGAGATCACCTCGGCTTCGCAGGGTAATTGAAACAAGCCTGTATCCTGATCTGTGAATGGAACAACCACATTGAAAAGGTCTGTGGAAAACACAGTTGCAACGGGTTTGCCCAAGGTGACGAACTGGCCGGTATCTGCCTCTTTGGTCAGGATTCTGCCGTTGAATGGGGCTTTGAGTGCAGTTCTGGACAAGTTCAGTTCTGCCAACCTGACATCTGCTTTTGCACTGTCCATGGCGGCCTTTGCCGCCTTCAATTGAGGGACGTAAAGGGTCAATTGATCCGGAACCAGCGATGGGTCTTTCAGAATTGTTTTCATCACTGAATCCCAGTCTTTTTTTGCTATATCGGCTTGCCGCATCGCTTTCTGGTAATCCACGTCCCGTGACAGGAACTGGGCTTTTGCCCGGGCAAGAGCAATCTCGTAATCGCTTTTTTCGATTTGAATCAACACCTCGCCTTTCTTGAAGAATCCTCCGGTCACGAGGTTGGGGGATACCTTCACTACCTTGCCGCTCACCTGGGGTGTCAGTGCCACAGAATGTTCCGGTTCAACTGTACCACTTCCGGTCACCAGGATTGGCTTTGTATGAGTATGAACGGTTTTCACCGACACGAGCGGGCCGTTCTTTGGGGTCTCGAGTTTTGGAGGGCGTGGACGGAACCTGAAGAATAAAAACAGAATGATAAAACCAACTCCGATAATCATGACGGGCAGGAAACTCCTCATTTTTTTCATCTTAATTCTCCAGAAATTGTTCGGTATGCGTTGAGCCCGTCCCCAAGGGCAGTTGCGAGACGGACACGGGTTTGCATCATGGAAAGGGCTACCTGATCACGTGCAACCAATTGGTTGAGATACGCAATATGCGTGGAAAGGTAAGGCTGAATTCCGGTCGTTCCGGACAGATAGGATGTCCGTGCCTGTTTTACTTTTATAGTTTCGCTGGCCAAACTTTCCGTTTCCAGTTCCAGTCGTGTGCCAGCGTCAGCAAAATTGGTGAGTGCGATGTCGACTTCTTTGAAGGCATTCAATGCTGTTTTTCGGTAGTCGGCAATAGCTGCATCTACATTATGATGAGCCTGTCGTACTGCCGCGCGTTTAGCGCCTCTATTAAACAGTGGCTGTACAACACCACCCATGAGGCTCCATACAGAAGAGCCGCTGTCAACGAGCTGGGACAGTTCGTTGCTTTTGTATCCCTTCTGGGCTGTCAAGGAAATCGTGGGAAGCAGTGCGGCCCTCGCAATGCCCACTTGAAGCAAGGCGTTTTCCACCTTCAATCGGACGGTTCTGACGTCCGGGCGCCGGTTCAGGAGCTCGGAAGGCAGTCCCGAGGGAATGGGTGTTGCTTTTATCGGGAGGCTGGAGAAATCAGTGACGGGAATTATGGCGCCGATATCCCGTCCGGCTAATGCGTTGAGTGATGCTTCGAGGGCGGCAACTCTGGTTTCAGTTGTGGAGAGGGCTTGTTTTCCTGATTTGAGCTGCTGAAGGGCAGTCAGGTATGTGGTGCTCTGTATTGTCCCATTGATATAACCGGTTTTCAGGGATTTCTCCAGTTCTTTTGCCGCGGCCACGGCTTCAGCGCGGAGTTTCACTTCCCGCCTGGCTTGAGAGAGCTCGGTGTAGAGTTCTACCGTATTTGCGGCCAGTGTCTGAAGAACCACATCCCGATTTTCTTCAGCTTCCAGGAGCGATAATTTTGCCGCTTTGGCAGTGTTGGTAAGTTTCCCCCATAGATCAATTTCATAGGAGGCACTCAATTGCAGGCCAAAGGAATTGTTCGTAAATGACCCACCCTGGGGCAAAAATGTTCCCAGATTGGTTTTAGAACGGGAAGCATTTGCGTCAAGTTTTATAGAAGGCAGCAGTGGGGCTCCGGCAATCTTTGCCTGTTCGCGGAAGGCGGCGAGCCGCGCGAGAATGGCTTTTGCATCTGGTGCGTTTTTCAAAACATCTTCCACCTGACGGTTCAATTTATCATCTTGAAAGGCTCTCCACCAGGCGGTACTGTTAAAATCCATCGTGGCTTTGTTTCCCCGGAAGGCCTTTGAGTCCTCACCGGGGACGCTGATTTTTCCCGGGGATGGCGCAAGAGAGCAACCGGAAAGAAACACAGTAGCAATGACAACCATGAAAATAGGGGGTTTTGATGAGACAAAAGTTCTCTTCATGGTTTACCCCAGGTTTTTTCAGGAATGGTTATTCCTTCGTCCTCTACAAGCTTTAGCAGCTGGCTGCTGAGTTTATCCAGAAGATCTGCCAGCAGCTTTTGCTCTTCCATTGAATACTGCTCCATAATGTTTTTCACGTTTGAGAAGTGAGCCGGCAGAAATCGACGCATGAAATCCCAGCCTGAATCTGTGAGTTGGAGGTTGACTTTTCGACGATCCTGTTCAGAGTGGCTCCTTTGGATTAACCCCTCTTTTTCAAGCGTGTCAGCAACGCCGGTCAGGGTCGCCGAACTGACGTCATATACCTGGCTGATGTCTGAGATTCCGATGCCATTTCCCTCATCCTGAACAAAAAGCTGAATCAAAACCAGGAAACGGGCTTTGGAAAGTCCCATTTTCTGGAAATATTGTTCCATGAGGATGGGAACCCGGTGAAAATGATGAATAGCCTGAATAAATCGGAGCGCCATGTCCATATTCAGATCAGGGAATGTCGGGTAACCGGACTTCATCAATTCCCGCCTGTGAACCTTTTCCAGTAGCGTTCGGTCTAATATTTCCATATGTTCAGTTTCCTCCCAATTATATCGCTTCCAAATAAATAGGTGCCTAAAGAATAGCCCCCTTGAAAGTGGCTGTCAAGGGAAAAATAAAAAATGAAGCAAAGGATCATGAGTTGTCTTTGCCTTGTTCCGATATAGGTAACCATGTATGAAGATGCTAAAGGAGCTTGATGCTTTTCTCCCTTCTGATGTGAGAGGGGATCAGGTATAATATCGGAGAATTGCCTATGAGGGGAGAGAATATGCCAGAAAGAGGAATGGAACTGTCTATTGTAATTCCCATTTACAATGAAGAAGAAAATGTCGTGCAGTTGGTAGAGGAAATTCTCAAAGCAATGGAAACTTTCAAGGCCTCCTATGAAATCGTACTGGTGGATGACGGGTCAAAGGATGACAGTTTGCGGTTGATGAAACAGTCGCACAAAGAACATCCAGAGATTGTACAATATGTGTCATTTACAGAAAATAACGGTCAGACGGCCGCGTTTATTGCGGGGTTTCGGGTATCCAGGGGTCGGTTGGTGGCCACGCTGGACGGCGACCGGCAGAATGACCCGACCGATCTGCCGGGTATGATTGAGAAATTGAATAGCAGTGATGTGGATATGGTGAACGGAATACGGCAAAAGAGACAGGACAACTGGCTCCGGAAAATTTCCTCAAGAATCGGAAACGGTTTTCGCAACTGGTTAACCAGAGAGCAGGTCAGTGATGTCGGATGTTCAATCCGCGTAATGAAACGGGAATGTGTGGCTGAGATCCCCTGTTTCAACGGATTGCACAGGTTTTTCCCGACACTGGTCCGGATGAAGGGGTTCAAAATTACGGAGATGCCAGTGAATCACAGAGAGCGGACTCTGGGCGTTTCCAAGTACGGTGTTTTAAATCGTGCATTTGTAGGCTTTCATGACACGCTGGCAGTACGCTGGATGTTGAAGCGCGTATTAAACTGGAAGGTGGGCGAAGAAAGCTCCCAAGGAAAAGAAGCGTGAGTACTCAAACCCTTATTTATACGCTGGGTTTTGTGGCACAGGGTATTTTTGCCTCCAGGTTCATTGTTCAGTGGATTGCCAGTGAGAAAAAGAAGAGAAGTGTGATTCCGATGGCGTTCTGGTATTTGAGTTTTTTGGGAGGTTTGCTGCTGACAGTTTATGCGGTGTGTCAGAAAGACCCGGTTTTTATTCTTGGACAGGCCAGCGGGTTGATTGTGTACACCCGGAACATTGTATTGAGGTGGAGGGAAGCAAAACAAAGTGAAACTGACTAAGATTCTTCTGCTTTCGTTTGTTTTTTTTATTGTGGTGTTTCCACAGTCTTTTTTTCGGGACCTGTGGGAGCCCGATGAGCCACGTTTCGCTCTTGTGGCGAGGGAAATGGTTCAAACCGGCGACTACGTGATGCCCCACCGCAATAACGAACCCTATCCCGACAAGCCGCCGCTTTTTTTCTGGGCCATAGCACTTTCGTCCCTTGCCACAGGTGGAGTCAACTCCGTGTCCGCATTGTTACCATCGGCCCTTGCAGGCACTTTTCTGCTTTTGCTGGTGTTCTTTCTTGCAAGACGACTGATTGGAGATGACGACACCGCATTGCTTTCGGCGCTGATTCTTGCCACCTCTTTTAAGGTTTTCTGGCAGGCATCTCATGCCCAGATAGATATGCTTCTGGCGTTTCTTACAACCCTGGCAATGTATGGGTTTACCCGTCTTGAAACCGGCGGTGGAAAGCGGAATGTAGTGCTTGCGTGGATTGCGATGGCGCTGGCAACCCTTGCCAAGGGGCCGGTGGGATTTGTTCTGCCGCTGGGGGCAATGCTGGTATACCGACGGTGGTCGGGGAAGGGCCGATACCGCGCGCTGTTCAGTGCTGGAGGGATTGCCTCATTCCTGGGAATTGTGGGCTGCTGGCTGGTGCTACTCATTATTCAGGGCTTGCATACGGGAGAGTCTGCATATCTGCAAAATATACTGTTTAAACAGACGGTAGTTCGATTTGCCAATTCCTGGCACCACTATCAGCCGGTGCACTACTTTTTCAAGGTCATACTCTATGATTTTTTCCCCTGGAGTCCCTTTCTGATATCACTGGCAATTCTGAAGTTCAGGAAAATGTCATTTTCCGATACGGAGAAATTCCTCTTTTCATGGTTACTCTTTGTGATTCTCTTCTTCTCAATTCCCATGGGAAAACGGGGGCTCTATATCCTTCCTCTATACCCGGCTGCGGCAATTCTGGTTGCTGGTTTTTTTCGCGAGCGTCGGGAAGGCAAGTGGTTTTCTATTCCAGTGAAAATTGTGGCTATAATCTACGGGCTTCTGGGTCTTCTGCTGGTGGCCAAAGGATCTCTTTCTTTTCCGGGTACTTCCTCTGTTTCGTTGACGTTGCCTGGCGTATTCTGCATGGCTGTGGCGCTATGGATTTTGTTCCAGCGAAACCGTCCCATTGCCCCCATTGTCGTGGGCCAGCTTCTGCTGTTTATTGTTATCGGCTACTGGGCGACACCGATTATCAATCAGAACAATTCTATTCGATCGTTTGTGCAAAAAAATATGACTTTTCTTACTGATAACAGCAAGGTGGCGATTGCGCAGTATCGGTCAGCTAACGTTTTTTATGGAGACAGAAATCTGGTTGAATTTCCGGGCATCTCCGAGTCGGATAACATTGCAGCCTTTGTATCTTACCTGGAAGAAACACCGGATTCTTTCGGCATCCTAAGTCGAAAATGGACAACGAGGTTGAAGCAGATGGGGATAGCCGTAGAGGTTCTAAATGAAAGACGGGTAGGAAACAAACAGCTGTGCTTCATCCGGATCCAAAAGTGAATATTTTTCAGAAATCAGGAACAAACTGTTAAAAAAATGACAATTATGGCTATTGCCCGAGCAATTCTGTTTAATAAATCGACCAAATGTTCAAAATGAGCACATTTTGACAAATAGTCCCTGTTGACACGGCTTTCCCGCCTTGATATTATGAAAATAACCTTTTGTGATTATTTTTAAAGGAGTTTAACATGGCTGATTATCAGGTGTTGGGAAGTTACATTGTTTCGGAAAAAATGAGGGAGAATCCGGTGGGAACCATGCATCGGGGCATTGTTGCCCCGGATGGTACTTTTGATAAATTTGTTTTTATCAATCGCTTTGATAGCGGTTTGACCGGTTTCCAGACTTTTTTCAAAGCACTTGGCAACCAGTTCAGGATTGCTTCCAAGTTGAACGGCGCATTCATAGCATCTGTAGAAGGAGTACAGCAGGTTGACGGTGAGGATATTTCGATCCTGGAATTTGCAGATGGTAAATTTCTGGATGAAGCCATTCGCAGAAGTACTGAAGAAGGCTTCCCGTTTTCCATTGATCATGTCCTTTTAATTGCAAGCAAAACATCAGCCGCGCTGGCCTATTGTTACGAGAAAGGAAGCACGTATGGATTTCTGAGTCCGTCCAGTATTCATCTCTCTTTTGAAGGAGATGTTAAACTCTACGATACATTAACAGCTCCTTTGATGCCATCTTTGCTCAATCAGAATCCTGAAAAGAAGGCGGCTTTCGCGGATTATATTCACCCGGATGTGTGGAAGAATGGGAAGGGTGGACAGATGCACGATGTGTTTTCCATCGGAGCAATTATCTTCAAGCTGTTGACTGGGAAGTCTTTTCTGGAAGGTGGACGTCTCCCGGCTGATATTAAAGGCAAACTGGAGGGGGCAGTCCTGGGTTCATCATCCTTCGGCGATGACCCAATACCCGATGATGTTAAGGACATTCTCTTAAAGGCGTTCGATATCAACGGCGGCTACAAAAGCGTTCAGGAATTCAATGAAGTTCTTGAAAATCTGATCTTCTCCGGCGATTATTCCCCAACAACGTTTAATCTGGCTTTTTTCATGCATTCTTTGTATCGGGAACAAAGTGAACAGTCTGCGAAGTTGCTTGACATGGAAAAGACAGCAAACTATGCCGGTTATTTCGTCAGTAGTGGAGAAGGTTTCGGAGAAGCAAAAAAGATGTCCAAGGGCCTGTTGATGGGGCTCATCGCGGTGGTTGTTGTTGTCGCCGTGGCTGGCGGATATTTCTTCATGCAGAAGAAAAAAGCTGAAGAGAAGAGCCAGTTGGCGCAGCAGAAGATTACTCAGGAAATAGCAAAGCAGAAAGATCTGGAAAAGCAGAAGAATGAAGAGATCGCCAAAATGAGGGCAGATATGGACGCGCGGGTGAAGAAAATCATGGGTGAGGTGCAAAAAGAGGCCGACCAGAAAGCTAAAGCGATCCTGATGAAAAGAGCAGAAGATGAACGAAAGAAACAAATGGAGCAGATTCAAAAAGCAGAGCAGGAAAAGAAACGAATTGAAACGGAAACCCGTAAAAAGGAAGCTCTGCTGAAGAAACAGCAGGAAGCTGAGAAGCAGAAAGAAGAAGCCGCTCTGGCTGAGAAGAAAAAAGAGCAGGAACTGAAGAAAAAGCAGGAAGAGGAAGCCCGACAGAAGAAACTCGCGGAACAAAAGAAAGTTGAAGATGCAAAAAAAGCATTGTATGGGCAAGTGGTTGGTTTGTCTCAAATCGATGTTGCCCCCAAGGTGATTTTCAAAGAAAATCCGAAGGTAAGCCCTGCTTGGCATGTGCGTGGCACGATGTCCATGATGGCTTTGATTGACGAGAATGGTAACACTACAGAGGTTAAAGTAATCAATGGTTTGTCGGCAGCCGGACGAAGTGGAAAACTGGCAGAACGCCGAATTGTGGATACCGTAAAGAAGTGGAAATACACGCCGGGAATGAAAGATGGAGTTGCCGTGAAGGTGTGGATTTCTATTCGCATTACAATCTAATAAGATCATTGAAGCCGGTTGATATCTATGGTACCTTGTACTGACATTTTTTGAGGAAGGGGACGCTATGGAACAATTTATGTTGACGTTGCCGGAGCCGATGCGGATCAATTCTACCTTCCTTTTTGTGCTGGTTGTGTTCATTTTGTTGGTGGTCCTGTTGAAGCGATTTTACGTGGATAGTTATGCAGGCGTTATGGAAAAGAGGCAGGATATCATTGAGGGTGCGGAAAGGAAACTGAAAGATGTAGAGGCCCTCTATGTGGAGAAGCTTGCTTTTTTTGAAGCAGAACTGAAGAACGCCAGGATGAATGCCAATGCTCTCCGGGAGCGGCTGGTGGGTGAAGCCAGGAAGGAACGAGAATCCATTGTGACACGTGCCAGATCACGTGTTCAGGAACAGAAGGCACAAATGGAAAAGGATACTGTGGAAGTGATTGAGAAGGAGAAAGCAGCAGCCGGTCTTCTTGTTAACAGTTTGGCAGAACAGATCGCTGAATCTCTGGTTGGAAGGAAAATTTTATGAAGAAGCTGGTTGTGCTTGCCTTTCTAATGACAATACCGGTCTTTGCTTCGGGTCATGTCCCGGAGGGATATTGGTTCGAATTGATGGCAAAGTCCGTTAATGCTGTGGTGTTCTTTGGTTTTCTCTTCTGGCTGTTGAAGAAACCTGTCGTGAATGCGCTCAGTTCCCAACGGGAAAATCTATCACTTCAACTGGAAGATGCCGAACGAAAAGAGAAGGAAGCTGCTGCTCGTCTGGAGCAAATAGAGAAAAGAATGTCGGGTCTTAAAGCTGAAGTGGAAGAAGTACTGAAGAAAACAGATGAAGCAGCCAATCGTGAAAAACAACGGATTCTGGAACAGGCAAAGCTGGAAGCAGATAAAGTTCGGAGCATTGCGGAAAGAGAGATTGAGATTCGTTTCCGGACAGCCCGAAACGAGTTGAGAAAGTATATGACTGACCTTGCAGTGGAAAAGGCGGAAGCCATTCTGCTGGATAAGATGGAACCGAAAGATGTGGAAAATACTATGATGCAGTATCTAAGCGAGTTGGAGGTTTAGATGGCAGGCAGAGAAGCCATTAACCAATATGCCAGGGCGTTTGTTTCTATTATTTCGCAACGGGATGATGCTCTGACGATTTTCAGTGAGTTTCATGATGTGGCAAATGGATTAACTGAAAATACAGCGATTGTTCATTACTTTCTGAACCCGTCCATCCTGACCCGTGATAAGGTGAAGCTGATGGACAAGTTGTTGATCGATGCCGGAGCGAACGATATCGTCCGTCGGCTGATGACAACGTTGGTTAAAAATAACCGATTCAATATTCTGAAATTTCTTTTGGAGCCGACCAGACACATGCTATATGAAGAATTGGGTATGGTGGAAGTGAAACTGACAGTGCCGGTTGCTCTTTCAAAAGACATGGAAGCCCGCTTTCAGGCTGCTTTTGAGAAGCGGACTGGAAAACAGGTGATATTGAGTACAAAGGTGGATTCCGGCGTTATCGGAGGTGCGGTTGCCAGAATCGGAAGCCTCCTTATTGACGGAAGCCTGAAAACCAATCTGGTTAAGATGAGAGAAAAACTGACGGGAGAAATATAATGGCGCTAAAAGCGGAAGAAATCGGTAAGATTCTGGCCAGACAGCTGGAGGGAGTTGGATCGGAGATTGACTTTGCAGAAGTGGGCACAGTTATATCTGTTGGAGACGGTATTGCGAAAATCTATGGTCTGGAAAAGGCCATGGCCGGGGAGCTGCTCCAGTTTGATAATGGCATGTATGCCATGGTTTTTAACCTTGAAGAAGACAGTGTGGGGATTGTGCTCTTCGGAGAATCCAGCAAGGTTAAGGAAGGGGATGAAATTCGCCGGACAAAGCGAATCCTCAGTGTTCCGGTTGGGGAGAGCTTTTTGGGACGCGTTGTAAATTCTCTGGGCGAACCCATTGACGCGAAAGGCGTAATCGAAAACAAGGGATTTTATCCGGTGGAACAGATTGCGCCGGGTATTATTGACAGGCGTTCAGTACACGAACCGCTTCAGACAGGGTTGAAAGCCATCGACTCCATGATTCCCATTGGCCGCGGCCAACGGGAGCTTATTATCGGCGATCGTCAGACAGGAAAAACGGCGGTGGCAATCGACACTATTATCAAGCAGAAGGACGAAAATGTAACTTGTATCTACGTGGCAATTGGACAAAAGAAATCCACCGTTGCTCAGGTTGTGAAAAAACTGGAGGAGATGGGGGCGATGGACTATACCATCGTTGTAGCGGCGACTGCATCTGACCCGGCCCCGTTGCTTTACCTGGCACCATATGCTGGCTGTGCGATGGGCGAATACTTCATGAATCAGGGCGGTCATGTGCTGGTTATATACGACGATCTTTCCAAGCACGCGGCATCATATCGTGAGATTTCACTTCTCCTGAGGCGCCCGCCAGGCCGCGAAGCATATCCTGGAGACGTTTTTTATCTCCATTCCCGCTTGTTGGAGCGGGCCGCAAAGCTCAATGACAAAGAGGGCGGTGGTTCTCTTACGGCATTGCCCATTATTGAGACCCAGGCCGGTGACGTGGCAGCTTACATTCCAACGAATGTCATTTCCATTACCGACGGCCAGATCTATCTCGAAACAGACCTGTTTCACTCCGGTGTCCGCCCTGCGGTTAATGTAGGGTTGTCGGTTTCCCGTGTGGGAGGCTCCGCGCAAATCAAGGCGATGAAAAAGATTGCCGGTACTTTGCGACTGGACCTGGCACAGTACCGGGAACTGGCGGCATTTGCACAGTTCGGCAGCGATCTTGATCCCGCAACCCAGAAGCAGTTGACCCGGGGTGCAAGGCTGGTGGAAATTCTGAAGCAGCCCCAATATAAGCCATTGGCGGTGGAAAAACAGATTGTCATCATTTTTGCCGGAACAAAAGGCTATATGGACGACCTGGAACTTGAACAAATAAGGGCGTTTGAAGAGGGGCTCTATTCCTTCATTGAGAACAGATCTCCCGAGATTTTTGAAGCCATTCGAAAAGAGAAGCAATTGACCGATGCGCTTGTAAAGAGCCTCGGGGACGCGATTACTGAATACAAGAAGGATTTCCTGAGCGGTACAGTCGATGGCAGCAATTCATAATCTCAGGAGAAGAATTAAAAGCGTCCGGAACACCCGACAGATCACCCGGGCAATGAAACTTGTTTCTGCGGCCAAAATGAAGCGTGCCCAGGAGCGGGTGTACAACGCGAGACCTTATGCCAACAAGTTACAGGATGTTATTCGCAGCGTGAACTGCCGCCTGGAGGCATTGGATCATCCATTGCTTCAGACGCGGCCGGAACAGAATATCCGTCTGGTTGTGGTTTCAGCCGACCGGGGACTTTGTGGTTCTTTCAATGCGGTTGTCTTCAGACGGGTTCTTGATCTGCTGGAGCAATGGCAGGACAAAGATGTTGTGGTGGATTTCATCGGCAAGAAAGGTTTTGAACACTTTCAGAAGAAAGTAAAATCTGTGGGTCGAAACTACAAGGATGTGTTCGGAAAATTTGATCCCACCGTAGGGGCAGCGATAGCGGCAGATCTCATGAATGATTTTTACAGCGAATCGTGTGACGCCGTTTATGTGGTCTACAATGAATTCAAATCCGTATTGCAGCAGAATTTAATTGTGGAACGGCTTCTTCCACTGGTGGAAGAAGATTTTGGCGGAAACGAAACCTTCATTCCCCACCTTTTTGAGCCGTCTGCAGAAGAGGTTCTGCAGGATTTGCTGCCCAGATACGTAGAGACACAGATTTTCCGAGTTCTCATTGAGTCCAACGCAGCTGAATTTGCTGCCAGGATGATGGCCATGGAGGCGGCGACCAAGAACGCCACCGAAATGATAGACAAGTTAACGTTGAAAATGAACAAAATCAGACAGGCTGCAATCACCACTGAAATTATCGAAGTGGTCAGCGGCGGACAGATAAGCAATTAAACGATGGAGGATATAGGGATGAAAGAGGGCAAAGTAATTCAGGTCATCGGGCCGGTGATTGATGTTGAATTCGAAGGGGAGCTTCCGCCCATCTACAATGCGGTTCGGGTTCGCCACAAGGATGAAGAAACAGGAGTAGATCTGGACTTAATCGCAGAAATTGAGCAGCATCTCGGTGAAAATCGGGTACGATGTGTTTCTATGCAGCCCACTGATGGTCTCATCCGGGGCGTGGATGCCGTGGACACGGGCAAACCGATCACCATGCCGGTAGGAGACGCAACTTTGGGGAGGATCCTCAATGTTGTGGGAGAGCCGGTGGATGAAGCGGGAGAAGTCAAGGCAAAGGACCACTGGTCCATTCACCGGGAATCACCAAAATTTGAAGATCAGAATACTGAGACTGAAATGCTGGAAACCGGCATCAAAGTTATTGACCTGCTGGAACCCTATTCAAAGGGAGGAAAGACCGGTCTTTTTGGCGGCGCTGGCGTCGGCAAAACTGTTCTCATCATGGAGCTGATTCACAATGTGGCTTTGGAGCACGGTGGATATTCTGTCTTCGCTGGTGTTGGAGAACGTACCCGGGAAGGAAACGATCTGTATTTTGAAATGAAGGACTCCGGTGTTCTGGAGAAAACCTCGCTTGTCTACGGCCAGATGACCGAGCCCCCGGGAGCCCGTCTTCGGGTTGGTCTTTCGGCACTGACAGTTGCAGAGTACTTCCGTGATGTCCAGAATCAGGACGTATTGTTATTTATTGACAATATTTTCCGGTTCACACAGGCTGGTTCCGAGGTTTCTGCTCTGTTGGGCCGCATGCCGTCGGCTGTGGGGTATCAACCGACACTGGCCACTGAGATGGGCGAACTCCAGGAGCGGATTACTTCCACCAGTAATGGTTCCATTACGTCGGTTCAGGCTATTTATGTTCCGGCGGATGACTATACAGATCCGGCTCCGGCCACGACTTTTGCTCACCTGGATGCTACCACGAACCTGTCCCGTCAAATTTCAGAGCTTGGAATTTATCCGGCTGTGGATCCGCTGGATTCCACATCAAGAATCCTCGACCCGATGATTCTTGGAGAGGAGCATTACCAGACGGCCCGCTCAGTTCAGCTCATCCTACAGCGTTACAAGGAATTGCAGGACATCATCGCAATTCTCGGTATCGATGAATTATCTGAAGAGGACAGAATTAGTGTCTATCGTGCCCGTAAAATCCAGAAGTTCCTTTCCCAGCCATTCCATGTGGCAGAACAATTCACCGGGATTCCGGGCAAATATGTAAAACTGGAAGATACCATCCGTAGTTTTAAGGGACTGGTTGAAGGGAAATATGATGATTTGCCGGAGCAGGCCTTCTACATGGTGGGAACCATTGAGGAGGCTGTCGAAAAGGCTGAGCAGATGGCCAAGGGGTGATTGATGAGTGACAATATTGCTTTTGCTCTGGTCAGTCCGGACAGGAGCCTTTTTGATGAAAAGGTGAAGGAAGTCACCATTCCGGCGGAAAAGGGAGAGATGCAGGCACTTCCTTTGCACACTCCGCTCATTGCCAAACTGGGTGTGGGAGAGTTGAGTTGTACCCTGGTGAGCGGAACCCGTAAGCGGGTTGTTGTTTCGGGCGGTTTTGTTGAGGTTCTCCCGGACAGAGTTACAGTGCTGGTCCGGACTGCTGAATTGCCGGAAGAAATTGACGCAAAACGGGCACAAGACGCCCTGAATCGCGCGGAACAGATGCTGCTTCACCCGGATGATGACACCGATGTTCAACGGGCAAGAATGGCATTTACCCGTGCTTCCGTTCGGTTGAGAGTTGCACGACACCTATGATTCCACGGTAGAATCAACTGCTGCTTTTGGATTGAAGCTGGAACAGCCGGCGAAAGGGTATCGATATTCCATTGATGCCTTTCTGCTGGCTTTTTTTGCGTCTCGTTTCCCCTGCGCAAAAGTGGCTGATTTTGGAAGTGGAAGTGGGATTGTCCCGCTCTTGATGGCGGCCAAATCTCCGCGTTTCAGGAAATTTGAACTCTTTGAGATACAACCGGAACTTTGCCGGTATGCAACCCTGAACATTGAGCACAATCCAATGCCGGGACGGGAGTTTATAGTTCGCTGTGAAGATGTCCGGTTTTCAACACCATCGTTGAAGCCGAACCTTGTGGTGTGCAACCCGCCGTTTCGAAATCCGAAGTCCGGGCGCATTTCAGCGAACCGGCAGCGTGCATTGGCCAGGAACTGGTTTTTTCTGCCGCCATCCGATCTTTTTGCCACTTTTCTTCGAGTGAGGTCAAACGAAGAATCAGGATTATGTCTTGTATTGCCGCGTGGAAATTATGATCAGTGGGAGGAGTATGGAAGGATAGCTGGATTGGTTGTGACCCACTTGCTTTCCGTTCATTCCTTCCCCGAAAAGGAGGCATCCCTGATGTTGGTCAGGTTTGGCACCGGAGGAAAGGCGACTTCGGAGGAACTTGTCGTGTTGTACGAAAGGGATGGGACATATACCAAAATTGCCCGGGAAATTCTTGGTTTCATCTGATAGAATAGCGCCATGGGATTCTTGAAGGGTTCACTTGGTATAAAACGGTATTTTATTGAAAATCAGGACGTTTTTTCAAAAAACAGGGACACTGTTGTAGAAAAGTTACTTCGCTATCAGTTTCACTCCATAGAGAGTGCAGCCGTAGAGGAAGCTGTGGGGTGGGTATCCCCATTCCGTTCCTATGACCCCTCATTGAAAGTGGAAGATACCTTTCTGGACAGCAATATTTTCCTTGCCATGCGGATTGATAAAAAAACAGTACCCAGGCTTCTCCTTGAAAGCAAAGTACATCAATTTCTGGACTCCGGATCGTCACTTACCACGGGCAAGCAGGAACTGAAAAAACTGAAGGAAGACATTCACCAGGAATTGTTGGCAAAGGCATTGCCTGAACCACGGATCATCGAGGGCGTTATTGACCTGCCACATTCCACCTTGTATCTGAACACAGCAAGTCATCGGAGCAGCGGGTTGTTTCTTTCTCTGTTCGAAAGGACATTTGACATCCTTCCTGTTCACATTGACCCTACTGCTTTTGCCTACCTGACATTGAAAGAGGATTCAAAACTTCAGGCTCTGGCCAATGCTGAGGAAAGTTGTTTCCATGATATCTGATTTTGTAATACCGGAATTTGTTTTCAGAGAGTTTTTCCTCTGGCTGTTGGCTCAGTCGGAGATGAAGGCAGGAAGTTTTGAGCTGGATGGGGAATTTGTGTCTTTCCGAGTGGAAGATCAGTTGAAGCTGGAGGGGGAAGGGGACGTTCGCCAGACAGATCTGAGAAAGGGCGTTCCTTCAATTTCCCAGGAGGCCAGGAGCTCTCTCAGAAATGGAAAGCTTCCTACAAGAATGCGTGTTCGTCTTGTGACAGGTGGTGATGAATATATATTTGTCATGGATTCCAAACTGATGGAGCTCCGGGGTGTAAAAATGCCGGTTGTTCCATTGAGTGAGGCGGAATTAAAAATGGAGCAGCGCATTTTTCATCTCTCTCAGATTTATAGAATGCTGGAATTATTGTTCAACCAATTTGCCGCCCTGCATCTGGACGCAGAAAAATGGGACGCAGAGATTAAAGAAATAAACCGATGGCTTTTAGAAGAACCTTCCTGATATTTTTTCTGCTCTTGCCCGTTTTTGTTTCAGCTTCAACACATTTCATGGAACAGAAGGGTGATATACGGGCCTATGCCCTGATTTCCAGATCCAGGGGAATTCGATTGCAGCTCGTTGCCGTAAAGGGGACAATCAGCCATTTTGAGGCTACCCAATGGCTAACCGTAAATGCCGCAACTACACTTCGTCGCTACTTTCCAACAAAGAAAATCACAATTTCATATGCCCATCTCAATTCCCGATCAACAGCCATCCTCATGAAGACTGTTTTCCCGGAAGATTCTTTCAGGAAGGGTGTGTACCATCACAAGGTCACTTATCGGGGAGCGGAAACGTTCTGGCGGCTTTCTGAATGGTTTACCGGGAATGGAACCAATTATCGGGCAATCATGCGGGCGAACCGGCTGAGATCCTCAACACTGAAATGGGGAACCTGGATATCAATACCCAAAGAGTTGTTGCTGCCGGCGTTTCAGCCGTCAGTGAAGGTGGAATCAAAACCTGTGACCCTTGCACCGGTTTCCGCGCCGTTAGGGAATCCCGCAGAACCGGAGCTGAGCCCGGAGGCGGAACAGTTTCACCTGACCTATGGAAAGGATCAGGACGGGGAATACGCGGTGTACCGGCTGGCAAAAGGAGAGGCGTTGTATTCTTCAGTCGTGGTGCGGTTCACCGGCCGTCTGGATGCCGATTCAGTCCATGAACTGGTTCGGGTCATAGTAAAACGGAACAAAATTCGGGATGTCACAGATATGAAAGTTGGCTATGCGGTGAAAATTCCGATGGAATACCTCCTTCCGGAATTTCTTCCGAAAACCTCAAAAGGATTCAAGGAATATGAGGCAGAATTGAAAGAAACCGAAAAAGCGGCCCAGGAAACTCATATCGGAAAAGTGATGCATTTGAAAGGAGTTTACCTGGTCCTTGATTCCGGCCATGGAGGGAGAGATAGCGGTGCCCACTATAACAGAGCCTGGGAAGATGATTACATGTATGACATCATCTGCAGAATCAAGCGAATAATAGAAACTGAAACAAAAGGGCATGTGATTCCCACCACCTTTGATAAGAGCAGCCGATATACGCCAATAGAGTCGGAGGATTTGAAAATGGACCAGGACGAATTCCTCCGGACTACCCCGATGTTTCCGTTGAATTCAAGATACGTAACCAGTGTCGGGGTGCATCTTCGATGGTATCTGGCGAACTACGAGTATGAACGTTTGAAGAAGACCGGTGTACCCGGGACTAATATTGTATTCGTCAGTTTTCATGCAGACGCTCTCTACCACAAGGTAACGGGATCGATGGTGTATATTCCTTCTGCAGCGCGCAATCTGTTTAAATCCAGCATCAGGATGAGAAGCAAGAGCTATGCCCCCTATCTTGAATACCGTTCCCATCCGGGGTATAAATTTCGACGAAAAGACGTTCAAGCTTCCGAGGGGTTATCTCGAAAGTTTGCACGTGTGGTCATCAGCCAACTCAAGACGAAAGGAATTCCGGTTCACCAGGAACAGCCCATTCGATCGTATATTTTTCGTTCAAGGCGGTCCCGACCTTTTGTGCCGGCGGTGATCAAGTATAGTGAGCCTCCGCTGCGCTGCCTCATTGAAGTAGCAAATCTGAAGAATAAGGGCGACGCAGAAAACGTTCGGGACCCGAAATTCCGCGAGAAATATGCCCGGGCATTTGTTCAGGCACTGATTCAATTCTATGGTGGTTCTTGATTCTACCATGACGCTTTGTGCCAACGCCGCAGCTCCCTGTTTCGGTTGCTGTTCACGATGATAGTAGAAAGGGAAGGCAAATTCTCTTTTCTTGTTCCCTTCTGGATTATCGACCATCCAATGCGGATGGCGATGCTGGCGCATCCAGATTGGGCAGGAATGGGATAACCAGCATTGCTGGAATTGCCACCACGAAGCTCATGCCAAACATCCATCCATACCCCAGCCAATCTGCCAGAAAACCGCTGGACATACCGGTGAAGAGGCCGCTGAGACTCATCAAACCGGAACCAATGGCGTAGTGTGCTGCCTTGTGTTCCTTGAGGCAGATTCTCATCAGATAGGTCATCAATACCGCCGTTCCCAGTCCACCGGAGAATTGCTCAAACCCATGGACCGAGGCGACCAGTAGCAGGTTGAAGCCACCGATTGCCGTGGGGTGGGCCGCACCTGTATTTAACTGAACATAGGATTGCAAGTGAAAAGCGAGAAACATATAAAGAATATTTGTCAGGTTTTGAATGACGATCAAGGGCCAGATTGTCCGTTTCAGGGAGTACCGTGAAATCAGCCAACCACCCAACATGGCACCAATAATGGATGCGGGGAGTCCCACGGCGGCAGTAATCCACCCATAGTGTACCTTGATGCCAACATCAACCATGAACGGGGCAACCATGGTTGTCAACATCCATTCCCCGGCCCTGAGGGTGATGATGAATGTCAGCATGATACCGGCATGATCCCGGTCAATGAAGGTGAGAAAGGCGGCGGCATAATTGGAATCCCGGGAACCCTCCAGCTTTCTTCGGATTGATTGTCTAAACAGAGCCAGGATGAGTAGTCCAAGGAGGAGTAAAATTCCGGCCCACTGAGCAAAACCGAGTTTGTGAAGGGCTGGTATTCTGGCGGCAAGCTCCTGAGTGAATGGGGTGTGGATGACCCACTTTATGGAAAGGATGATAATGGCAAAGATAGTCCCGATTACGAGTGTCTTCACCCTGAGAAGCACATGGAACAGCTGACTGAATCCAGCTGTTTCCATCTGCGGTTCCGGAAGAAGAAACAGATGGTACACAAAGAAGACTGCGAAAACTGCGGCACCACAGGAAAAAGCAATGATCCATCCCAGTGTAGTCCCAAGTGTTACAACAACACCGGTTCCTGTCATCATGGCAATTCGATAAGCCATTACCCTGTAGCCGACGAACTTTGCCTGCCCGTCAACGTCCAGGGCCTCCATATAATATCCGTCAATTGCGATATCATGGGTCGCGGAAATGACAGCGCCCGTGAAAAACAGCGCGGCGATGGCGGGCACGGCCAGTGATGTGGATGCCATAACGGCAATGATCGACATAATGCCAACAAGAATTGCCTGCATGGCCAGTACCCATTTTCGCTTGGTAGCGTATCGATCCAATGCGGGGCTCCAGAGAAATTTGATAATCCATGGAATGCCAAGCAGTGAGGTCAGGCCCACTCCTTCCAGTGAAACACCCATATCTCTGAAAAAGACGGCGGAGACTGTCCGAAAGAGAGTGAATGGAAATCCTTCTGTGAAATAGGTTGTGAATGCCCAGAAATGAGGAGCAGATAGTTTTTCTTTCAAATTCATGTGTTTTTCAGCCTTTCCTCTCTCTCAAAAGTAACCAACACTAACATATTCCAACAGCTTGCGCAAGGGACTGTGTGAGAGAATGGCCGGAATGAGCGACAGGTTAAGAGAACGGCGAAGTTGAGCGTGGCTGGGAAGCGATGCCTCACATCGCAGGGCTCAGGGCAGAGAAAGAGAGGAACTTAGTACACAAGTATCAAGGGTTAAGGGTAAGAAAAAAAGACCATATTAAGAAAAAGAGAAACGGTCCCGATCATTCTCTATGTTCACTGCCTGCCGACTATTCACCACTATTCCGAGCTTCTGAGGTCAGGTATCGTTTGGCGAAATCTTTGAGGAAAACGCAGTGTTGCTCATCACTTTGAGTCAGACTATGAATGAGCTCCTTCAGTTCAGGGTAGCTTTCGACTATCGCATGACGATACATCCGTTCTTCATCCATTCCTTCCAATTGAATGGCAAGTTCCAGTGCACTTTCAGGTGTCAAATCCGGGCCGTTTTTCCGGATTGAAGAAATAAAATCTAGAAATTCCCGCAGCTCGGAGAGGTCAATCGACACCTCGTCAAAACTGTCTGGATTCTGGTGTATCAGGCGTTTCTGGTATCTGACCATACCTGCGTGCGTTTCTTCTTCCCGGCTCATTCGTTGAAAAAAGCGGTACAAATCAAGATCGTCCGAAAACTCCTCTGAGACCCACTGGTACAAATTTTTCATTGATATTTCGATTTCTTCGAGCATATTCAGAACTGTCATAATGTTGGCCATAAATTACCCCGCGTGTTTTCTAATCAAGTAATTGTACCACGTCCAGCAGCAAAAATATAACTGGGAAATAGTTCTATTTGGTCATAATGTTGAAAAACGGAACATTAAGCTTTTTGACTTAAAGAAAAAGAGTATTTTGTTGTTTCTTATTCCAATTGTATCAGTTATAATCCCTCCATGAACTTGAGCATTGCCGGAGCTCCGGGACTTACAGATGAGGAATTCAGAATTTTAAGAGACTATATCTACCGCCGTTGCGGGATGTATTTTGAAGATTCGAAGAAATTTTACCTCGAACACAAATTGGGCAGGCGTCTGAAGGAGCTTGGTTCCCGATCGTTTTCTCAGTATTTTATGGATGTTCAACAATCCGGTAGTGACACAACCGAAATACAGGAGATATTTAATACTGTCACAACCATTGAGACCAGTTTCTATCGAAACGCGCCTCAAATGCAGGCGTTTCGGAACCTCGTTCTCCCCGAAGTTGTCGCTGAAAAATTTTCATCTGGAAGCAGAACGCTGAAAATATGGAGCGCAGGGTGCGCCACGGGTGAAGAACCTTATACACTTGCAATGCTGGCTCTGGAAGGTGCTTCCTCGTTTCCGGCAGATTTACGGATTGAAATTGTGGCAACGGATATTAATCGTAGTGCGATGAATACAGCCGAACGGGGCATCTATTCGGCCAGGTCCGCACAGCGTCTTCCTGATAATTTGCGAGATCGGTACATGACTCCCCACGGTGATGGATTTAGAGTGAATCGAGATGTTCGCAACATGGTGACATACCGCTTCTTCAACCTGGCAAACGGAACTAGATATCTGAGTTTTGGTAAAATGGATATTGTGTTCTGCCGAAATGTCTTGATTTACTTCGCTGAAGCTTCCCGCAGAAAGGCACTGGAAGATTTGAGCCGGGTGCTAAACCCCAATGGTTTTCTTTTTGTGGGATATTCGGAGAATGCACTGATGATGCCCTCCCATTTCTCGTTGGTGCATCACAACAAGAGACCGGTTTGCTATCGGGTGGCAACTTTAAAGGGGAATTCACACCGAAAAACCCGCCACTAATGTATGAGTGGCAGCAGTCAGGTAAATTTCTCCGGGAGTATCGCAATGAAGAAATTCCTTCTCATTTTCTTTTTGTTGTTTGGCCAGGCTATTTATCCGCCCGTCTGGGCCGGGTCTTCCATTATCCTGAGGGGGGAACGTTGCGATTATCTGTATAATGCGGACAGTGCTGAGGTGTGGAAGGGTTCAGAGGCATTTACAGTAAAAAAGTGGAAAAAACTGGAAGCCGCTTACTATTTTGCCTGCAAGAAATCGTTGTTCCGTTTAACTAAAGGCGAAATCACAAGCTCTGATTCCGATTGGCGGGTGACAATTTCAGACTGTGTGCTGCCTGTTCCCTCATCAGCAGCTTCAATTCAGAACATGGTCCATGATGGGCATCTATATCTGCCCGTTCGTACCGGTTTTTTGATTTTGGACCTGGAGAAACAATCGAGAACACTTCTGACCTATCATTGGCAGATGGAACCAACTGCAGATGCGGGAATGGAAACACCCATTCCTGAAATGGAAGAGAAAAGCGGATCGCTCTGGTCCCTGAACTCAGGGCATTTGCACAGGCTCGAGACAGGAGCATGGAAGGACATAATGGCCATTCCCGAGAAAGATCTGATTGATTCAACTCTACTTTCCGGAACCCGGTTTACAAATCTGATTTTGTTCAAAGTTACTCAGGGAGACCTCGGGTCTTTCAGGACCCGTGTGATCTCTTTTTCTACTGTAAACGGGAAGCATCTACTGGACAGGGAATTCAGCGGGATTCTGAAAAATCCGGGTATAGACGCGTCTGGGAAAGTTGTGTTTGAGTACGTTAAGGCCTCGATTTTTTCGGCGATCATGGGACGGAACAAGGTGCGACTGAGAATTGTAGACCCAGAAAGTGGAAAAGAGATCACACGAACTTTTGATGTCGGAGACAAACGACGCCATCTTTTTTTCGTGGAGAGTGGCGACGGTGGTCTGTTGATAATTGTGCAATGTAAAAATGGAGATGTTTTCATGATAGAACCCTTCAGTGGAAAATTTAGAGAACTGAAGAGTGGGAAATTTGGCTACGATTACACCCTCATACGAGGTGTTGGAAATGGAGTTTTTTACAATGAGAAAAGCGGAAATCGCGTTGCTGTTTCTTTTGGCCCTGGTTCCGGCGGCAGCTGAGAAGAGACTTCTTTGCGGGGGAATGCTGGATAATCGGCCTGTATTTCTCATTGCAGAGGGAAGAGATGTTTCTCTGGCGGGCTTGGATGGGAAAGAATTACTGCGGGAAAGCAATGTGATAGCAGCAGACATTGAGGACGGACCGTATTTTGCATTCTTAAAAGAAGACTCAATTGTCTGGCTGGATGAAAAGCTCCATCGTCATGACGTGAGTATTTCAAAAATCACCCCTTATCTTTCTATGATTCAGGAAGCAACCCATCTTGCGCTGATAAAACAAGGCATATTACTGGTTCCGGATGAAATCCCTTACCTTCTGAACCTGGAGTCCGAAGTCAGGAGACCATTTTCGGGAGCCTTCCTCTTGACAGAAAAGAGGATAGAATTTGATGGCATGGGGGCTGTCTGGGCTGTCGGGAAATGGATTGTACTCAGGGAAGGAAAGTCTTTACGGTTTATAGACAAGGCAACTATGGAAAGTGTGGTGACGGTGCCGCTTCGGCATTCCAGCGTGGCAGACATCTGGCTGGAAGGGAAGGAGATTCAGATTCTCCTTCAGAATGGAGGTGGGTATCGGGTGATACCATCGACGAAAACGGTAAATGACATTCCAAAGGACAAGAATGACGAAGTCCTGATTCGACAACATATTCGCTTCTGGAATGACAGTGCAGACAATGTGGTGGAACTTCGCTTTAAAGACGTAGGCGCCCTGTCACTGATCAGTGCGTGGAAGAGAGGTAGGATGGAAGCGGAGATATCTGTGAAGTTACCGGGCAGGGATCCTGTGGTTCATAGTCTTTCCTTTTCAATGAAAACACTGGGTAAATTTCGATTCAATCTGCATCAGGTCTCAGGCGCCCTGGTATTGGATTTCCATGAAAAGGATATTGTTGTAACGAAAGAGACGGCCAAGATTCATTTTTTCACGATCCTGGACGGGCAACCTTACGCTGTGGCGGGGGGTGGTGTTTATTCCTGGGATTCATCAACATGCACCGTGCGAAGAGTAAAGGGAGAAAAGAGCGGTGATGAGTAAATGCTTTCAGAAAAGAGGAAGAGCAAGATGGGACAGAGTAAAACGGGAATTGGCAACATCTTCCTGCTTTTCACTTTCTGTTCTTTTCATCTAGCGTTTGGAGGTTAACATCCGGTTCTTCGCGGCGAATGTCTGTCCCCGCTTTGCTGTCAGTTCCATTATCGAATTAAGATGGGTGGCCCTCTGATTCCTCTGGGCGCAACGCAGGCCTCGCCCTCTACTCAGTATGGGGCGCATCGCCGTGTTCTGCGCTTGCGTGGATGCTCCTTTCTGGTACAATGAACTGACTCTGAAAACTGGAGGATGATGTGCGAGTTCCCATACAAGTCGGATTACTTCAATACGTGGCGTTGCTGTTTTCACTGGTTGTTCATGAATCCGCTCATGCGCTTTCCGCCCACTGGATGGGGGACGATACAGCGAAGCGGCTGGGTAGAATTTCACTGAATCCTATCGTTCACATGGACATTATCGGGACGGTGATTTTGCCGATTTTGCAGATCTTCACCGGGTTTATCTTTTTTGGATGGGCAAAGCCCGTACCGGTAAACCCGTTGAATTTCAAGGACCGTAAGTATGGCATGTTCCTGGTTTCTTTTGCCGGCCCATTGAGCAACATCATTATGGGAATTATTGCCATCATTTTGTATAAGATATCGGTACTATTCATCTATAAAGGTTCGGTACTGGAGCCCGTGGTATATCTGCTGTTTTATCTGGTGATCATCAATTTTGTGCTGGCAGTGTTCAATCTGATCCCGATCCCCCCTCTGGATGGGTCTGGGGTTTTGTCGGGTTTCATTTCAGAAAAGGCGTATCTGAACTATATGAGAGTTATCGGTCCATATGGGTTTATCATCCTTCTGGTACTGATTTATACAAACGTGTTGGATGTGATTTTTACTCCGTTGTATAACGTAATCATGAGAATTCTGGGAGCATAGAATGGCGAATGAGAGAAAACGAGTATTGAGCGGAACCCAGCCCACGGGACGGCTGCATATTGGCCATCTGGTGGGGGCTTTGAGAAATTATGTGGCATTGCAGGAAGAAAACGACTGCTTCTATTCAGTGGTTGACTGGCACGCTTTGACATCCATGTACAGTGATCCCGGCAAGCTGCAGGCATATGTGACAGAGGTGGCTGCTGGGTTTCTCGCAGCTGGTGTAGACCCTGAAAAGAGCGTCATTTTTGTCCAATCGGACGTGAAGGAGCACGCGGAACTTCACCTGCTTCTGTCGATGATGACGCCCCTGGGATGGCTGGAACGAGTGCCCACATACAAGGAAAAGAGAGCGCAGATGACGGACAAGGACCTGTCCAACTATGGATTTCTCGGCTATCCCGTATTGCAGACTGCGGACATCATTGTTTACAAGGCCAATCTCGTGCCCGTGGGGGAAGATCAGCTCTATCATCTTGAACTTGCAAGGGAAATAGTCCGGCGATTTCACCACATTACCAGAACTTCGATTTTCCCTGAACCAGAAGCAAAATTAACTGTAGCCAGACGTGTTCCGGGACTGGATGGCCGAAAAATGAGTAAGAGTTACGGTAACGCTATCTATCTTGAGGATACCGAAGAGGAAATTACGAAGAAGCTGTCGACGATGGTGACAGATACAAGACGCGTGAGAAGAACGGATCCCGGAGAGCCGGACGATTGTCCGGTATTTGCGCTTCACAAAATTTTCTCTACGCCAACAGAGCAGGCCGACTGTGCTACGGGCTGTCGAACTGCCGGAATCGGGTGCTTTGACTGCAAGAAAGTACTGATTCATCACGTTCTGGAGGAAGTGCTGCCGGTGGGAGAGCGGGTGAAAAAGCTGAAGGAAGATGGCGACTACCTGAATGACGTGTTGAACGCGGGAGCGATTAAGGCCAGGGAAGTGGCGGCCGCCACAATGGACGAGGTTCGTATCGCAATGAATTTGAAGAGGCGTTAATGGATTTTTCTCCAACTTCTGACCTGGAATTACAACTGGAAGGGTTCAACGGACCGCTGGATATGCTGCTGCATCTGGTGAGAAAGCAGAAGATGGAGATAGCCGACATTTCCATAGCTCCCATTACTGAACAGTACGCGGAGTACCTGAATCGGATGGAAGAATTGAATCTGGATATTGCCGGGGACTATTTTGTAATGGCATCAACCTTGATGCTGATGAAGGCGAAATCAATGATTCCCCGTGAGCAGGATGCTTTCGAAGAGATGCGGGAAGAGCTGATTTTTCAATTGGAAGAATATGAGAAAGTACTTGTCCAGGCAGGGAAACTGAGAGAGCGTCACAAGGAAATTTCCCGAAGCTTCCCCAGGTCCTTTAAGGAAAAGATAGAGAAAGAGGATCGGGAATTCAAAGTCGGAGATAATGGAGCTTTTCTGTTGGTAGAACACTACGCAAGGGTAGTGGAACGCCGGAAAGCGCTTCGGCCGATTCTGATCAAGCCCAAACCATATACGATGAAGGATGTGCTTTCCCTGCTGTTCAGTGTATTTGCAGAAAAAAGAAAGGTGCGATTTTCTGCATTGACCAGAGCACGGGAACGGGGGTTTGTGGTTTATCTCTTTGTTTCAATGTTGGAGCTGGTGCGGGAAGGATCTCTGAAGGCGACCCAGACAGACACATTTTCAGAGATTATTCTCCAGCGGAGAGCGATTTTTACCGAAGAAAAGCAGGAACAATTGGTTGCGAGGTTTGAGTAGCATGAACACCGATTTCAAGGCCACAGTTGAAGCATTGATCTTTGCATCCGATTCTCCGTTATCTGTGGATAAGATTGCGAGAGTGTTGGAGGTAGAACCAACAGTGGTACAGGCGGCAGTTGAGGAACTTCGAGTCGACTGTACTCTCAGAGGAATTAATCTCTTTGAGTTGGCGGGCGGCTATCAGTTTATGACTTCCAGACGTTTCTACCCCATGGTACTGAAAATGAAGGACACGGATCGATCACTGTCTCTTTCCCAGGCGGCGTTTGAGACGCTTGCCATTGTGTCGTACCGGCAACCCATTACGTCCCAGGAAGTTGCGGCAATGCGCGGTGTTCAGTCTGTGTCTAATATCCTGCGGAACCTCCAGGCATTGGAACTGATCCGAATCGCTGGGAGGAAGGACGTAATCGGCCGACCCATGTTGTACAGGACCACGCAGAAGTTCCTGGAGCTGTTTGGACTGAATTCCCTTGGTGATCTTCCGTCACTGGAAGAAATAGGAGTGAATGACTCATGACTGAAATAACCGGAGATCGGGTACAGAAAATTATCGCCAGGGCGGGGATATGTTCCAGAAGAAAAGCGGAACTACTGATTGAGGAAGGCCGGGTGACTGTTAATGGAAAGAGAGTGACGGAACTGGGCACCCGGGCAGATATCAGCCGGGATGTTGTCAAGGTGGATGGAGAAATTATTCATCCTATGAAGAAACAGGTATATATCCTCCTTTACAAACCGCTTGGTGTTGTGACAACGAAAAGTGATGAGAAGAAACGGACCACGGTGATGGATTTACTGGGCTCGGAAGAACGGAAGGGACTGTTCCCGGTGGGTCGGCTGGATTTGAATTCCGAGGGCCTTCTTCTCATTACCAATGATGGAGAGTTTGCCAATCACATGATGAGTCCGGCAAGCCACGTGGGAAAGACCTACCTTATCCGGGTCCGGGGAGTTCCCGATGACCGGACAATTGCAAGGCTTGAAAACGGAATGGTACTGGATGGAGTAAAGACCCGTAAGGCAAAGGTTCGGATGGTGGGACATGGACTCAACAGCTGGCTTGAGGTGGAGTTAATTGAAGGAAAGAAAAATCAGTTACGACGGATGTTCCAGAAAGTCGGCCATCCGGTTGTGAAACTGAAACGCGTGCGAATCGGCGACCTTAGTGCCGAGGGCCTGGGCCCCGGCCAGTATCGACGGTTATCTACCGGGGAGGTGGAAGCACTTCTGATGCCCCCTGCAAAGAACGAAAGAGCAGTGCGGAAGAAGAATCCCGGTGGAAAACAGAAAAGCTGACGAGGAGGCGTGATGATCAGACAACCAAAGCTGATAAATTCTCTTTCTCCCTATGTTCCCGGAAAGCCGATTGAAACTGTTGTCCGGGAGTATGGTCTTGATCCGAAAGACATTGCAAAACTGGCATCCAATGAAAACCCGCTTGGAACACCTGAAAAAGTAAAAAAGGCGCTTCACGAAGCAATTGACCGGGTGTACATTTACCCTGATGGAGGCGCCTTTTACCTTCGGGAAAAAATGGGGAAAAAATTCAACATAGACCCGGAGTGGATCTTTTTCGGAAATGGAGCTGCGGAAATTATAGAAATGGCGGCAAAAGCGCTGCTGGATGTCGGTGAAACTGCCCTTTATTCACAATATGACTTTGCAATGTACAAAGTGGCCACCTATGCGTCCAATCATAGAGGAGTGGAAATTCCGGCCGCTCCAGGGTACCACCTGGATCTGGATGCGTTCCTGAAGGCAATTGACGATACAACAAAAATTATTTACCTCAGTAATCCCAGTAACCCCACTACCACCATGATTTCAGGCGAAAAGCTGGACTCGTTTGTGGCGCAGGTCCCGGATGACATCCTCATTGTCATTGATGAGGCCTATTTTGAGTTTGTGGACAATAAAGACTACCCGAACTCCATGAAATACATTCAGGAACAGGGCCGTAAGAATGTGATTATTCTTCGTACGTTTTCAAAAATTTACGGTCTTGCGGGTCTCCGTGTCGGATATGCGTTTGCCCATCCGGACCTGTTGTTTATGCTGGGTAAGGTACGGTCTCCTTTTAATGTCAACATTCTGGCACAGGTGGCCTGCACTGCGGCAATGGACTGTGATGATCACGTCCGTGCTTCTGTTGCCCATGTGAAAAAGGAAAAAGCATTTGTGCTGAAGGAATTGGATCGAATCGGGCTTTCCTATCTGGCTGAGGAAGGAAACTTCATCGCCGTGGATACTGAAAGAGATATTGTCCCCGTATTCGCGGAAATGCAGCGCCGGGGTGTCATTGTCCGACCCCTTCATGGCTATGGAATGCCCCACTGGTTCCGCATGAGTTTTGGCCACAGATCCGACAATGAAAAATTTATCCGTGTGCTTGAAGAGGTGCTGTGAATGGTCGCTGTTATTGCGATTGATGGCCCATCCGGTTCCGGTAAGAGCACGGTTGCCCGGCTTGTGGCAGAAAAACAAGGCTGGTTTTACCTTAATACCGGGGCAATGTATCGGGCTGTCGGTCTCTACCTGGTGGATAACGATATTCCCTGTGATAATACTGAGGTGACGGACAAAGTTCTGGAATCCGTAGATGTCAATTTTGATGCAGATGGGCGGATTCTACTGAACAGGGAGGATGTTTCCGACAGAATACTGACACCTGAAGCCGCCCGCCACGCTTCTGACTATTCCAAGCTATTGGCAGTGCGCCAATTGATGACTGCGTTGCAGCGAAAAATCGGGCTCAGTCGTCCATCTGTTGTGGAAGGGCGAGACATTGGCACGGTTGTGTTTCCCGATGCTGACCATAAGTTCTTTATTGTGGCATCCCCTGAAGAGCGTGCCAGACGCCGACATATGCAGCTGAAAGAAAAAGATCCTAAAACCACCATAACCATTGAGGAAATCCTCCGGGAGCAGAAGGAGCGGGACCAGCAGGATGCTGAAAGATCTCTGGCCCCACTGAAGCAAGCGAAAGATGCCATCCTCGTGGAAACTACGGAGAAAACCATCGATGAAGTCGTGGAAGAAATTCTGGCCCGGTTGTAAACCCTTCCTGTGGGTCATGCTTCCCACTGTCGTGGTTTTTCTGATTTTGATACCCCTTTCCGTATCTCCTGCCGGGGTCCAACTGGGAAACATGGCCTTACCGGTGAGAGTAAACGGAAACCTGGTCAACGCGGTCTTCGGTAGTGCTTTCGGTGCGCTGTTACCGATATTGACCTGGATATCATTGATCCTGTATGTGGGAGAGGTCAAACGACCCTTCGTTCGTCTTGCGATCTTCCAGGCCGGCTTGCTGATCATTTTGCTGCTTCCGCTAAGTGTCAAGTTGCGGCAGGTACCGCCCTCGCGAATGCTTCTGATCACAATTATATTTCTATTCACTTTGAACAGTATCTTGAAACTATTCAGCTGGCTGTTTCGGGGCAGCCGGACTATCGCTGCCGTGGTGATGGCTTGCATTCAGCTTGCCGGTCCCCTTGTCATGTACATGAACGATTTCAGGGACTTTTTTTCACCCGTACTTGCACGGATGGCATCTATCAGTTATCTGGAATTTCCCTTTTATCAGAAGGCGGTGGCATTGTTAAAGGAAGGAAATCTTTCCCCGCTGATTCCGGACCTGATTCTCTCCATTGTTGTGGTTGGAATCGCGGCAGCTTTGACATGGAAGAGGGGTCGGCGATCTGCGTCTTTGAAGACTGAATAATGGATGGTTTAGAGAGGATTAAAGTCTGAAATTTTCCAGGAACCCGGTTCGCTGTTTCTAACTGTTTTTGGCATGCAGGGTTTCTAATTTAATATTGCAAAATAGAGTCAGAGAAATGGTGCCCGGAGCCGGGATCGAACCGGCACAGGGAAGACCCCGAGGGATTTTAAGTCCCTTGCGTCTACCAATTCCGCCATCCGGGCGCTGGAGAATCATACCATTCCAGTCTTGAATCGTCAAACAGATACGGCTGAGAAGGAACTCACCGTTTCACGGCATTTTGCATCGCTTTCATTGCGATGCCCGCCATTTCCTCCTGGAACTGTACCAGCTCTGACGGCGTGTGGGAATGTTCCAGAAAGTGTGTGGTGTCTTTGAATATCCGGTTTTCGATTGCCAGAAGGCCGGGGAGGTAACCGGTGTGATCTTTGTTGTCCATCCTGTTGATTCGCATATAGTCTTGCATGTTGCCTTTCCGGTACGGGCGGATGATTGCTTTGAGTTTTGCGGATTCTTCCCAGATTGCGGCCTTTTCTCCTTTCCAGAGGATGTCTGGGACTTTTCCCGCTTCTACCCACAGTGGAATTGCGATTGCCGTGAGAGGTTCACCGGGGATAATCCACAACATGGCACGACGATCCGGTTGATCCGGGCTCTTCCCAACAAGAACGACGCAGGCAGAAGTGTAGAACTTATTGATGCTGTCTCTCGTTGAAATCCATGTATCAGGTGACGCCGGGTACAGGTTGAAGTTCTCGGGTGTGGGTTGATCAACCAGAACATTACCTGTATCTCTGGAAAACCGGTGAAGAATGGATTCCGCACTTATGGGTTTCCCACCCAGTCCTGCAAATAGCTCGGTTGCCCGGGCAAATCGCATATAGCCGGCACCTTTGTCTATTGTTCCGCTTCGGGAGAAGTTGGTATTGATGAGGTATTTTCCCGGAACGTTTGCGGGGTCAAATTTCTTGAACCCGTGATTCTGGATCTCAAAGAGCATGGCATTTCCATCGGCGTCAATCACCCCGAAATTAGATTCCACTCCCAGATCTTGCCCCAGGTTGGCCCTGATAAGCTTTTCAAAATCTGCAATGGTCCGACACCTTCGAAGGGCGTCGGCTATAAAAAATCCTTCCAGATCTTTCAGTTCCCCGGGCATTTCCGGGAGATTGTACGCGGCGGTGTTCATGATGCCGAATCCGGTTTCATTTAACCCTGCATAGCAGATGCGGCCGGAGGAATCGTTGTTATTTACCAGCGCGAGGTAGCGGTAGGGCTTTTCGTCCACCAACACGACTTTGTTGGACCGGACATCCGTGTCCCGGTTCTTCCAGAGCATCGGGGCGCCGCTTTCAGAGGCAAAGCGACTGATGATTGCCGAGGTGCAGTTGTCCACAGCGAAGGTTGGGAAAATTGCAGAAAAAATTGAAAAAATGACAATAAATAGTGAAAATCTGATGCTTCTTACCATAATTTGGCTCCAATTCAGTGTTTTGTTGCAGATTTTAAGTTTTTTCTCAATGCTACTGTTCCGCAATTTCCACTCTTCGGTTTCGGCCCCGTCCTTCACCCGTACTATTCGAAAGGACCGGGGCAAGGGGGCCGATGCCCTGCGCTTTCAACTGATCACCCGGAATCTGGAACTGTTGAGTCAGCGCCTTTCTGACTGCTATTGCCCGGTTCAACGAGAGCGCCATGTTCCGTTCAAATGTGCCGGTGTTGTCGGTATGTCCCACCACATAGAACTTCTTGGTAGAATTGGCTTTCAGGAATTCGGCGATATTTTTCAGTGCGGCGCGGGAGCTTTCTTTCAGGGTGGCCTTGCCAGTTTCAAAGAAGATGCCATCCAGTGCTACATGGCCTCTGGCGTGGATCTTATCGGTCATCAGCTTTGCGGTTACCAGCCCGGTTTTGGGATTTTGTATCTCAATGGTGTCCTGAGTGATCAGCGTGAACGCCAGTCCCTTCGAGCTGTTTTCATAGTCCGTGATGTATATCGCAGCATAGACGGTACGATCCTCGTCTTGAAATTCGGCGGCAATGTAACAGTGATTGTTGCCCCCGGGCCTAAAAGCGCTTCCGAAGCGGTCCTGGTTCAGTCCGTCGCTTCCGTAGTAATAAAAGCACCATTCGCGGTAGTCGTTGCCCAGTTCCTGGTCTCTGTTCCCTGCAAATAGGATTTTCCACTCAGCCTTTTTCAATGCGCTGAGATAGTTGGCATATACAAAGGCCGAATTATTGTCGTTTGAAACGCTGTATTGAATCCGGGTGATTTTTCCGGCTAGATCCAGCTTCCTTTTCCACGTTTTACCGCCGCCATCGGAAACGATAGGCGAGACCGGCAATACATATTTGTCCCATTCCAGGGTTTTGTAGTATTGAATTATGGAGCCGGAAAACCGGGAAATTAACGGATAGTCCCGGCTCCCAGCCACATTCTGATGCTGAATCCAATCATTTTTTTCGTAACGTTCCGGGTTGGCGGACATTCCAGGCACAGCAGTGAAACAGATTGCTAATAATAGGGCCAGAGTGAGTTTGAATCTGAGCATTTTTTTCTCCTTCTTCAAATTCGGTTCAGCGGCGGAGAGCTTTCCCGTCGGAGCGTTTACTTACAAAACTTACATACTGTTGGCCGGTGAACGGTAAATTGAATGGCCACCAAGTGATACCGCATAAAGGGCACCAGCGGCGAAACAGAACCCGCTGATTGGCCGGGGATAATCCCATGTTTCTACAATCTGTTGCTGGCTGTTCAGTCGAAAGATGTGACTGCCGTCTGTGACCCAGATGGAATTGTTGTAATAGGTGACCGACTGCAGAACAGGAAAGGAAAAGCTAACTGTTCGATCAAGGGTAAGAGTATTGCCATCTGCCAGTCGGAACGCGAAAAGGAGCGCGGGGAGTTGACGGGCAATCCAGAGCCGGGTACCGTCCCATGCCATGCCGGAAATATTTCCCACATCCACGGGAAGAGGTAGTCGGCCGCTTTTTCCCCAAAAGACAAAGCGCCCCCGATTGTCCACGGCGGAAAGGCCGGCGGCTGAGTTTGTGTATCCCCGGATGATAAAATCCCCTGTTTCGGCGATGAATCCCGGTGGAGTGAACCGAATCTCCCCATTGGTGATGGGAAATTCTCCGTATCCTCCATCGCTGCAAAGGGCTAGTTTGCCTGTTTGTTTGTCAAAGCAGATGTCGGTAAAATTTGTGGGAGCCGCACTGTTGAATGCCGGTACAGGGAAGGTTGCCTCAATGACCAGATCCCGGGCGAGAGTGGCTGTGCCCGTAAAGGGAAGCCCCATGATCACGAGAAAAATGGTGTAGAAAACCTGTCTCATAACACCTCCACTATGTGGTCTGTTGTTTGCAATTTTATCACAAAAAAATTAAATGACAGGATCTGAAGCAGGAACAACAACACGGACAACGCGAAGCTGGAAATCCTATTATCTTTTCCCTCTTTACCTTAACTCGAACTTGCTGTTACTTATCTTTATGTTCTTGTGGATGTGCTATACTGTTCAAGTCCTGCCGAAGGGATTGGCTGGAACAACTTCCTGGGGCGATGAATGGCAAAATTTGATGTACCTGACAAAAAATATCTTCGTATTGGCGATGTTGCCCGTTTGCTCGGAGTAAAGCCGTCGGTGGTTCGATTCTGGGAAACCCAATTTCCCAAACTGAAACCGAAAAAGACAAGGCGGGGTCAGCGAATATTTAGTCCGGAAGACGTGGAGTTGCTTCAGGAAATTCAGCGGGAATTGAAGGAAACAGGCATGACAATAGAGGGTCTGAAGAAGAAGATGGCGAAAGGAGAAGATGAGATTCACAGCTCCATATCCTCCCGGGAAAGGGAGCAACTCATCCAGATTCGTAACGAACTGCAGGCAATACTGGATTTCCTGAAAACAGGCGAATGAAGATAACACGGGACTTACTCGAGAGATCTGAAAAGCGTTTTTTGCTGCATGGCAAAAAGAAGCAGGCAGATGTGTATGTGGTTCAGGTGGACGACAAGCCCATTGTGGTGAAGGATTACTCAAAAAAGACCATATTTGCTCGATGGTATGGCTCATACGCCCTCTGGCGGGAGCGCCGCAACTATGAATTCCTGCAGCAGTTTGATTTTGTGCCACGACTAATTTGTAAGATCGATCGATACGCGTTTGCGATTGAATACGTTGACGGTCCCACCGTCGCGGAGCTGAAGGGGCAACCGAACTACTGCTTCTTACCCGGAAAACTGGAAAATGTTGTTCTGGAATTACACCGTCATCGTTTTTTTCACCTGGACCTCAGAAAACGGGGTAATGTGATGTCCAGAGAAGGTCAGGTAATTCTCATTGATTTTGCCAGTTCTGTTCGGTTTTCCAGATGGAACCCGTGGTACTGGTTGATGCGCCCGGTTTTTCGCTACGTGGACATCAGCGCCGTTATCAAGTGGCGGTCATTTATCTGTCCCGATTCCCTGTCAGAAAAGGACAAGAGATTTCTCAGGCGCTTTGAATGGGTTCGAATGCTATGGTTCCTGAACAAGCCGAGGCTACCGAAATGGCCCGGGGAAAAGGAAGATGGCGACTGAGTGGCATCAAGCGTTAAAGTACCAATTGGATGATTTCCTGGAGGAACTGAAAGATCGATTTCACGGACAGTCCATTTCCATTATTGAATCCGTAGGATTTGTCCCTGGTGCGGGTGCTTTTGTGTCGATTGAACACAGATCTGATGCTGAAGAACTGTTTCTGTCGGAAGTGGTGATAATTCTGTGCCGAATTCAACTGGATACTTATGAAGTGGCACTGGCGGGTGAATTCGGGCAGGCATGTTTTGTCAGCGCTGAGAGTAAAACCGCGGATATTGAGAAGAAGCTGATTTCGGGGGTTCATGGGCCAAAGGAGTGCGTTTTTGTCGAAGTTCAATGAAAATGTGTTCAAGGCGACCAATCTGACTGTCCAGAAAAGAGAAAAACTTTTTCGGGAACACGGTCTGGACTCCCTTCGGGAAAACGCGCAGGCGAAACGGGCAGTTTCTCTTGAAAACGCAGATGCCCTCTGGAAGATTTCAGCGGAGCAATTTCGGAACAACGGGATTGAGGTTTTCTTCGCGGAAACAGCAGCGTCTGCCAATAAGTTCATTTCTGACCGGATGGGGGACGCGAAACTGATTGTAAAGGGGAAATCCCTGACAACGGAAGAGATGGAATTACGGCAGGTTCTGGAAGAAGAAGGGCGGGAAGTTGTCGAGACTGACCTGGGTGAGTGGATAATCCAGCAGCGAAAGGAGCTTCCCTCCCATTTCACCGCTCCTGCGATTCATCTTTCTGCCAGCGACGTGGCGCAAATGATTAACCGTAAATTCGGGGAGAATCTTCCTGCGGACGCACACGCTTTGACTGCCTTTGCCAGGCGTCATCTGAGGGAAAAGTTCAGAAAAGCGGATGCCGGGATCATTGGAGCCAATGCGGTCTGCGCGAAACCGGCAACTGTATTATCGGTCAGCAATGAGGGGAACGTTTCTCTGTCTTCCCGATTGCCGGAGAAACTATTCATCGTGACCGGCTGGGATCGAATCTATGATTCCGTGGACGGAATTGAAGGAGTGCAGCGCCTCCTCAGCGCCAGCGCCACAGCCCAGGAATACACATCTTACATTGATTTTTTTCGCAAGCCGCTTCCCCATCAACAGGTTTTTCTCATTGTTCTGGACAATGGGCGCAAGACCCTGATGGAGAGCCAGTTTTCAGAGGGGGCGCGATGCATTCGGTGCGGGGCATGCCTCAATATCTGTCCGGTATACGAGGAAGTGGGGGGGCACACGTTTGGGAAGGTTTATCACGGCGGAATTGGCGCATTACTGACGGAATTTACCGGTAAAGATCGGGACGCTTCGGAAATTGCCTCCTACTGTCTTCGCTGCAAGACCTGTGAACCGGCATGTCCAATGGGAATCCCGATTGCGGATCTGGTGGCAAGGCTCTCAGACAGTCATTCCCTTCCATTCTACCTTTCATTGCCACTCTGGATGCTGGGACGTAGAGTGGACGCTACGCGTGGGCGTCAGAAAGATCAAGGGATAGGCGATTCCCGACCTTCTTCTGTTACTCATCATTCATCACCCGTCACCCATCACTCATCACGTTCTGTCGCTGTTTTCATCGGTTGTGCGTTTCGAAATCCCTTGATGAAAAAAGAAAGAAAGGGAATTGGATTGACGGTTTCCCGTTTTTTCCCGGATGCGCGAATCCTGGATTCAGGCTGCTGCGGAATGCCCCATTTTTACAAGGGTCAGCTCACAGCGGCCAATGATCGTTTGGAGATCATTGAAAAAATGTTTGAGCCCTTCGAGACAGTGTTATTGCCCTGCTCATCCGGGTTTGCTTATCTGCGGGAGCGGTTTGGGAAAAAAATTCAATTGATGAGCATGGTCCTGGCCGAAAAAGTGAGTAAAGTGGATTCAAGCTCCCCTGTTTATTACCATCAGCCCTGCCATCTGAAGACCGGTCCGGGGACAAAAGAGAAGGCCTCATTGAACCAGGTGATTACTTTTTCAAGCTGGGAAAACGAGAATCGCTGTTGTGGCAGCGGAGGTACATACTTTGTTCAACACCCGCTTGTATCCAGGAAAGTACTTTCCAGAAAAGAACCCGGGATGGACGGCAACTTTACGATTGTGACCTCCTGTCCCTCCTGCCTGCTCCAGCTTCGACGGGTTTTCGGGAAAGACAGGGTAAAGCACAGTGTTTCATGGTTGTTAAACCAGCAGGACAAATAAAGAAAGCACGGCTTTTGAATGAATTCCATTGTTTGGAAATTACGGGATTAGCCGAAACTTGTATCTATAAGTTCGGGATGAATTACCGAATCGAACGTTGGAAATGACAACGTGGTAGCGTTTATTTGGCTTTAAACCGGGGGTTTTCCAAATCAACGCGTTGGGCACACCGTAGGCGTCGTTGTCCCAGTGAACGTTTCTTACCGGCATGGGTTTTCCATTCTGGTCTGTAATGGTAATGGCCGCCTCATCAAACTGTATCATTTGGTTCCCGAAAATATCGGCGCTGATAGGGACGGCGGAGAAGGACAAAAATTCATCTTTGTCAAAAAATGAAGCCGGATAATCGTTGAACGGGCATGCTACAAAAAAATCAGGCGAAAGCGCAGGTAGACTTCTGGCAGCGTTGTAAAGCAGGGCGCCTCCTGTGATCACATCCCAGCGACTTCCGGTATGATCGATTGTGTCTACCCGTCCAAAGGATACTTCTGTCAGAAACGGGTCCAGCAGCCATCTCCGATGCCCAAGAGAAGGTATATTCCGGTCAATGAGCCAGCTTGTGACAATGTCAGAGGTTGGTATCAGGTATTTCTTCATCTGGTCAACAATGTCCGGTATACGGCGTCCGACGGAAGTGGGGTCCCAGATTGAATAAGTGGATATGAAGAGATTGCTGTGAGTACTGGCTGTCGCACCTTCGTTGGAAAAACATAAAGATTCAGGTGCGGGGTGGTGGGTCATATTGCGGTTGGCCGCCACTATGAGGGCAGCCTTTGCAGAGGCTTCATCCATGTTGCTCCCGTATGTGACAGGTGAAAGATGATGTATTGCCCGGATGCGATTGATTAAATTGAAAGCTGTCTGTATCTCATTGCGGGAAAGCTTTCCGCTGAGGCACCGGGAGATATCCGGCATCTGGGCGTAGAGTGGACTCAATACCGCAGTTTTCGGACTCACAGGGGATTTGCTGCGGGTCGGGGTAGCAATTGATGTCAACGTCAGTAACAGTATAAAAGCGCTCAGCAGAGTCTTCATGTTATCCTCACACATTCAGTTGTTACAGTATGATGAACAAGTTTCTGGATGTCAAGCGAAGCCCCACCCGGGAGATTCTGCTTTGAGATGTTTTGTTCATGCATGGCAGGTTGAGTCGAAGGGCGTCAAGTAAAAGATAGAGAACAGGAAGGAGAGTTACTCCTTCCTGTCCCCAGCGGTGTTATTGGTTAAGGACGATCAATCATATCAGGAATCACAGATCGTCACACATTGTTATTCCTCTATCTAATCCATAGCCGGTATAGCCAGCAATTTGCTGTTGATCATGTCCCCTGCAACTTCCAGTGCGCTGATAGCCTGGTCCGAGACGATTTGAATATGGTCGTCAGGCTGTACTTCGGTGGTTGGGAACAAGTCTGTCAGCAATAGTGCCTGTCGGGTTCCCGCTGCGATTACAACCGTCTGTTGAACCCGAACGGTTCCATCAGATGCCATCAAACGCATCGTTACGTTCGCATCTTGTGTCCCGGCGTTGGTCAGCGCAACTCCGGTCCAATGTTCAGCATCCACTGCGAGCAATGGCAATGCAGCTTCTGTATACTGGATTCCAGATAGTGCAAATCCGCAAATGCCCCCTTTTTCAGTTCCGTAAATTTCCAGACCGGAAATTGGCAGATTTGTGGAGATTATCCCCCATGAAGCGGTACCGACTGAAGCGGGGAACAGGTCTCCCAGCAGTCCCTTAACTTTGAAATGGGGAGGAATGACCAGGTCATATGTGCCGGCTGTTTCTCCCTGATCGTTGAAAAGGCGGACATGGGCAGTGCTTGTTTCTTCATTTGGATTGATCAGGGCAAATCCTGTCCAGAACTGATCTGTTTCAGTGGGAATATGGGGTATGTATAGCGTTCGGTATAGTTGTTGTCCAACTTCCACCGCGGCACCGTCACCGCCTTCACGGATGAAAAGTTCCAGGCCGCTAAGCACATGGGTGTTGGAAAATGGATCCCGTCCGTTGGCCGTAATTGTGCCCCAACTGGAATCTGTCTGCGGTGAGGTTGGGAGATAGCTCCCAAGATCCAGAGTCTGAGATGGTGGTAGCTCAATAGTTGTGGACACATTGCCAACAGTCACCTTACTGAACAAGTTGGGATTTGAATTTCCGGTTGAGAGGTATAGTGACGTGTTCCATTGGTCAATTTCTTCAGCAATGTGAGGCACGTAGAGTTTTGACTCAAGGGCATCTGTCAGGGGTGCAGCCATATCTGCCAGAACATTGGAGAACCGGGTGACATACATCATGTGGCGATCGGCTTCAACCATAAGTGATGAGCCGGACGGGATTTCGGTTTTACTATTTGTTGACAAAGATTGTTTTCCGAATCCAGCGACCGTCACCGGCAGCAGTTCCGTGCTCATACCGCTGGTGTCTACCAGAAAGCGTCTTACCTCAGTTGCGGATTCGAATGGGTTTAGTACCCAGGTAGTGAGATTGGCGTCCGGAAGATTCATCTTGGCTGCATCTTGTGCGGTTGGGATTGGGAATGTCACGGGGCCGCTCTGGGTTGTGGTCAGATGCATTTGAGTTGATGTCGCAGTTTCACCTTCATCGTCGGTGACTGTGACAGTTACGGTCCAGTCACCGGGCAAGGTGAATCGATACGTCATATCCCCCGTGTACGTGGATCTTGATTCTGTCCGACGTCCCTCAATCTGCCAGTCATATCGGACAATTCTTCCACCGTCCGGATCGTGTGCATTTACTAAGAAGCCAACGTTGAGTGGAGCATTTCCTGTTTCGAGATCACGCGTAAAGCTATCTATTACAGGTGGGATATTCTTTGCGAAGTCAACGTGTATGGTGTGGTCCTCACTGACACTATGGAAGGTGTAAGCTGATTTTCTCTCCAGATCTTTACCATCTATGATTACGTGGTCCACATGAAATCCCGTATCGGGAATGAATCTGAATACCTGATCCTGTCCATGGATAACCGGAATTGTTCCGGCAGGGTCAATTTGTCCGTTGGCCCCTGCTGTTGCCTCGATAAGATGTTTCAACAAGATGTTTCCGCAGAACTCATTATTGTTTCCGTTCAGTTCGATCAGGTTATTGGACGGATCGGCAACGATATGCACGGAACCTGACGGATCCGCGGCGGAGCAGATCCCCAGTTCGGCCGATTCCGGAGTAATGACCAGCTGGACTGAAGACGATGGGGCGATGTTCAGTCCGTGGAATGTTTCCGTCCAGGCGTGCGCCACGCTCCCTGCGCAGCCCGGCTGGTCCATCAGGTCGAAGCTTACTTCCACATCACCGGTAATCGCAGAGCAGCCCATGTTTCCCATCGTTATTGTGCCATGAATCGTGTCCGGCCCGCTGGAATTGCAGGTGATTTCCAGAGCCTGTCCCTGGATTGTCACGTCCGGACCATCTACGGAGTACCCGGTGTACAGATGGTCATTATTGGTTCCGGAAGTTTCACAGATGCTGTCCGAATAGTCCAGTTCAACCAGGATGGACAAGTTACAGGCTCCGCCGGGAATCCCGTCCGTCAGATTTATCGTGTGGGGAGTCAGTGAAACAGGGGCCAGACCTGAGTTTTCCGCAATTGACATCCCAGTGAATGTCTCTGTCCACTGATCCAGTACAGGTGCAGTTTCGTCCGCACCGGCGTATAGAGTGAAACGGACAGGTAAATCCGAATTCATTGCTACGCAGCCCCAGTTGGCGACGGTAACATGACCTGAGACAGTCAGGTGGTTTTCTGATGACAAGTCAACTGTCAGGGTATCTGTCGTCGGTTGCAGGTCCGGTATTCCCAAATCCAGTGAAGGAGCACAGTAGCTGTTGTTTGTGCCGTCACATTCGCATATAGTGTCCCCGTAGTCAAGGTCTACAGTCACTGATACGCGGCAGGAATCACCATATTCGAAGTATTCCAGCGAATATGTGTGGGAAGGAATGGAGACGGCCGTAGTTCCGCCTGCACTCACTGAAACAGAGCTTAGCGTGTCCGTCCATTGATCCAGAACCGTGCCTGAGCAGTTCATGCTGTCGTAGAGAGTAAATCGAACTGGAATGTCTCCCGAAAAATCACCGCAACCCCCATTGGAGATGGTCAATGTGCCGCTGAGCTGGCCCTGCCCGTCTCCAGAGCAGGATATACTCAAGTTGTCGGTCGTGACAGACAGATCCGGTAGCTCGACGCTGTAGGACACTGGACCATAGTTGTTGTCACTTTCGTTACATTCACAGATGTTATTGTTGAGGTCAATGGTGGCATTGAGCGTGTACGGATCTCCACACGCATGGCAGGCAACTGACCATGTCGCAGTGTTAATCGAGACACTGTCTGTTGACCCTGCCGCCAGAGTACCCGAATAGACACCTGTGCCGGTCCAGCCTTTCCCATCCGTGACCTGGACGGTGAATGGGCCAACAGCATCTGCAGAACCGGTGTTCTGCAGGTTGACCGTAATTGTCCCGGTGAGATTGCTGTCTCCTGAACAGGTTGTGTCCGCTGTTATTCCAGTGGCAATCAGGTTGGGCATTTCGACAGTGGCGGGCGTTGCATTTGTCCAGGTGCCGTACAGCTTGTCATACCCTCTTGTGGAGGGGTTCCCGTCTACGGCATCTCCGGTTGTTCCGGCACCCCATGTGGTACGCGCATTCAGGGTTCGCAAGGAGGAGCTGCAGTCAGCCTGATTGGGCAGGCCGTCCGGGTTCAACGTGGCGACCAGTGTAAACTGGTGACTGCCGGATGAAGACAGATTATTGTATTCCCATCCGAATACTCCCCCGCCCAGATCGGTGAGACCGGTCGTGGATGAGGCCAGGTTGATATCCAGCCACGCGCCAGGGGTCACCTCAACCAGAACCACGTCGGCATTGACGGGGCCTGTGTTTGTTACCGTAATGGTCCAGGTACTGTTACCTCCGCAGGTACCCGTCGTAGTTCCTGGTGACAGACTGATTGTGAGGGACGGTGCCAGTGTGGTGAACGATACATCACTCCCATATGCCGGTCCGACGTCATTGGTGACGTAGGCTCGGGAATAGTATGTAGTGCCGGGCAGAAGCCCTGTCATGTTGCTGCTATAAGCACCGGTGGCTGATGGTATGCCTTCCGTGGAGGCATTATCCGATACTGTCGGATTGCCCGATGTATTCCATACCATGCCGTGCTGGGTGGCAGTGGGAATACCCAGGTCTGTGATTGTGGCATTTCCGGTAGCACTTTTGTCCGCTACAGCCGTCACAGAGTTTGTGGTTACGGCGGCGGGTTGTCCCAGTGTCTGGACGCTGGTCGTGTTTGAGTCAATACTGGTTCCGTTGGCGTTAACGGCCCGGACACGATAGTAGTAAGTTGTATATGCAGATAATCCCGTGACGGATTGGCTGGTCGATGTGCCGACATCGAGGTTATTGTATCCGGAGGCGAAAGTGCTGAATCCGCTGTTTTCGGATACGTCCAATCGGTAACCAGTTGCGCTGGTTGCCGAATTCCAGTTTGCAGTGAATGAATCCGTCTGTATATTGGTGGCGGCTGTTGTGACCGGTGCGGGGGGAAGCAGAAGAACTGACTGGGTAGTCGAATTCCCGCTGGGTGATGTC
>CAZRHT010000004.1:0-8791 GCA_964599895.1 uncultured Holophagae bacterium
CGGAAGGTGGCAGAGATGCCACCGGGAACAGTAACTGAAAATGCCGAAGCCACGCTCTATACTTGACATTTATGTAAGAGCTTGCAACACTGTCCTTGAGCGATTTACCAATCGGGAGGAGATATGATTTTCGAGCAAATCGAAACCGGCGGAGACAGAAATTTCGGATACCTGATCGGAGACGGCGACACCGGCGTCGCGGCACTGGTAGATCCGTCACCGGACCCATCACCTTGTATTGCCGCGCTTCAAAAACACAAACTTTCCCTTGAAATGGTGATCAATACCCATGGCCACAGTGACCACACAGGTGGCAACGCCTTTTTGAAGGATAAAACGGGGTGCAGCATTGTAGCCCACGAGTCAGCCCCCCACGGAGACATCCGGGTGGACGACTCCCGCCCTTCCCTGGCCCTGGGAAATTTGATTCTTTCGTTTCTCCACACGCCCGGTCACACACCGGATTCCATCTGTGTCCACGTGGAAGATGAGTTGATCACCGGCGACACGCTGTTCGTGGGGAAGATCGGCGGCACTGCCACACGGAAGGAAGCAGAAACGGAGTTTCAGAGCTTGCTGATTCTCATGGAAATGGAACCCCATATCCGGGTATGGCCGGGTCACAACTATGGAGTTGCGAAAAGCTCCACTATCGGCCACGAGCAGGAGACGAATCCCTTTCTACTCCGTCTCAATGACTTCAGTGCCTTTTACTGGCTGAAGCAGAACTGGGCCGATTACAAGCTTCGTCACGGGATAAAGTAGCACCATGGTGGCAGGCGCCTCCCACTGGTTTGAAAACTGGTTTAATGAGGATTACCTGCTCCTATACCGTCACCGGGATATGTCAGATGCGAACCGTCAGATTTCACTGATTCTCTCCACATTGAAGCCGGAACCATCAGCCAATATTCTGGATCTGGGCTGTGGCGAGGGGCGCCACTCGGAGATTCTCCATCAACACGGTCTGAATATAACTGGAATTGACTTGTCGGCGGTTCTCATTGACCTGGGCAAATTACAGTTTCCCCATCTGAATCTTTCTGTTGGCGACATGAGACGCATTTCAGGAAAATTCAACATAATTCTTTCTCTTTTCACCAGCTTCGGCTATTTTGACGAAGATTCAGAAAACATGGAGGTACTCACCTCCGTATCACAGGCATTGACTCCCGGCGGAACGTACTGGCTGGATTATCTCAACCCGGCCTATGTGAGCGCTAATCTGGAACCGGAAACAGTCCGCGAGCTGGCTCCGGCTCAACGGGTAATTGAGAAAAGACGGATTGTTGGAGATATGGTGATAAAAGACATTGTTTTTGAAATGAATAATGGTGAGAAGCGCTACCAGGAGCGGGTGAAACTTTATGACAAGCCCCGCCTGGAAGATATGCTCCGTGATGCCGGTCTGAGTCCGGTGGGCAGTTTCGGTAACTATGAAGGTGCCCGGTGGTCGTCGGAGTCGCCGCGAACCATTCTTTATGCGGAGAAGTTAGATGGCTAGCCCTGTTTTCGTCACCGGACAACAGATCGGGATCCTCGGTGGCCCGATGTACACACTGTACAAGGTGCTGGGGGCCGTTACCCTCGCCCGTCGGGAAAACGGAAACGCTGTGTACTGGCTGGAAACCAATGACGCCGATTTTGCTGAAATAAACCATTTCAGTTATCTGGATAAGGCAAACCAGTTGAAAACCCTCCGTTGGGATAAGGATACCGGTGGGCTCTCCTCCGGATTGATCCCGGTGGATGAAAAACTGGTGGAAATTCTGAACAGGTTCTTTGACGACTTGACTCCCACAGAATGGACAGGGTCCTTGCGTGAACTGGCAATTTCCTGTTATCAGCCCGGAAGCACACTTGGGGAGGCCAGTTTCCGACTTGCGTCCGCCTTGTACGGGACTCTGGGGATCCGTATCTTTGACCCTTCCGAGGATGGATTTTTGTCTGAAATCCGATCCATTCTGGAAGCTGAAATTGCGGCCACAGAAACAGGTGAACAGTGCAACGCATTCCTTCGCGTCGACGGAAAACGTCTGGCATTATTCAAAACAGAAACGGGGCTCGTGTTCCGGGACAAGCGCCCCGCTAACCTTGAAATGGGCCAGTTACTTCCCAATTTGAAGACACGAAATGTGTGCCAGGACGCGTACTTCAAAACGGACACCTATGTTGCGGGGCCGGGGGAAGTAGCGTACATCTCAGAGCTTGGTCCCTGGTATAAACGCCATCTGGTCCAAGAGGCCCGGATTCAGAGACGCATGTCGGCAATTCTCATTGAGCCCCGGACGAAAAGGCTGCTGGAGAGAAGCGGGTTGACAGTGGCAGAAGTTATCGGCCAGGAAAAGGAATCTCTCCTGAAGAATGTTCGAAACCGTGAAAGCGGTGTGGATATTTCCGCACTGAACAATGATTTGTCAGAAAAAACGGAAGAATATCTGAACTTTGTAGATCAAATGGGACTGGACCGCAGAACAGTCCAGAAAATACTGGAACCGGCGGTCAAAGTCGCACTGGGAAAAAAACGCTCAGAAATTAACACTGCCATTCAGCAGAAATTATCCGATACCGGTGAACTCAGTGATAGATTGCTGCCAGGTGGATTGCCCCAGGAACGGGTTTTCAACCTTTTTTATTTCATGAACCGCTATGGCGGGCTGAATTTTGTACAATGGGTACTGGACCGGTATTGCTTTGAATCGCAGATTCTGGAGGTTGGACATGCTTGACATTCTCGCCATCGGGGCTCACCCGGACGATATTGAAATTTTCATGGGCGGCGCAATGGCGGCATTCCATGCACAAGGTTTGAAAACCGGCATCTGCGACCTGACACAGGGAGAGGCCGGGACCTATGGCTCTGCCGAAACTCGCGCCCTTGAGCTTTCAAAGGCAACGAAGATTCTATCGGTGGAAGAACGCTTTACCTTGAACCTGCCCGATGGGAATGTGCAGAATACTGAATCGGCCCGGTTGAAGGTCATTAAGGTACTTCGGAAAACAAGGCCGGAATTGGTGTTTACCTTCGTCAATGCCCCCATGCGGCACCCGGACCATCAAAACACCGGAATAATTGTAAGGGAATGCGTTTTTCTGGCCGGACTGGAAAAAATTGACACGGGACAGCCGCCCTTTCGACCCTCCGTGTGCATCGGGTTTCCGGAACTGATACCAGCAGCTGAACCGGATTTCGTGGTGGACATCACGAAATTCTGGGATCTTAAACTGAATGCGATCCGGGCTTATGGTTCACAGGTTACTGCAGAGGGAGAAAACGACGGCAACACGAAAACATTTATCCGGTCCAATCGATTCTGGGAGATTCTGGAGGCACGGGCTGTTATGGCAGGTGCTAAGGTTGGTGCCGGTTTTGGAGAACCATTTTTCAGTGACCAGCCCCTTCGAATCGAAGATGTACTGACACCCTTCATCAAGAAGGATATTCGCTAAAGGACGACAAATATGAAAATCGCGGTACTGAATTACCATAGAATGGGTGGTTCCGGCATTGTTGCCTACGAACTCGGCAGGGCCATGGCTGAAGAAATAGGACACAGTGTCCATTTTGTTGGACTGGAACCCCCTTTTCGCCTTGGGGAACAGTATTCTGATCGAATCCACTTTCACAAGGTCTGGCTAAAAGATTATCCGGTTTTCAACTACCCGCCTTACACCCTGGCGCTGGCATCCCAGCTAAGTGGCCTGATCATCAAGTATAATATTGACCTGATTCACAGCCACTATGCCCTCCCCCATGCGGTTGCAGCTCTTCTGGCCAGTGACATTTCCGGACGGGATGTAAAGTGTATAACCACTCTCCACGGTACTGATATTACCGTTGTGGGTGCCCACCCCACTATGACCAATATTACCTGCCATGCTCTGCGGAAGTGCGATGCCATAACAGCAGTGTCCCACTATTTGCGGACGGAAACTGAAAGGATTTTTGGCATGCCGGAAGGCCGGATTCAAACCATTTACAATTTTATTAATCCGGAGTTCTTCAACCCCGGGTTACAGAAAAAAGACCAGTTGAACCCTGAAAATGACTTCGTATGCCTTCATATCTCAAACCTGCGGAAGGTGAAACAGCCCCTGGATGTTATCCGGATATTTCATGGCCTCTCGCAAAAATCTACCCGGCCGATGAAGCTGTGGATTCTGGGAGAAGGTCCAATGCAATCAGAGATGATGAATCTGGCTGCATCCCTTGGAATCGAAAACCGGGTCCAGTTTATGGGAATCCGGACAAATATCGGGCCGATCATTGCCAGTGCAAACCTGTTGATTATGCCAAGCCAGGAAGAGTCTTTCGGGTTGTCAGCACTGGAAGCGATGGCCTGCGGTGTACCAGTACTGGCAGCCCATGCCGGAGGTTTGCCGGAAGTAGTTAAAGATGGGCACACCGGGTTCCTATTCCAAACAGGAGATATCCGGGCCGCTGTGGACAGGGGTCTCCAGCTCATCCGGAATCAAAATCTTCTGAAAACTATGGCCGAAACAGCAGCAAAACATGCTGTAGAGACTTTCAATATGAACACAATCGTTCGCCAATACAACGAACTCTATGAGACCGTGCTTGCGGGAAAGGAAAAAGGAGAATAACCATCAAGCACTTGAAAAAACTAATCCCATATCTGCACCGGCACATCACAGCCCTCAGCATCGGCTTTGTTTTCCTCATCGTGCAGAATTACACAATTTCAAAAATTCCGGCCTACATGCGGGGTATGCTCGATGAAATCACGAGTACCAACCGCCTTCCGGTAATCATGGAAAATATTAAGATGGCGGTGCTCTTTACGGTTCTGACAGTCATCAGCATGTATGCCATGCGGCAACTCATCATCGGCGTTTCCAGAAAAATTGAATTCCAGCTGCGTTCGGATATTTTTGCCAAATTTCTCCGCCTGGATGCAATGTTTTTCCGCTTCCGGGAAACCGGGGACCTGGTCTCCCGAAGTACCAATGATCTCAATGATGTTAGAACTCTTCTGGGACCTGGGATGATGTATGTCCCGAATTCATTAAGCCGTGTCGCAATTTTTCTTCCCATCATGTTGTCCCTGAGCTCCCGGCTGATGATATGGTTTGTTGCCCTGATCACAACAGTTGTTGTGATGATTCTCTTATTGATGCCTCTGTTACGAGTGCGATTTCGCAAGGTGCAAGAGGCCTCCGCCGCCATACAAACCCGGGTCTGGCAGGATATCTCCGGTATCGAGATTATCAAGCTCCACACCCTGGAAAAGGTGGAAACCGGCCGCTTTGCAAAATTGAACAAATGGTATATCGGGAGGCAGATGGACCTTGTCCGCTGGCGGGGATTCATGTGGCCCTTTTTTGTCTTCATATTTTCACTTGCAGAGTTGCTGATTCTGGTTGTTGGTGGCAGGCAGGTCATTGCCGGTGACATGACTATCGGTCAGCTCCTGCAGTTCAACATATTGGTCTCCTATCTCACATTTCCCATCCTCTCCCTCGGCTGGGTCATGTCCCTCATACAGCAGGGAATCAGTGCCATGGGCCGAATCAACGAAATCCTTGATTCCCCTGAGGAATCCCGGGATGAAAAAGTAAATATTCCGGATGGAACACTCACGGTTACCGTTCAAAATCTCAGCTATCGTTATCCTCAATCCGAAGAAGCCTCGTTGAAAAACATATCCATGCAGATTCACAAGGGTGAAACGGTAGGAATCACCGGCCCCATCGGTTGCGGAAAGTCCACCCTGGCAGAACTGCTCACCGGCATTCTTCAGGCTGAACCGGGCATGATTTTCCTCAACGGGACCGACATTTCACAAATCGCCGCGACGAAAATCGGGAGCCGGGTGACTCTTGTACCACAGGACCCCTTTCTTTTTACCCGGACAATTGCGGAAAACATCGCCCTGGGTGAAAATTCACCTGCCCCGGAACCGATACTGGCCGCCGCAGAAAAAGCGGGACTGGAAAAAGATCTTGCCGCCTTTTCCAAAGGACTGAATGAAATAGTTGGAGAACGTGGAATCACTCTCTCCGGAGGCCAGAAACAGCGGGTTGCCATTGCCCGGGCGCTCTACCGGCCTGCATCATTACTGGTGCTGGATGATGCCCTTTCATCGGTGGATTCACGGACGGAAGCAAAGATTCTCCGGGCCTTTTCCGGAGAAAAAGAGAACCGGGCTATTGTGATCATCTCCCATAGGATTACGGCCCTGAAAAACGCCGACCGGATATACGTGCTGGATGAGGGTCGGATCATGGAATCCGGAACACATGCTGATCTCATTAAACTGAACGGGCTCTACGCAAAACTGGCTCAATTGCAACAGATGGAAGAAGATCCGGCATCGGCGGGAACAGAGGGGGAAGAATCGTGAAGACACCCGAACGCAAAGGTCGCCTGTTCCGCAGGCTGATTCCGACCCTTAAGAATCACCTTTTCCTGGTCGCTCTTGGAACATTGTTGATGATATTGGTGGATGCCGCCAGCGTTATCCAGCCCTGGCTGGTAAAAACCGGAATTGACCGCTATGTGAGAAATGGGGACGTCCCGGGTCTTACACGAATCAGCATCGTCCTGGCAGCGGTCCTCATTGGCGGCTTCCTTCTACAGGTTGTTTTCACCATCACCGTTCAATACCTGGGTCAACGCCTGCTTTACGACCTCAGAATGGACCTTTTTCGAAAACTCATGCGCCTTCCCACTTCCTATTTTGACAAAACGCCTCTGGGCAAAACCCTGACTCACATTACCAACGACGTGGAAGCGATACGGGAATTCATCTCAGATGGTATTGTCACAGTGGCTGGAGACGTTCTCAAAATTATCTTCATCGCTGCCGCCATGGTTATGCTCAGCCCCAGACTCGCACTTGCCGCATTTATCACCCTTCCCTTTTTCATTGTTGCCACCAGTCTGTTTCGCAAGTCTATCCGAACCGGATTCCGGGGCGTCAGAAAAGCAAACAGCGATATCAACACTGTGCTGACGGAGACCATCGGAGGGGCGAGGGAGATTCAAGTATTTCAGACAAAATCCGAACGGGCTGATGTGTTTGAAGTTTGTAATAACAATTACCTTTCAGCATACCTCAAAGTCATTCAGGCCTACGCACTTTACTTTCCCGTACTGGAAATTGTATCCAATGCCGGAATGATCCTCGTTCTGTTTACTGCCCATATGTTTATGGGTACGGCGCTGGAAGCCGGTGTTATTTTTGCGTTTTTTGCCTACATCAACATGTTTTTCTTCCCGCTCAGGCAGATGGCGGAAAAATTCAATCTCTTTCAATCTGCCATGGCAGCATCCGAGCGGGTCTTTTACATGCTTGATCAGCCGGAAGACATCACAGATCCGGAAAATCCCATCGTCCTGCCCGAAACCGGTAAAATGGAAATCCACTTTCAAAATGTCAGTTTTGGCTATGATCCCGACCAGCCCGTTCTGAAAAACATCACGTTCAGCATTGACGCAGGTGAAAAAATTGCTTTTGTTGGCGTAACAGGCTCCGGCAAAACAACGGTTATCAAGCTCATCAACCGCTTGTACGATATACAGGAAGGGCAAATTCTCATTAACAATACGGACATTCGCCAGCTTCTTGTCGGTGAACTCAGAAAACGCATTGCTACTATTCCCCAGGACCCCTTTCTCTTCACCGGCACCATTTCAGACAATATCTCTCTCCATCGGCCCTCCATCTCGGAAAGCGACATTATGAAAGCCGCTGAAAAATCCCGTGCCCGTCAGTTCATCGAAAATCTTCCCCATGGCTACTCCGAAGAGGTGCTTGAATCGGGCAAGCGCCTGTCCGTCGGGCAGCGCCAGCTCCTTGCCTTTACCCGAGCTCTGGTCAGCGATCCGGAATTGGTCATACTGGATGAGGCCACGGCTAATATTGACTCAGAAACAGAAAACTTGATAGAACACTCTGTGGAGGAAATCACTCGAAATCGAACTGCCATTATCATTGCTCATCGTCTCTCCACTATTCGGAAAGTGGATCGGATTTTTGTCTTCCACAAGGGCAAACTGGTTGAATCCGGCACCCACACAGAACTCCTGCAAAAGAATGGTCTATACAAAAAATTCCTCCCTGAAGGCCCTGCGGCAAATCCATAGCGTGATGGGTGATCGGTGACCGTATCCAGCAATGAAGAGGATGACCTACTGATTTTTCTCCACTTGCACTTCCACTCGCGTTACTCTGCCGCCCACACATAACGCCCACTCTCCCAGAAACAGGACTTTACAAATCATGCAATGAATGAGAAAGTGTAGGCAACAAAATGAACGACAGGAGTGAAACATGAATTCACAGGGAGATGAGAAAAAGCCGGCACGACGACTGAAAATGCAGGTTCGCTTCAGCAAGGCAAGCACGTTTCAACTGGGTTTAATTACCGATATTTCTACAACCGGTCTAACGATGCTTTGCAGGGAAAAACCGAGTGATCGAACTATTACCCTGTCACTGGCTTACCAGTCTCTTACCACCGACATCGTTTGTGAAGCACTCCGTCAGGAAACAGTGGACATTCACGGTCACACGCTGAATCATCTGCAATTGAAGATTGTGGCTGCTCCACTTTCGTACCTGGACATCGTAGATGCAATTGAGGAGCAACAGGCCCGGACCGACGTCGGCCTGTCGACTGACCCTCCCCATTCCGAAGTTGAAGAGGATATTCAGGAACTCCTTCCCGAAGATCTGGAAGACCCGGAAGATCTCGAGTATTTAGAAGATCTGGTAGAAGAAGAATAAAGAAATAGTTTCAACGCCGTTCCACGCCGAATGCCAAA